>DATBCI010000309.1:0-6742 GCA_036270555.1 Burkholderiaceae bacterium
GCAGAATATCCTCGATGGCGTGGCAAACCTGAGAAAAGCGCTCCTGGTATGCCACGCGCCGCGCGACGAGATCGTCAGCATCGACAACGCAAGCACGATCTTCGCCGCGGCGCGGCACCCCAAGAGCTTTCTCTCGCTCGATACGGCCGATCACCTGGTGAGCCGGCGGGAGGATGCGGCCTACCTCGCCGATGTCGTGGCGGCGTGGGCGTCGCGCTATCTGCCGGTGGCCGATGAGGGCGCCGCGCTGCCGGCGGAGGTGGTGGAGGTGAGCGAAGCGCGCACCGGGCACCTCGTACAGAGCGTGCGCGCGGGCCGCCATCTGCTGATAGCCGATGAGCCGGTCGCGGCCGGAGGTGAAGACGTCGGGGCGACCCCTTACGACTACCTCCTGGCGGCCCTTGGCGCTTGTACGTCGATGACGATGCGCCTGTATGCGGAACGCAAGGGGATCGCGGCCGGGCGTTTCTCCGTGCGCCTGTCGCATCGGAAGGTTCACGCCCAGGATTGCGCCGATTGCGAGACTCTAGAGGGCCGGATCGACGAGATCACCCGCGAGATCTCGATCGAAGGCGAGGTGCCGGAAGCGGCGCGCGAACGTCTGATGCAGATTGCCGAAAAGTGCCCGGTCCACCAGACGCTCACGCACGAGATCAAGATCCGTTCGCGGCTGGTCGGCCCCTAGACCTCGGCCTGACCGATGTTGAAACTCAGGCTGGCGCTTCCCATTGCCACCCTAGGGGCGTCGATCGTCCTTTGCGCGATCAGCGGTGATGCCCAGACGCGCGGCGCGGTCGCGACGGCGACCAAGTCCTACACCTACGTGCATCACGTCGTTTCCACCGATATCCCCGCAGCGCAGTTTGCCTTTGATCGTGGTCTCACGTTGGTTTTTGCCTACGAAGGCGACGAGGCGGAGCGCGCGTTCCGTGAGGCGGCGCGGCTGGACCCATCGTTGGCCATGGCCTGGTGGGGCATTGCGCTCGCCGTGGGTCCGAACATCAACTACCCACCGGAACCCAAGAACACGGGGATAGCCGCGGCGTCGATGGAGCGTGCCAGGCTCCTCGCCGAGGGACGCGCCACAGCCGAAGAGCGCGAGTACATACAAGCGCTGAGCGCCCGCTACAGCTCCGTTGACAAGCCCGACTACGACAAACTGGCGGCTGCCTATCGCGACGCGATGCGTGGCCTCGTGCATGCTCACCCAAACGACGCCGACGCGGCGGCGCTGTATGCCGAAGCCATCATGGACCTGCATCCGTGGCAACTGTGGAGCAACGATGGCCAGCCTGGACCCGATACGACGGAGTTGGTGGAGCTGCTCGAGCATGACCTCAAGCGGGACCCAGGACACATAGGGCTGCTGCACTATTACATCCATGCCGTCGAGGCGAGCCCGGATCCGGGGCGAGCCCTCGACGTCGCGCACCGGCTTGCGATGTTGCCGATGGAGCCAGCCGAAAACCACCTGGTTCACATGCCTGCTCACATCTATCTGCGCATAGGTGACTGGGCGTCCGCGATCGAAGCCAACGAACATTCGCTGCAGCATGCGTTCGACTACGTGATCGCCGACAATCCCAAGGCGCGGCCCATGTGCGGTGGCGGTCACTACGGCGCTTTCATCACCTACGCCTACATGATGGTGGGCAACGAGCAGCGTGCTCGTCAGTCGGCACCGGGTTGCAAGGGCATCAGTGGCGATCCGACGCGCGCGCTGTCCGTACTCTTGCGCTTCCATGCCTGGGAGGACGTGCTCTCCTTTCCTGAGCCCACTGCGGAAGACGCGCACGCCGCAAGCGGTTTCTGGCACTTCGGCCGCGGCCTCGCCTTCACCTCGCAGGGACGACTCGATCGAGCGGACAATGAGCTCAAGGCGCTGCAGGGCGAGGCAGCACTCGTGCCACGGCCCCTCGAGTCCAGTGGCAGCCTCGACGTCGAACACTCAGCCGAGACGCTGCGGACTATTGAGAATAGGGAAACGATCGGGCTCGCAACGGCGATCCTCAGCGCACGTCTGGCGCAGGCGCGAGGTCAACTCGCGCAGGCGACCGAATTGCTGCGCGACGCTGTACGGATACAGGACGGGCTGCCGTACGGCGAACCTCCCCCCTGGTTCTACCCGGTGCGTGAGAGCCTCGGCGCGCTGCTGTTGCAGCGTGGTGACACGGCGGACGCCCAGAGTACTTTCCGGGAAGGACTGCGCCTTTCGCCGCGCGATCCGCGATTGCTGCTCGGATTGTCCGAGGCCGAGAGCGCGGCGGGGCATGCCGCGGAAGCGGAGGCGGCCCGGAGCGAATTCATGGCGCTCTGGCAGGGAACTCAGGGCGAGCCCAAGGTCGGCGACTTCTAATCGCTGTTTAACGAACCCCGGGTAGCAACGACGCGCGGCACGTGGTGCGAGCGAGCGGAGGTCGTTGCTTAGCGCGCGCCGCGGCGATCCCGCTTACGGCTGCGGACGCACCGGCTGCAACTCGCCCCAGTTGCCGTTGACCTGTCCGTTCGGGTTGAAGTTGGGATCGTCGGTCACGATGTATTGGTCGTTGCCGTTCGCCCAGGCGTGGTCGTACAGGTTGCTGAGCTCGACCGTGCGGCCGCTGGACGGATCGCGGAAGGTCTGCACGCCGCGGATGCCCTGGTCGGCCCCATAAGCGGCCTGCAAGGAACCCGTCTGCTGGTTGGCGGTCACGCCCTGGATCGTCTCGACAACGTGCTGCTGGAATTGGGTGATGATCGCGTTCTGCTTCCTGAGCTCTTCGGCCCTCGCGGCAGTGGCCTTCCCGATCAGGCCGTCGCTCCAGGCCTGGAATTGGGGATCGAAGCGAATGCTGGTCGCCATGACCCGGGACAGCTTGTCGTAGCCATCCAGTTCCCCCTTGGGAGCCTGGAAGACGGTGACCTGTTCGGCGTGCCAGTTGTAGCCCACGCCGCGTGCGGCGACCGGGAAAGTACGCACGACGACGACCCCCGACCACCATTCTTCGACCGCAGCGCCCTGATCGTTGGTGGTGGAGGTGCGCACGCGCGCGGCCTCGACCCGCGTCGCACCGTCGCCCTGTGGCCCAAGGCCCAGCTGGCCGCGGACCAGCCGCTCGAGCTCGGGGAACGGCTCGGCCGTTACCTGCGGCTTGTCCTTGTGGAACTTCCAGACCAGGTTCTCGCGCAGGAAGTCGGCCGCGTGCATCGGCGCCTTGATCGGACAGTCCACGAGCTTGTACTTCGCATCGAACCGGTCGCGCTGCTCCATCTGCTGTCGCATCGCCGGATCGTCCGCCCAGCGGAAGGAGGAGCGTGGCGCCACTCCCATGCCGGAGGTGCCGTCCGGAGTTTTCACGGCCCCGCGCACCTCGATCATGTCGGAGAAGCAGCTGCCTGGATCGGGCTTGTTGGTGAATCCGCCGACCAGGGTCCAGTCCTCAGGAGCCAGCAGCGTGTAGACGAGCATCTTTTCCTGGTCGCCATCCTTCAGGGCCGCCCTCATCCGCTTCAGCTGGAAGTAGCGCGGTGTGCCGCTGGCGACGTGCGCGACCGGATGCGCGCTCGCCGCAGCGGGCGTCGCAGCGTTCGAAGCGGCCGTCGACCCGGCCGGCGCCACGTCGCTGGATGGGCCCGGAGCCGCGGCGGGAGGCTGCGATGGCGCAGCCGCAGGCGGCGCGCCGGCGCCGACGCCTCCTGCGCCCTGCAGCGCGTTCACGACCGCCTGCTTGCAGCCGGTCGAAATCTGCTCCCGATTCTGTTTCAGGCAGGCCAGGATGCGGCCGCCGCCCGGCTGCACGCCAGAGCAGAACTTCTGCAGATCGGCGGCACAGGCTGCCTGCGCCGCCTTCAGCGCCTCGGGCGAAGGCTGAGCCGGCGCAGCCTGGGACCAGGCCGGGGCCGGTGCTGCGATGCCCAGCACTGCCGACACGGCCGTCGACCAGAAGGTTCGAATCAGGCTGGACGCAAGTGTCCTCCTACGCATGCATGACTCCTTATACTGAGGCACGATCGTCGCCGTGCATTCGAGAACGGCGATTGTTGCCCAGCCGGGACGTTTTAGAAATGGGGTAGTTCCCGAATGGACCCGGCAGCCCGCCAGGACGCAAAATGGACCGGCTCTGTCCCCCTCAGCGAATCCGACCCTTGGCAGGCTCCCGATCCTCCGTGTGCCGCCGCCGCCACGAGAACCAACACCCTGTAACCATCCTGCTCGGCTTCGCGCTGACGCTGCAGGCCGTCGGCGCGGCGGCAGCCGATTTCGATCTGTGCGTACGCGGCACGACGCTCGACGTCACGCGCACGCTCCACCTGAAACTGCGAGTGGACGGCGCCGATGCGAACGGTTTCGCGCCGCAGTTGGGCGCCGCACTCGCGAACGCGCACTTCTGGGACCACAGCGCGCAGAAGGTCTACGGCTCCCCGTTTGATGCGGAGCTGTGTGGCGACACCGTCGCCGAGGAGCGAAGCCTGGCCGTGACGCTGACCGACGAGCAGGCGCGCGCGCTGGCGGCCGAGTCGACCCGCGGCGATGACACCGGACTGCTCAATGTGATCGAGCGCGTGCTCGCGCCCGGATCCGTCTCCGTTACGCCAGCGCCGGGACCGGTCGAGCGCGCGCCCGAGGGCGAGGAAAACGGGCGCTACCGGGTGATGCGCGTGTACTACGCGACCGATCGCCAGAAGACCGAGAGCGATGCTCCGGACGAGCACTTCGGCGGAGGCCGCGGCACACTGGTGTTCGGCGCTGCCAACGTGACGATTCCCGCCACGCACAAGCGCGGCAGCATGGAGACCCCGTCGATCCTGCGCCTGCAGTTCCGCGCCGATCCGAACAAGCACATCCTGCTGCAGTCGCTGCGGGCGATGGATGAGACGGCCTGGCGGGCGGAGATCGCCAAGCAGGCTGCGGGCCTGAGCAACCCGGGCATCCTGGTCTTCATCCACGGCTACAACACGAGCTTCGCCGACGCCGCGTGCCGGGCTGGCCAGTTTGCCTACGATCTGAACTTCGCCGGTGCGACCGTCGCCTTTTCGTGGCCTTCGCGCGCCGACCTGGCCGAGTACACGTTCGACGAGCAGAGCGCCGAATGGGCCATCAGCGACATGAAGGCAGTGCTGGCCTCCCTCGCTACGGTCGCGCCCGGAGCGCCCATCTATCTGATCGGGCACAGCATGGGCAACCGCGTGCTGACGCGCGGCTACAAGGCTCTGCTCGACGATGACCGATCCAAGCGGCGCGCATTCACCCAGCTCGTGCTGGCCGCGCCCGATGTGGACGCCGACGTGTTCCGGCGCGAGATCGCACCCGTGATCCTCGGGCATGGGCCGCGCGTGACGCTGTACGCGTCGAGCAACGACAAGGCCTTGGTCGCGTCGCGCAAGGTGCACGGCGGATACCGCCGGCTGGGCGAAAGCGGCAGCAACATCGTCGTGATGCCGGAGCTCGACACGGTCGACGCGTCGACCGCCAGCACCGATTTCCTGGGGCACGGCTACTTCGCTGAGAGCGGTGGCGTCGTGACCGACATCAAGCACCTGATCCACGAAAGCCTCAAGCCGCAGGAACGGGAGCGCTTCTCGCTCGATCCGGTGCGCGACCTCGCCATCGGCCTGCACTGGCGCATCAAGAGCGGACTGAAGGCCGCCGAGTGACCGGCCTGGGCGGGCTGCCTTGGCGCCGTCGTTTTGGCGCGTTCATCGCGCTGCTGAGCCTCGCCCTGGTTCCGCACGGCGCATCGTCCCGCGAGGACGGCCTGCCCGCCGCGAAGGCGGCGCTGGACGACGGCATACGTGATTTCTCGAAAGGCGATTACGCGGCGGCGCTGCCGCTGATCCGGCGGGCGGTAGAGACCGGGCAGCGGCTGCTGCCGCCCGGGGACCTGCAGCTCGGAATCGGACTTTATTACCTGGCCGCGACCTACTACCAACTGGGCGACCCGGCGCGCGCCGAGACGCCCGCGCGCAGCGCCGTGCAGATCGGCCAGCAGCGACTGCGGCCTGATGACAGCCGTCTCGCGGCGGCGCGCCGCCTGCTGGCCTCGATCAACCGGGAGAGCGGGAACTTCCAGGAGGCCCTCGACCTGGACCGGACCAACGGCGAGGCCGTCAGGGCCACGAAGGGTGCCGACAGCATCGAATTCGCGCTGGCCCTGAATCAGATCGCCGTCGACCAGCAATCGCTCGGCCAGTACGCGCAAGCGCGCGAGTCGATCGAGCGGGCGCTGGCGATCGGGCGCGCCAAGCCCGGCGTCCGCGGGCAGGCGATGGCGGTTGGCCTGAACAACCTGGCGGCGATCGACGCCTCGCTCGGGCAGTACGAGCTGGGCCTGCCGCTCGTCGAGCGGGCGCTTTCGCTCTACGAAGCCGATGGGCCGGCCAAAGACGACCTGGTCGTCATGATGCGGATGGTGCATGCAAGGACCCTGTGTGGGCTGGGCCGCTGCGCCGACGCGCTGCCGGAGGCCCGGCGCGCCGTCGCCGGCTACGAAGCGCTCGGCACTCCAGCCGGCCCCGCTTACCGCAGCCTGATCCTGCTCGCCTACGTCGACGTGCAGCTGGGCCGCGACGCCGACGCGCGCCAGGTGCTGGAGCGCGCGCTCGCGTTGCGCCAGGGCGTGGCGGGCTCGCGCCACCCGGACCTCGCGTTCATCCTGACGCTGCAGGCGCGCGTGCGGCTCAGGCTCGGCGAGCGCGAGGCGGCGCTGGACCTGATAGAGCAGGCCCTGCCGATCGCCGTGCGCGGCGGCAACCCCGAATACCT
>DATBCI010000310.1:0-4891 GCA_036270555.1 Burkholderiaceae bacterium
CCCGCAGGTCTCCTTGAGCTTCAGCGCCGCCTCCTGCGCGATCCCGAGACCGAGGCCGCGTCCGATCACGTACAGGTTGTTGGCCGTCGCGAGGCTCGTGACCGCGGCGCTCCAGTCGAGCTCGAAGGCGCGCTCGAGCGCGCGCGGCGCGTCCTCGAGGGCGGCCGCGAGCTGCGCGTCATTCGCCCAGCTCGCGACCAGCTGCACGACGGCGGCGAGCGAGGCGAGATAAGACTTGGTAGCGGGAACGCTCAGCTCGGGTCCGGCGCCGAGCGGAATCAGGTCGTCGGCGAGCCGCGCGAGCGGCGAGCTCTCCGCGTTCACCATGGCAATGATGCGCGCGCCGTGGCTGCGCGCGCGGCTCACCGCGGCGAGCAGATCCGGGCTGGCGCCCGACTGCGAGATCGCGATCATCACCGTGCCCACGAGATCCGGCGTGACCTCGTACACCGAGCTAACCGAGGGGGCGGCCGAGGAGGTGAGGACACCCAGGCGCGTCTCGATCAGGTAGCGGGCGAACGTGGCGGCGTTATCGGAGCTGCCGCGCGCGCAGGTGAGCACCGCGCGCGGCGGCGTCTGCCGCAGCCGCTCGGCGAGGCGCGCGACGCGCGCCGCGTTGGCGGCGAGCTGCGCGCTCACCACGGCGGGCGCCTGCGCCGTCTCGCTGTACATGCGCGTGCTCGCGGGATTTCTGCTCACGTGGCGATGCTGAGCTCGGCGACGAAGTCGTAGATATCGCCACGATAGAAGGACTGCGTGAACTCGGCGGCGCGCCCGTCCTGCAGGAACCCGAGGCGCTCGACCAGCAGGCCCGCGTCGCTCTCCTTCGCCTGCAGCAGCTCGGCCTGCTCGGCCGTGAACAGCACCGCGCGCAGCCGTTGCAGCGCGCGCACCGGACGATTGCCGGCGCGCTCGAGCGCCGCATACAGAGATGACTCGACCGACTCGAGCGACGGCAGGCAGGAGGCGAGGATCGTGGCGTACTCGAGCGACATCGGCGCATCGTCCGCGAAGCGGATGCGGTGGAAGCGGTACACCGGTGTGCCGGGGCTCGCGCGCAGCGTGAGCGCTTCTTCCGGCGTCACCGTACCGGCCGCCTTGCGCAGCCAGACGCTGCGCGGATTGCGTCCGCGCGCGCGCATGTCCTCGGAGAACGAGGTGAGCTTGGAGAAATTCTTCTCGACGCGCGCGAGCACGAAGGTGCCCGAGCCCTGACGGCGCACGAGCAGCCCCTCGCCGACCAGTCCCTCGATGGCCTTGCGTACCGTGATGCGCGAAACGCTGAAATCCTCGGCCAGCTCGCGCTCCGGCGGCAGCGCATCGTCCGGACCCAACACGCGCGTCTCGATGGCCTGGCGCAGCGCGCGCTGCAATTGTTGGTAGAGCGGCAGGCTGCTTCGTTCGTCCAGTTTGCCGACCGTCTGTGACAGCAGCGTCAAGGTGCTTCTCCGAGCGGTGCTGCGAGAGACGTCATGCTACCACTATAGTACCAGTCGGTTGCCAGGAAGAAGACACAGACATTCGTAATTAGCTGTTTTTAATGGCAAGAAAGACCATGACTGCCTTTGGTATGCAAGGGTATAGCGTTTCTTGCATATTGGTACTATATTGGCATGTAACTGGTCCGGCCATAAGGACCACTCGGGAGCGCCCCGCACGCGCGCTCCGGAGGTCTCGCGGGGATGCAGGGGGCTTTGTCCACGTGCACAGGCTAACGACAAACATCCGGGGTGGGTAAATCATGAGAATCGCACGGTCGACCTTGATCGGAACCGCAGTCGCCATGGCGTTGTTCGGGCGCGACCAGACGCTGCACGCGCAGCAGGCGCAGGCCGCAGGCGCAACGTCTGCACAGGGTGACCAACTCCAGGAAGTGGTGATTACGGGCATTCGTGCCTCGCTCGAGGAGTCGCTGACGCTCAAGAAGAAGGCGACCGCGGTCGTCGATGTGGTCACCGCCGAAGACATCGGCAAGATGCCCGACAAGAACGTCGCCGACTCGCTGAAGCGCGTTCCCGGCATCACCGTGAGCTCCGCCGGCGCGAACGAAGGCGGCTTCGACGAGAACGATCGCGTCAGCCTGCGGGGGACCGGACCCAGCCTCACGCAAACGCTGATCGACGGCCACAACGTCGCCTCCGGCGACTGGTTCGTGCTCGACCAGACCGGCACGGTCGGCCGCAGCGTCAGCTACACGCTCTTGCCATCGGAGCTCGTCAGCCGCGTGGTGGTGCAGAAGAGCTCTGAGGCTAGCCTGGTCGAAGGCGGCGTCGCGGGCTCGGTCAACATCGTGACCCGCAAGCCGCTCGACGATTTCAGGAAGCCCTTTACGGTCGAAGCGTCGGCGGGTGTGGTCTATGCGGACCTGCCGAGCAAGACCGACCCGCAGTTCAGCGCGCTCGTCAGCTGGAAGGACCCCGATTCCAACTTCGGCGTGCTGGCCCAGGGCTTCTACGAGGACCGTCATCTGCGCCGCGACGGCACCGAGATCCTCGGGTACGACCAGATCAACCCCTTGAGCAATCTTGCTCAGGCCCACCCCGACCTCGCCAACGTCTGGGTTCCCCATGACATCGGCTCGGCGTTTTTTGAGCAGGAGCGCAAGCGCACTGGTGGCCTGATCAACGTGCAGTTCCGCCCGAGCGATGCGGCCAATCTGGACCTGTCCGGCTTCTACTCCAAGCTCGAGGCGCCCAATTACAACCGCAACTACCTGATGTGGGCGACGCATTTCATCAACAACGGCACGGGGGTGCTGCCTCCCCCGATACCGGGCTTCCCGAATGCGACTCTTGCGCAACAGTGCGCTGCGGCGGGAGCTAACGCACCCAATGGCTGCTTTCCCGGCATCGGGCTGCAGCCCGGCTATACGGTCGTCAACAATACGCTGACCAACGCCACCTTCGCGGGCCGCGGGAACACCAACTACGGGATCTACGATCAGATCTCCCGTCCGGACGAATCCGCGGACTCGGCCTTCGTCAATCTCGATGGCAGTTTCGTCATCAACCAGCAGTTCCACGTCGATGGGCAGCTCGGCTGGTCGGAGGGTCATGGCAAGACCCCGACACAGAACGTCTCTGAGACTGCGCCGGGGGTTGGTACGGGAGCCTTCTGGACGCTGAACGGCATTTCGCGCAACCTGGATTGGGGACTCCCGAACGTCAACTACACGCAGCCGTTCCCGCCGGGCAACCCGGGGGCGCTGCAGTTCGGCTGGATCTTCGGTGGCCAGTTCATCGACACGATCGACAAGGAGACGTGGGCCAAGCTGGACGGGACGTTCGACATGACCGACGGCGGCGCCTGGAAGGATCTGAAGTTCGGCGCCCGCTACTCCAAGCACGACCGCAGCTCCGTGGGCTCGATCGCCCAGGGCCCGACCTTCTCCGGCCCGAACGGCGGTGGCACGAGCCCGCTCAACTACCCGACGACCTACAGCAACTACCCCTCGAACTACAACACCTTCGGGGGCAACATCCCGACGGGCATCTGGTTCTGGACGCCGGCGCAACTCGCCGCTTACAACGGTCCGGGGCTGGTGCAGCGCGATCCGGTGCTGCGCGCCTATCCGCCCCAGTGGTTTGTGCTGAGCGAGCCCGACACCTCGCTCTACGTTCAGGCGGACTTCACGGGCGATCAGTGGAGCGCGAACTTCGGGGTGCGCTACGTCCACACTACCGAGGACACGATTACCTACGCCCCGCTGACCTGCAGCACGCCACTGGTACCTACCGCGAATCCCCCGTGCCCTGCCAATTCTCCCGGGCTGCTTACCAGTTCGTTGTTTGGACCCTTCCAGGCCACACCCGTCAACCTGTCCTACGACGACATCCTGCCGAGCTGGAATCTGCGCTATCAGTTCAGCCCGGATCTGGTCGGCCGCCTGGCGGCCGCCGAGACCATGACGCGTCCCGACTACTCGGCACTCTCGGGCGCCACGAGTCTCAGTCCGCCCGGGAACTCCGGGGGTACCGGTAGCGGCTCGGGCAGCAACCCGTACCTGAAGCCGATCGTGTCCAGCAACTTCGACGGCGGACTCGAGTGGTACTTCGCGCCGCGGTCGCTGCTCGCCGGGACGCTGTTCTTCATGGACCTCAAGAACTACATCGGCTTCGGCTCGCAGACCGTCAACTACCTGACCTTCGGGCAGCAGGCCGCAGGCTTCCCGGTAAACGGTGTGCCGGTGCCGTACCTCCTGACCGTTCCGATCAACACGACCGGGCGCGCGGAGGGTCTCGAGGTTGCCTACCAGCAGGCCTTCGGCAACTTCGGCATCGACCTCAACGCTACTTACACCGATGCCAAGCAGACCTCTGGCGTGCAGCCCAACGCCGATGGCTCGCCCGGGGATACCCGCCTGGTCGGTGCATCGAAGAACGTCTACAACGTCAGCGGCTACTACGAGGACGCGCATTTCAGTGCGCGCATCTCCTACAACTACCGCTCGGCGTTCTACAGCGGCCTGGATCGCAGCACTGCGTTCTCGCAGGACAACATCGGCACGCTGGCGGCCTCGTTCGCGTACTACTACAACGACAACCTGAGCCTCAGCCTGGATGGTCAGAACCTGAACAACCCGACGCTGAAGTATTACGCGCTCAACACGGACCAGCCGCGCGCGTTCTACCGCAACGGCAGGCAGTACTACCTGACGCTGCGCGCGAAGTTCTGACGGCGCTGCATGGCCTGGGGCAGGCGCGTGCCTGCCCCAGGCGCGATTCGGGACTGTGGCGCACGCGGCGCCATGAGGCGCATCATCTTCTGGCGGGATACTCGCCGTGACGACCGCCACACTCTTCAATTATTCCTATAGCCCGCCGAGCCTGGCGCCGGCGGGACCGCCGCCCGCGGGGGTGCGTCGCATCGTGATCGTCGGCGGCGGCACGGC
>DATBCI010000311.1:0-2940 GCA_036270555.1 Burkholderiaceae bacterium
CGGCATCCCTTCTCCCCTCCCAGGGCGGTGACAGAGGTTCCGGGCGTATGCGCAAGCATCCCTTCTCCCCTCCCAGGGCGGTGACAGAGGTGCCGGGCGTATGCGCAGGCATCCCTTCTCCCCTCTCCCACGTCAGTGGGAGAGGGACCGGGGGTGAGCGTCGGTCAGCTGCTTAGTGCGATCAGCAGGTCCTTGGCCTCCACCTGATCGCCCGGCTTCACATGCACTGAGGCCACCGTGGCGTCCCGCTCGGCGAACAGGACCGTTTCCATCTTCATCGCCTCGATCGACGCCAGCGGCGTCCCCTTGGCGATGTGCTGGCCGGCATGCACCGTGACGGTGACGATCGAGCCGGCCATCGGTGCGCCCACGTGCCCGGGATTGGCCGGATCGATCTTCGGGTGCCGCGCCCGCGGGGCCGTGCCGTCGCGGCTGATCCGCATCAGTCGCGGCTGGCCGTTCAGCTCGAAGAAGACCTTGATCAGCCCCTCATCGTCGGGCTGATCGCTGCGCCCTGTCTGGCGCACGATCAGGGTCTTGCCCTTGTCAATCGAGACGGCGATCTCCTCGCGGTCATGCAAACCGTAGAAGAAGGCCGAGGTGGGCAGGCGCGACACATCGCCGTAGACGCGCTGATGCTCCGCGAAATCCCGGAACACCTTCGGGTACATCAGGTACGAAGCCAGCTCGGTATCGCTGGTGCGCCGCCCGACATGCGCCTCCAGCTCGCTGCGGGCCCGCTCCAGATCGACCTGTGGCAGCAGCTCGCCGGCGCGCTGCGTCAGGGGCTTTTGGCCTTTCAGGATCTTTTTCTGCAGCTCCGGCGGGAAGCCTTCGGGCGACAGCCCCAGCTCACCCTTGAACAGGGACACCACCGATTCGGGGAAGTTGATCTCGCGAGCCGGATCCCGCAGGTCCTGCTCGGTCAGATCGTTGGCGACCATGAAGAGCGCCGTGTCGCCCACCACCTTGGAGGTGGGCGTGACTTTCACGATGTCGCCGAACAGACGATTGACCTGCGCGTAGGCGCGCGACACCTCGGGCCAGCGGTGGTCCAGGCCCATCGCGCGCGCCTGCTCGCGCAGGTTCGTGTATTGCCCGCCCGGCATCTCATGTCGAAACACGTCCGAGGCGGGAGCGTGCAGGTCCGGCTCGAACGGCTGGTACAGCCGGCGCACGCCCTCCCAGTAATGCGACGCGTCCTGCAGCGCTTCGGGATCCACATCCGGCATGCGCTCGGTTCCAGCCAGCGCAGCGATGATCGCGCCCAGGTTCGGTTGCGAGGTCAGGCCCGACATCGAGTCGATTGCGCCATCCACCACGTCGGCTCCGGCCTCGATCGCCGCCAGCACGCTGGCCGCCGCCATGCCGGAGGTGTCGTGCGTGTGGAAGTGGATCGGCATGCCCACCTCCTGCTTGAGCGCGCGCACCAGCTCGCGCGCCGCACGCGGCCGGCACACGCCGGCCATGTCCTTGACGCACAGGATGTGGGCGCCGGTTCGCTCGATCTGGCGCGCAAGCTGCAGGTAATAGTTCAGGCTGAACTTGGGACGGCTGGGGTCGAACAGGTCCGCGGTGTAGCACATGGACGCCTCGCACAACGCACCGGCTTCCAGCACGGCGTCGATTGTCACGCGCGTGTTTTCGATCCAGTTCATCGAGTCGAACACACGGAACAGGTCGATGCCATGCAGCGCCGACTGGCGTACGAAGTAGCGCACCACGTTGTCCGGATAGGTCGTGTAGCCGACTGCGTTGGCGCCGCGCACCAGCACTTGCAGCAGCAGGTTGGGCATCGCCTGGCGCAAGTGCGCCAGGCGCTCCCATGGATCCTCCTTCAGGAAGCGCAGAGCGACGTCAAAGGTGGCTCCGCCCCAGCATTCGATCGAAAAAAGGCCTGCCAACCGGCGGGCATAGTAGGGTGCGATCTCGACCATGTCGGCCGTGCGCATGCGCGTGGCGAACAGCGACTGATGTGCATCGCGCATCGTGGTGTCGGTCAGCAAAATCCGAGGATGCTCGAGCACCCAGCGCGCAAAGGCCGCTGCACCCACCTCGCGCAGGTGGTCGCGCGCGGCGCGCGGTGGCGGCGTTGAGCGATCACAGCCCGGGACGCCCGGACGCGGCAACGGCAGGGCAGGGGGCTTGCGCCCCGTCATCTCCGGGTTGCCATTGACCGCGACCTCACCCAGGAAGCGCAGCAGCTTGGTGGCGCGGTCGCGCCGCGCCTGGAATTTGAAAAGCTCGGGCGTCGTGTCGATGAAACGGGTCGTGCATTCGCCCCGACGGAACAACGGATGGGTGATCACGTTTTCCAGGAACTGCAGGTTCGACGTGACGCCGCGGATCCGGAATTCGCCCAGCGCCCGATGCATCCGCGCGATCGATTCCTCGACCGTGTGACCCCAGGCGGTGACCTTCACCAGCAGCGAGTCGTAGAACGGCGTGATCACCGCGCCGGTGTAGGCGGTTCCGCCATCCAGCCGCAAACCGAATCCGGCGGCACTGCGGTAAGCCGTGATGCGGCCGTAATCCGGTGCGAAGCCTTTTTCGGGATCCTCGGTCGTGACGCGGCACTGCACCGCGTGACCATTGATCCGGATCGCCTCCTGCGCCGGGAGCAGTGAATCGCCGCCCCCGATCCGGCCGCCCTCGGATATTCGAATCTGGGCCTTGACGATGTCCACGCCGGTGATCTGTTCGGTCACCGTGTGCTCGACCTGGATGCGGGGGTTGACCTCGATGAAGTAGAAGGCGCCGCTGTCGGCATCCATCAGGAATTCGACCGTTCCCGCATGGGTGAAATGCGCGGCGCGGGCCAGCCGCAGGGCCGCCTCGCACAAGGCGAGCCGCGCAGCCTCATCCAGGTACGGCGCGGGTGCCCGCTCGACGACCTTCTGGTTGCGTCGCTGCACCGAGCAGTCGCGCTCGTAAAGATGC
>DATBCI010000312.1:0-4635 GCA_036270555.1 Burkholderiaceae bacterium
GGCCGGACGCCAGGTCCTGCCGCGCACTTTCAACCGTAAGGGGTCGACACCCGCCGCTGGCCGCTGGCCGGCGGGTTGCTCCCCATCTTTGTTAAGGCCGGATAGTGTAGGGACGCTGCCAGGTCGAGCAAACCGACCATCGTTGGAAGTGCCCTGGCTGAGCGGCCGCGTGGTCGATCTCGGGCGGGCGGCCGGCGTTCCAACCCCTGCCAATCGCGCGATCAGCGATATCCTGGCGCTCCACGCCGACGGGCACGGCGCGGGCCGGTGAGATGGCAACGGCCCTTCTCACCGTTCGCTCCGCTCGTGCGGGAAGATTTCGCTGCCGTTCGTGCAGTGCGGCGGCGGCTGCCCGACGACGTCGCACGTTGGCTCCTCGCGCTCGTGCAGTGCTCCCGGCCGTTCTCGCGATGGGCTGCCGCTGCGACCGGCCAGCACTGCCCTCATTTCGGCGAGCATTGCCAGCGCCACCTCCTCCGGTGTTTCCGCGCCAAGGTCTAGACCCACCGGCCCGTACAGTCGGGCCAACTGCGTTTCGGAGGCGATCAAGCCGCTCGCGGCCAGATCCGCCAGCAATCGCTCCGTTCTGCGCTTCGGCCCTAGAACGCCCAGATATGGGATCGGTCTTTGCAGCAGTGCGCGCAACGCGGCAAGATCCTGGCGGTAGTTGTGGTTCATCACAACGGCTAACGAGTTGCAGTCGAGCGCAAGCGTGTCGGCGGCGGCCTGCGGCTCGGCCACCATCAACCGCTCAGCATTAGGGAATCGGGGCCGTGTCGCGTAGCCAGGACGCGAATCGACGACGATGACCCTGGTCCCCAGCGCCTTGGCGAGCGCCGCGAGTGGAATCGCATCCTGGCCACCTCCGAAGATTACGAGGCGCGGTGGCGGCTTGATGATTTCAAAACACACGGCCACGCGTGCGCCTCCATCGCCCAGCGTCAGCGCCGTCGATTTCCCGGACGTGAAGACGACTCGGGCAGCCTCGGCCATCAACTGCGCCAGCGCGGCGTCGTCGATACTCAACGTGAGCGGCGTTGCGTTGGCGCGCCACAACAGCCGGCTTCCCATCTTGGTATCGATGTCGACTCCTCCGGCAAAGACAGTCGCCACGACCCCCGATTCGTCTCTGCGCAGGCAGCCTGCCAGGAAGGTCATGGTCGCATCATCAGGCAGCAAGCGCTCGACCAGAACTTGCACCACGCCATTGCAACCGAGGGCGAAGGTATCTTCCGCGTCATCATCGCCTGTCGAGTCATAGATGACGCGCTTCGGCTTTCCGGACTGCATGACCCAATGAGCGTGACGGCGCACGTCGCGCTCCAGGCAGCCGCCACTGATGGAACCCGTGACCTCGTCGTCCTCGCTAATGAGCATGTGCGCGCCGATGCGGCGATAGGTTGAGCCGCTGACGTTGACCACGCTCGCCAGTGCGGCGATACGCCCGGTCCGCGAAACCTCGTGGTACGCGTGAAGAACATTTTCTAGTTCACTCATCGCACCCCCACATGAGACACGATGTCCCTGCGCTCGACTTAGTCAGACATGTAGCTTGATCCGCCACCGGTAGCTTGGGCATTCGCGTGCCGGTCGCTGCGTAGATCGCGTTGGTCACCGCCGGCACGATCGCGGCGGTCCTGGGTTCCCCATCACGCCTCAAAGGACCACGGCCCGATAGCGCCGCGCTCGGCGCAGCGAAGTCGGGCCAGATGGAGGCTGCTGGCTCCGCTACGGCATCATCGCTGCGGCGGCCTTGATCGCCTGGCGGATGCGGCCGTAGGTTCCGCATCGACACACGTTCTGGATGGCGTCGATGTCGGCGTCGGTGGGGGTCTTCGTACGGTTCAGCAGCGCGACCGCGGCCATGATCTGACCCGGCTGGCAGTACCCGCATTGCGCAACATCGAGTTCGAGCCACGCCTGTTGCACCGGGTGCAGGGTCGTCCCCGCGGCGAGCCCTTCGATGGTGGTGACGATCTTGCCACTGACATCGGCGACCCGCGTGGAGCAGGTGGTGACCGCCTGGCCGTCGACGTGGCAGGTGCAGGCCTTGCAGACGTTGATGCCGCAGCCGTATTTGGGCCCGGTGAGGCCCAGCTTGTCGCGCAGCACCCACAGCAGCGCCATGTCGTCGGGAGCGTCGACATTGACGAGCCGGCTGTTGAGGATGAAAGTTTGAGTGGACATGGTTACGGCTCCTCAAGCGGTCACCGGGACGACGACGGGTGTCGGAAACGCCCCTGGCGGAAACGGCGTGAAGTCGACCGGGAAGTAGAGCGGGAAGTTGCGCGGCTTGATGCCGGTCGCCCTGGCCCAGGCGTTAGCGATCGCACCGCTGTTGGCCGAAAGGCCCACCTCGCCGAGCCCGCCGATCGCCCCGCCGTTGGCCGGCATGATGATGATCTGCACGTCCTTCGGGAAGTGCTTCATGCGCGCAAAGTGATACTGCGAATAGCTGCCTTCCAGCGGCAAGCCGTTCTGCATATGCAGGCCGGCCCTGAGCACGATCGAGATCGACTCGGCCAGCCCGCCCAGAAGCTGCGCTTCGATACCGCTGGGATTGATCGGGGCGCCGACATCGATGGCGATCGTCGCCTTGGTCACTGTGACGTTCGTCAGATCGGTCGCGTTCAGTTCGACCAGGCTGGCCGTGAAGGACCTGGTCTCCTGGTGCACCGCAATACCTTGTGCGCATCCCGGCGGCATCAGTTTGCCCCAGTTTCCGGCGGTGGCGACCGCCTGTAGCACGGCCTTCGCGCGGTCCAGCCGTAGGAACTGCAGGCGGAACGCCAGCGGATCCATATGCAGCGCGGCCGCGATCTCGTCCACCATGATTTCTTCGACGCTTCGCGCTGGCTGGATATGCACCGAGCGGTAGGACACGGTGTTCATGTCGAGGGCGACAGGAGTCAGCTCCTTGGTGCAGGCCCCGAAGTTGTAAGGCGACGCCACCATCGTCTTGAAGAATATCTCCTCCGTGGCTAGGTTGCCGAGCGACTGCGCGACTCCCGGCGGTGCGGATACCAGTGCCGCGCTGAACATCTCGCCGTAGCCGTGGCGGGCGTCGAGGCGCACGGCACCGATGCGCTGCTCGTAGCTGATGACGTCCCCGAGCAGCAGCGTGGCGCGCGCCCGGTGGACCTGCGGCGGGCGCAGCCGCGTATGGCGCACGTCGTTGGACCGCAGGTACATTAGTTTGCACGGGCGTCCGGTGGCCCGCGAGACGTAGGCCGCCACCGGCACCGGATCCCAGAACAGCCTACGGCCGAAAGACCCGCCCGACGGTATGACGTGGACCGTGATGCTGTCCTGCGGCAGGCCAAGATCAGTCGCCAGCGCCTGCAGCGCCACGATCGGGGTCTGCAGTCCGGCCCAGATTTCAGCGCTGTTGGCGCGCACATCGGCGATCGCGCATTCGACCTCCAGCGGAGCGTGCGTCAACGGAGCGAACGTGAATTCGCCTTCGACCGTCAGCGAGAACAACGGCGGAACCGCGAAGGGAAGGAGCGACTGTTTGCACGTCGCGAAGATCGTGTCGTTGGATTGACCTGCCAGCGGGCCGTCGCCCCAAGTGACGTTGAGCGCGTTGCCCGCCGTCCACGCCTGCCCAAAGGTTTCTGCCATCACCGCGACGCCGGGGGCTGTCGGCACGACGGCGCCGCCGGCGGGAATGACGACGACGGCGATCACGCCTGGCATCGCCTGGACCGCAGCCAGGTTGTTGACGCTCACCACGGTGCCCTTGATTTGCGTGGGCATGCGCAGCACGGTGGGCATCGCGTTGGGCACGGGCTGGTCCATCGTGAATTTCTTCTGCCCGGTGACGATGGCCAGCGCATCCAGGCGAGTGGCGGGCTTGCCGATCACCTTGTATTGCGACGGGGGCTTGAGTTGCACGTTGACCGGCAGGGGCAACGCCGACGCCAAGGCAGTCAGCGCGCCGTAGGCGGCGGTGCGTCCATCAGGCGCGATCACCACGCCGTTGACAACGTTAAGCGTCGACGCCTGCAAGCCCCATTGTTGCGCCGCAGCGGTCACCAGACGTGTCCTGGCCGCGGCCGCCATCAGCGGCAGCGCGGCGTGGAAACACCGGACTCCCGAGGAACCGCCCGTGATCTGATTGAAAATCAACGCCGGCGTCGCATCGGCCGAAGTGACGACGACCGAACTGAGCGGGACGTCGAGCTCCTCGGCCACCATCATGCCGCATGCGGTGGCGATCCCCTGACCCGACTCCAGGCGCGGAAGATCGAGGTGAACGCTGCCGTCTGTTTCCACCGAAAGCTTGACCAGTGGCATCGTCGGCAGCGATGTCTGGACGATGGAGTCCCCGACGTCGTAGTAATCGACCGAATCCGGCGGCGTCAGCGGCAGCGGAACCGCCGCTCTGGCGATGCCTGGCGTCGCCAGATTGATACCGAAGCCCGCCGCGATCGTCACGACCGGCGAGGAAACTGCAAAGGTCAGCAGTTCCCTTCGACTGATGCGGAAAGACGGGCGCTCATCCGCAGCCTGCACATCCGCAGGGAAAACCGTCCGATCGTTCATCGCCGTCTCGCTCCTTTTTATAGTGCGATCGATCCTACCGAGAATGGCATCCGGAAGTTGTCTTCCCGGCGACATCCTGAGTGACTC
>DATBCI010000313.1:0-4461 GCA_036270555.1 Burkholderiaceae bacterium
GGCCGCTCCGATCGCGCACGTGCGACCCCGCGTGTCCGGATCGGCCGTGTTCGGGCCGCATCGACGCTCCCATGATCTCCAAACTGCTGACCCAGATCTTCGGCAGTCGCAACCAGCGACTGATCCGGCATTACCAGCGCGGCGTTGGCCGCATCAATGCCTTGGAGGCGCAGAACAGCGCCCTGAGCGACGCCGAATTGAGAGCGCTCACCGGTGAGCTGCGTCGCCGCTACCAGGAGGGCGAGACGCTCGACCAGTTGCTGCCCGAGGCTTTTGCGGTGGTGCGGGAGGCGGCCAAGCGCACGCTGGGAATGCGCCACTTCGATGTGCAGATGATCGGCGGGATGGTATTGCACGACGGCAAGATCGCCGAGATGCGCACGGGCGAGGGCAAGACCCTGACTGCGACCTTGGCGGTGTACCTGAACGCGCTGGCAGGCAAGGGCGTTCATGTGGTGACGGTGAACGACTATCTGGCCAGCCGCGATGCGGAATGGATGGGACGGGTATACCGGTTCCTGGGCATGAGCGTCGGCGTGATCCTGTCGCAGCAGCCGACCGAAGACAAGCGCGTCGCCTACGCGGCCGACATCACGTACGGCACCAACAACGAGTTCGGCTTCGACTACCTGCGCGACAACATGGAGTACCGGGCCGAGGACCGGCGCCAGCGCGGGCTGAACTACGCGATCGTCGACGAAGTCGACTCGATCCTGATCGACGAGGCGCGCACGCCGCTGATCATCTCCGGTCCGTCCGAGGACAGCACCACGCTGTACCGGGGCATGAACGAGATTCCGCCCCTGCTGAAGCGCCAGGACAAGGAAGACAGCGAGGGTGACTTCTGGGTCGACGAGAAGCAGCACCAGGTGCACGTGTCGGAGCAGGGCCACGAGAGAATCGAGGAGGTCCTCGCCAGTCGCGGACTGCTGACGCCCGGCGAGAGCCTGTACGCACCGCAAAACATCGTACTGATGCACCATCTGAACGCGGCCTTGCGGGCGCACCACCTGTTTCATCGCGACCAGCACTATGTGGTTCAGAACGGCGAGATCATCATCGTCGACGAGTTCACCGGCCGCCTGATGCCCGGCCGGCGCTGGTCGGAAGGACTGCACCAGGCGGTCGAGGCCAAGGAAGGTGTGGCGATCCAGCAGGAAAACCAGACGCTGGCGTCGATCACGTTCCAGAACTTCTTCCGGATGTACCAGAAGCTGGCCGGCATGACCGGCACGGCCGACACCGAGGCGTACGAGTTCCAGGAGATCTACCACCTCGAGACGGTCGTGATACCGACCCACAGGCCGATGGTCCGAGTCGACCATCAGGACAAGATCTATCGGACCGTGCGCGAGAAATACGAGGCCATCCTGGACGACATCCGCGAGCTCCACGCCCGCGGCCAGCCGGTACTGGTCGGCACGACCTCGATCGAGAACTCGGAAATTCTGTCGGAGCTCCTGACCAAGAACAATCTGCCGCACCAGGTGCTGAACGCGAAGCAGCACGCGCGCGAGGCCGAGATCGTGGCCCAGGCCGGCCGCCCGGGGATGATCACGATTGCCACCAACATGGCCGGCCGCGGCACCGACATCGTGCTGGGGGGCAACGTCGAGAAGCAGATCGACCTGCTGCGCGCCGACTCGAGCGTCCCCGATGAGGACAAGCGCGAGCGCGTCGAAAAGCTGCGCGGCGAGTGGCAGCAACTGCACGAACAAGTGGTGGCGGCCGGCGGATTGAAAATCGTCAGCTCGGAGCGGCACGAATCGCGTCGGATCGACAACCAGCTGCGCGGCCGCTCGGGGCGCCAGGGCGATCCGGGCGAGTCGCGCTTCTATCTGTCGATGGAGGACCCGCTGCTGCGGATCTTCGCCGGCGACCGCATGCGGATGATCATGGATCGCCTGAAGATGCCGGAAGGCGAGGCGATCGAGGCCGGCATGGTCACCCGCTCGATCGAGACGGCCCAGCGCAAGGTCGAGGCGCGCAATTTCGACATCCGCAAGCAACTGCTCGAGTACGACGACGTGGCCAACGAGCAGCGCAAGGAGATCTATCGGCTGCGCAGCGACGTGCTGGAAAGCGCTGATCCGTCGGAGATGGTCACCAACCTGCGGCACGGCTTCTTCACCGACCTGTTCCGTGGCTTCGTTCCGGAAGACACGATCGAGGAACAGTGGGATGTCGCTTCGCTCGAGCGGACGCTGAAGGACGACTGGCAGATCGAGCTGCCGATCAAGGTGTGGCTCGACCAGGACAAGGAGGTCAGCGACACGGTCCTGCTCGAGCGACTCCTGAAGGCGACCGACCAGCACTACGAGGCCAAGCGGGCCGCAGTCGACCCGGCCATGTTCGTCGGACTGGAGCGTTCGATCCTGCTGAACATGCTCGACCAGCACTGGCGCGAGCACCTGGCCGCACTCGACCACCTGCGCCAGGGCATTCATCTGCGCGGCTACGCGCAGAAGCAACCCAAGCAGGAGTACAAGCGCGAAGCCTTCGAGCTGTTCGGCTTGCTGCTCGACCGCGTCCGTGCGGACGTGGTGCGGTTCCTGATGAGCGTGAAGATCCAGACGCGCGAGGAGATCGAGCGCACCGAATCGCGCATCGAGCAGGAAGCGGAACGGCGCGTCGAGCAGGCCCAGGCGCAGCACGCCGAGTTCGCTTCGGCTCCCGCTGAGGCCGAAGCGGAAGAGGGCGAGGGCGTGGCGGTGGCGCTTGCGCCCCCGCCGCCGGCGCCCGTGCAGCAGCCGGTTCGCCGCTTCGGCGAAAAGATCGGTCGCAACGACCCGTGCCCGTGCGGCAGCGGAAAGAAATTCAAGGTCTGCCACGGCAAGGTGGCTTAGTGGCTGTTGGACTGCACGCTCCTGTCGCCAGCAACCTGCGACCGGTTGCGGGCTGTGAGCTGGGGTGGGCGCAGGCGGGTATCCGCAAGGCCGGCCGCAAGGACCTGCTGCTGATCCGGCTGGCCGAGCGGGCGTCGGTGGCGGGCGTGTTCACGCGCAACCGCTTCTGTGCAGCGCCGGTCCAGGTCTGTCGCGCTCATTTGGGCCGGGGACTTCCGATACGGGCCCTGCTGATCAATTCCGGTTGCGCCAACGCCGGAACCGGCGCCAGCGGGCTGGCGGACGCGTTGCACACCTGCGATGCCGTGGCCAGGCTGCTCGGATGCGAACCGGCGCAAGTGCTGCCATTTTCGACCGGTGTGATCATGGAGCCACTGCCGGTGCAGACCATCGTCGATGCGCTGCCACAGGCGGTGGCCCGCTTCGCTTCAAGCGCCTGGCTGGAAGCGGCCGAAGCGATCATGACGACCGACACGGTGCCCAAGGCGGCTTCCAGGCGCTGCGAGCTCGACGGTGCCGCAGTCAACGCGACCGGCATTGCCAAAGGCGCCGGGATGATACGGCCGGACATGGCCACGCTGCTGGCCTTCGTGGTGACCGATGCGGCGGTCGCGCCCGCAGTGCTGGCCGAGATGACGCGCCGGGTGGCGGACGCCTCGTTCAACCGGATTACGGTCGACGGAGACATGTCGACCAACGATTCGTTCGTCGTTGCCGCAACCGGCCAGGGCGCCGGGCCGGCCATCACGAACGGCAGCGACCCGCGCTGCGTGCTGCTGGAGAGCGCGATCACCGACCTGGCACACGAGTTGGCGCTGGCGATCGTGCGCGACGGCGAGGGTGCCAGCAAATTCATCCGGGTTTCGGTGGAAGGGGCCTGCAGCGAGCGCGAAGCGTCCACCGTGGCGTACGCCGTGGCTCATTCGCCGCTGGTGAAGACGGCCATGTTCGCTTCCGATCCGAACCTGGGGCGCATCCTGTCGGCGGTCGGCGCCAGCGGCATCGAGGATCTGGATCCGTCGGCCGTACAGCTCTATCTGAACGACGTCTGGGTCGCGCGCAACGGTGCGCGCCACCCCGATTACCGGGAGGAAGTCGGCCAGAAGGCGATGGGAGGGGCCGAGATCCTGGTGCGCATCGTGCTCGGTCGGGGCGGCTGCGCGGCCTCGGTGTGGACCTGCGATCTGTCGCACGGCTATGTGTCGATCAACGCCGATTACCGATCATGACGAATCCGCCCTCGCTCGATCAGCGCCTCGAGCAGCTGCTGCAGCGCCTGGAGCCATTGCTGCCAGCGGCTGGTCCGCCGGACTGGAATGCGCTCGCCTTCAGATGGCGCCGGCGCAGCTATCTGGGCACCGTGATCGGCCAGCTCGAGGCGGTTCGCCAGATCGCGGCGATCGGGCCGGAAGACCTGAAGCATGTCGATGCCCAGAGGCAGGCCATCCTGCGCAACACCGAGCAGTTCGTGCGCAGCCTGCCAGCCAACAACGTGCTGCTCACTGGGGCGCGCGGCACCGGCAAATCCTCGCTGGTGCGCGCATGCTTGTGGCGCTATGCGGACGAAGGGCTGCGCCTGGTCGAGGTCGATCGCAACGACCTGATCGATCTGCCC
>DATBCI010000314.1:0-5578 GCA_036270555.1 Burkholderiaceae bacterium
ACCCGCTGGTGATCAGCGGCTTGGAACGCGGGTCGAGACCAAGAATCTGAACAGCTTTCGTTTTCTGCAGCAGGCGATCGAGCACGAGATCCGACGCCAGATCGAACTGATCGAGGATGGCGGCCAGGTCGTGCAGGAGACTCGGCTGTACGATCCGAACCTCGAGGAGACGCGTTCGATGCGGTCCAAGGAAGATGCGATGGACTATCGCTACTTCCCCGACCCGGACCTCCTGCCGCTGCAAATTTCGAGCGACTGGATCGAACGTGTGCGCGAGTCGCTGCCCGAACTGCCCGAGCCGATGCGCGCGCGGTTTGTCAGCCAGTATGGTTTGAGCGCTTATGACGCGGCGCTGCTCACGTCCTCGCGTGCGCTCGCCCGGTATTTCGAGACCGCTGCGCGGGGCGCTGCCGACCCGAAAGCGGTGGCCAATTGGGTCAACGGCGAAGTGGCGGCCGCCCTGAACGCAACCGACCTGACGATCGAGCGCTGTCCGGTAGCGCCAGACCAGCTTGCGGCATTGGTGGCGCGCATCGGCGACGGCACCATCAGCCACAAGATTGCGAAGGACGTGCTCGGCGCTCTGTGGGAGGGCAGGGCCGGGTCGGTCGATGCTTATATCGACTCGCAAGGGCTAAGACAGATCTCGGACGCCGGCGCGATCGAGGCGATCGTCGACCAGGTGCTCGCGGCCAACCCGGCCATGGTGGCCGAATTCAGATCCGGCAGGGAAAAGGCGTTCAACGCGCTCGTCGGACAGGCGATGAAAGCCACGCGCGGCAAAGCCAACCCGACCCAGGTCAGCGACCTACTCCGGCGCAAGCTGGCCGGCTGACGCCCCGCTCGGCCGGCGCCGCTTCCTCGTGATGCTTTCTGCATCTTTCTCCCATACGTTAAGAGGGTTGACCGCTCACTCAACCGTTTCATGCGGCTTGCGCTGGCCCAACGGGTTAGCTGAAAGTTGGGAAATGTGCTCTTGAACACCGACCGGCGGCGGCATAGTGTTCAGGCGGATCGTGTGAGCACCCCTGTGAGGCAGCCATGGACAACGCGATGATCGAAACGGTGGAGCCTGAAACGCCTCCGGCACAGCGAGCGCTGCGTCCGCGCAAGCTCAATATCGACCGCGAGATCTATTGCCCGCACTCGGTGCGCGCCAGCGGGGGTGACATCTCGTGTGATCACGACTTCGATCCAACGCCCTCGATCAGGCACGAGACATTTGCCGTCTGGAACTGCACGCACTGCGGGCGCGAGTTCCGTTACGAGGTATGGAGCGTCGGTTCAGGCGTGCGGCCTTAGCGGGCATCAGTCCGAGCCGTCATCGCGCTCCCTCGCCGAAAGAGGGAAAGTCCCACTTGATCGCGCGTTTGCGTGAGTGCATATTTCGTCTTGATGACCTGAGCTTGCGTCGACGTCTGAGCGCTAAGGTCGTCGAGGGTGTAACGATGGACTCGACTCGCACGCGGGAAGCGCCGGGACAGAGGTTGCCCCGGCCGCGCAAGATCCGGCTCGACTGTGTGGTGTACTGCCCGCATTCGGTTCGCGCCAGCTCGGGCGATGCCGATTGCGATCACGACTTCGAGACCGCACCCACCGTGAAGCAGGACGACTTCGCGGTCTGGAACTGCACGCGCTGCGGGCGCGAATTCAAGTACGAGATCTGGAGCCCGGCTCCGAGGGCGACACCGCCCTCAGCGACCGAGCCGCGGCGGCAATCGGCGCGGAACAGCCACCGGCATTCGTGATCTGCGCCGGGCTCATGCCCGGCACGCGCAGCATGCATGCGCGATAGGCAGGCGCTCTGCTGCGAGCGCTCCGGTCGCCTGCGATAACATTTGACGATGCAGCCGATCATCTCGATCTCGAACCTGAACAAGACCTACGCGTCGGGCCTGCAGGCACTGAAGAGCGTCGATCTGCAAATCCACAAAGGCGAGATCTTCGCTCTGCTCGGTCCCAACGGCGCGGGCAAGACGACGCTGATCAGCATCGTGTGCGGCATCGTCACACCGACCAAGGGCACGGTGCTGGTGGATGGCCACGACATCACGCGCGACTATCGTGCCGCCCGAGCGTCGATCGGCCTGGTTCCACAGGAGCTGAGCATCTACGCGTTCGAGTCGGTCTGGTCCAACGTTACCTTCTCGCGGGGACTGTTCGGGCGCGCGCCCGATCCGGCTTTTATCGAGAAGTTGCTGCGCGACCTGTCGCTGTGGGATAAGCGCGCCGACCGCATCATGACGCTGTCCGGCGGCATGAAGCGACGCGTGATGATCGCCAAGGCGCTGTCGCATCAGCCGCAGATCCTGTTCCTGGATGAGCCGACCGCGGGCGTCGACGTGGAGTTGCGCCGCGACATGTGGGCGCTGGTGCGCGGCCTGCGCGAGTCGGGTGTCACCATCATCCTGACGACGCACTACATCAACGAGGCCGAGGACATGGCCGACCGGATCGGGGTCATCAACAAGGGCGAACTGATCCTGGTCGAGAACAAGGCCGAACTGATGAAGAAGCTCGGCAAAAAGCAATTGACCTTGCATCTGCAGCAGCCGATGACTGCAATCCCGGCCGCGTTGAGCCAGTGGTGCCTGGCGCTGAAGGACGGCGGCCACGAGATCGAATACCGGTTCGATTCCATCGAGGAGGATACCGGCGTCCCGGCCCTGCTGAAGCGGATGGGCGAGCTTGGGATCGCCTTTCACGACCTGAACACGCGCCAGAGCACGCTCGAGGAGATTTTCGTCAGTCTGGTCAGCGAGCGCACCGGAGCGCTGCAATGAGCGTCCCCGCCTTCAACCGGCACGGAGTCTGGGCTGTGTACAAGCTGGAGATGGCGCGGGCCCTGCGAACGGTGATGCAGAGTCTGCTGACGCCGGTGATCACGACATCGTTGTATTTCGTGGTGTTCGGCGCCGCCATCGGCAGCCGGATGACGCAGGTGCACGACGTTCCCTACGGCGCCTTCATCGTGCCCGGGCTGATCATGCTGACGCTCTTCACCGAGAGCCTGTCCAATGCGTCGTTCGGCATCTATTTTCCGAAATTCACCGGCACGATCTACGAGATCCTGTCGGCGCCGGTCTCGTCGCTGGAGATCGTGCTCGCCTACGTGGGGGCGGCCACCACCAAGTCGATTGCGCTCGGGCTGATCATTCTGATCACGGCCAGCTTCTATATCCCTATCCAGATCCTGCACCCGGTCTGGATGATCGCTTTCCTGCTGCTGACCGCGGCGACGTTCAGCCTCCTGGGCTTCATCATCGGTATCTGGGCCAACAACTTCGAGCAGCTGTCGTTCATACCGATGCTGGTGATGACGCCGCTCACGTTCCTCGGGGGTGCCTTCTATTCGATCGACATGCTGCCGCCTGCCTGGCGAACCTTGACGTTGCTCAATCCGGTCGTCTACCTGATCAGCGGCTTCCGCTGGAGCTTTTACGGCACGGCAGATGTCAGCGTGGCCATCAGCCTGGCCGCGACCTTGGCCTTCTTCGTATCAGGCCTGGTCGTCGTGATCTGGATATTCAGGACCGGCTACCGCCTGAAGACATAGCAGTCTGCTGCGCCCCCGTCGAAAGGGCCGCGACCATCGTGGCCCTTTCCACACAGGCAGGTTCCTCGCATGGCGTCGCTTCGATCGCGACTCGCCGGCCCGAATCGGGCGGCGGAGAGGATGGCCCGCGGGGCCCCTTGAGCTGCCGTGGGCGCCCCAGCATCGCCGCACAATCGGCGGCAGGCAGCGGCCGCGAGAAGTAATAGCCCTGGACTTCGTCGCAGCCGTTCGCCGTCAGGAACGCAAGCTGGTCCGCCGTTTCGACACCTTCGGCGATGACCTTCAGCTGCAGGCTGTGCGCCATAGTGATAATCGCCCTCGCAATCGCCGCGTCGTCCCGTTGCGACGCGACCTGACTGACGAACGAGCGATCGATCTTGATCGAGTCGACCGGAAGACGCTTCAGATAGCTCAGGCTCGAATAACCGGTTCCGAAGTCGTCGATCGCGACGTGCACTCCGAGCGCCCTGAGGGCGCGCAGAGTGGCGATTGCCTGATCGGCATCTTCCATCGCCGTGCTCTCGGTGATTTCCAACTCCAGTTCCCGCGGGTGGACCTCAAACTCGACCAGCGCACTTTTCACCACATCGCAGATGTCCTGCCGACGGAATTGCCTCGCCGACAGGTTGATCGCGATCGGCAGTGGCGTGAGGTTCGCCCGCCGCCAGGTCCGGATCTGCGCGCAGGCGGCGCGCAGCACCCAAACCCCGACCGGCACGATAAGCCCGGTTTGCTCGAGCACCGGGATGAAGCTTGCGGGGGAGACCAAGGTCTGGTCCGGCCGGCGCCACCGCAGCAACGCCTCGAATCCGGTTATCAGGCCGGTGGTTAGACTGACCTTGGGCTGAAAATGCAAGGCGAATTCCTCGCGATCGAGCGCGTGGCGCAAGTTGGTTTCCAGCTTGAGGTTTTCCATCGCCTGCTGGTTCATCTCGGCCGTGTAGAACTGGACGTTGGCGCGGCCCGCTTCCTTGGCTCGGTACATCGCAGCGTCGGCATTTTTGAGCAAGGCGTCCGCACCGTTGCCGTCCGACGGGAAGACGGCGACCCCGATGCTCGCGCTGATGAAGGCTTCATGCCCGTCGATCCGCATCGGCGGACGCAGCGCCTCCAGCAGCCTCTCCGCGATGGTTGCGGCGTCCTGCGCATCGGCCCGATCAGCCAGCACGACCGCGAATTCGTCACCCCCGAGGCGGCCGATCGTATCGTCCGCGTCGAGGCAGTCGGACAGCCGTTGCGACACCTGGCGCAGCAACTGGTCGCCGCCCGCGTGGCCGAGCGTGTCGTTGATCGCCTTGAAGCGGTCCAGATCGATGAACATCAGCGCCGCTTTCAGGCTCCGGCGCCGCGCGCGCGCCAGCGCCTGTTGCAGCCGGTCGTAGATCAGCACCCGGTTGGGCAGCTGCGTCAACGCATCGTGGTGGGCCATATGGATCAGTCGGTTCTGATTGGCCTTCAGGTCCTCGGTCATTTTGTTGAAGGCCTGGCCCAGCGCGCCGATTTCGTCCTTGCCCGAATCCGTCACCTCGACGCCATAGTCACCGGCATCGATGCCGACGACTCCCCGCTGGAGCGCCTTGATCCGCAGCGAGAGGCCTCGCGCGACCCTCCACCCGAAAAGCGTCGAAAACAGCACGCAGCCGGCTCCGCCGGCTGCGATCTCGAGCAACTCGACGCGCTCGGCGGCGAGCAACTGACGGTAGATGGGGGTGTATTCGAGGATGATCGCCCCCGCGATCGGGCTCAGCGGATCGCCCGCGACCGCTCGCAGGGGTACGACGAGCTGCATGGCACCGTCCGGATACTGCGTGCTGCGCTCGACAAACGTGCGCGGCGCACCGTCTGCGACCGTCCGACCGACCTCGTTATCGAGGTCCTGGTCGTACACCTGCCCGAGTTCCTCGTGCGCGATGTCCGCAATTCCGACCTTGCGGGTGTCGACGATCACCACATCGCGGTTGTAGTTCGAATGTGCGCCATCGACGAAAGCCTGCAGCAGCGCGGGCTTGTGAATCGCGTCCT
>DATBCI010000315.1:0-1724 GCA_036270555.1 Burkholderiaceae bacterium
CATGCAGCCGTCCCAGGAACCGCCCGATCCGCTCGAGCACGGAGCGGTCCGACAGCTCCGGCGCGCGTCCGCCCCGGCGCTCGAACGCCGCGAACCAGAAGCCGTCGTACCAGTGCAGCGTGCGCTCGCGCGTCGCGAGCGAAGGCACGGCCGGCACCTCGGCTTGCGCCAACTCGGCCACGAACGCGTGCTCCTCCACGATCGCGGCTTCGGTCCAGCGGTCGGGCCGGTAGAACTTGACCACCACGGGCGCGGCCCGCGATCCGTCTGGATTGTCCAGCCCGACCTGGAACACCCGATTCTCGTAGCTGTTCAGCGCCAGCAGCTGGCCCGACGTTGCCAGTCCCAGCGAATCGACGGCGCTCAGGATCACATCCGGCGTAAGGCGGGAGAACGGCGGGGCAACCGGCGCGGCGGCCCCTGGTCCACCGGCGGTCATTGCGGATCTTCCCTGTTGGTCATCACAGCCGGGTCCGGGACGTGGTAAAAGCCCTACCGTGGAAGCTCAAGCCGCCAAACTCAGCCTGCTGCGTGAACTGTACGCCGGCTTCGTGCGGAAGCGCGGCATGTCGCGCCATTTCAGGCGATTCACGCTGTTCGAGTCGCTGCTACGCGACACTGCGTCGCGGGAAGGCTTGCCGCCGCCGGCCGACGCGCTGCTGAAGGCCTCCCGCGCCAGCCCGGAGGAGGTGCTTGCGTCGCTCGGCAGTCACCCCAACGGGCTGACCGAATCGCAGGCCGCGGACGTCAGGATGCGGGTCGGGCTGAACGAGGTTGGCCACGAAAAGCCGCTGCGGTGGTACGTGCACCTCTGGCACTGCTACCGCAATCCGTTCAATCTGCTGCTGACGATTCTGGCGGCGATCTCGTACTTCCTCGAGGACGACCTGCGCGCCACGATCGTGATCGGTTCAATGGTGCTGCTGTCGACGCTGATCCGGTTCTTCGAGGAGACGCGCTCGAACAAGGCGGCCGACCGGCTGAAGGAAATGGTCAGTACCACGGCGACGGTGCTGCGCCGCGACCCGGCCGAGATCGCAGCCGAGGAGGCGCGCCGCTACTTCCAGGCGCTGCTGCGGCCCAAGCCGCCCAGGAAGATGGAGATCGCGCTGAAGAAGCTTGTGCCGGGTGACGTCGTCGCGCTGTCGGCCGGCGACATGATTCCGGCCGACATCCGACTGCTCGCGGCCAAGGACCTGTTCGTCAGCCAGTCGGCGATGACCGGCGAGTCGTTGCCGGTGGAGAAGTTTGCCGAGCACCGGGGCGCTGCCACCGCCAATCCGCTCGAGCTCGACAACATCACGTTCATGGGGACCAACGTCGTCAGCGGATCGGCCACCGGCGTGGTCGTCACGACCGCCAACCAGACGTATTTCGGCGCGCTGGCGCAGAGGGTCACCGCGGCCGCTCCGACCACGACCGCATTCCAGGCGGGCGTGAACAAGGTGAGCTGGCTGCTGATCCGCTTCATGATCGTGATGACGCCGATCGTGCTGCTGATCAACGGCTTCACGAAGGGCAATACGGCCAATGCCTGGACCGAGGCGTTCCTGTTCGCGCTGTCGATCGCGGTGGGGCTGACCCCGGAAATGCTGCCGATGATCGTGACCTCGACGCTCGCCAAGGGCGCGGTGTACCTGTCGCGCAAGAAGGTGATCGTGAAGCGGCTGGACGCCATCCAGAACTTCGGCGCGATGGACGTGCTGTGCACCGACAAGACCGGT
>DATBCI010000316.1:0-1713 GCA_036270555.1 Burkholderiaceae bacterium
CAACCGGGGCAGCGCGCTGGCGCAGCTGAAGCGGTTCGAGCCGGCGCTCGAGTGCTTCGATCGGGCGCTGTCGCTGGTGCCCGACTATGGCGAGGCGCACAGCAACCGGGGCAGCGCGCTGAGCCATCTGGGCCGCTTCGAGGAGGCGCTGCTGAGTCTGCAGCGCGCGCTGGCATGCGCGCCGCAGTACGCAGAGGCTCACTGCAACCTGGGTGTGGTGATGCAGGCTCTGAAGGGGCCGGCCGAGGCGCTGCCGCATTTCGAGCGCGCCATCGAGCTAAGTGCCGACCACGCGGCGGCGCACCGCAACCGGGGCACCGCCCTGGCCATGCTCGATCGGCTGGAAGAAGCCCTGCAAAGCTTCGATCGCGCCGTCGCGCTCGCCGCCGACGACGCTGAAGCGTTCAACAACCGCGGATGGATTCTGTCGCGCCTGGGCCGCGGCGACGAGGCACGGCTGAGCTTCCAGCACGCCGTGACGCACGCGCCGCAATGGGCCGATCCCCATTGGAATCTTGCCACCGAGGAGCTCAGGTCGGGCCGCTTTTCCGAAGGATGGCCGCCATTCGAATATCGCTGGAAGCTGGCCGGAACGTGGCCCTATCGTCACGCGGCGATACCTCAGTGGACCGGGGCCGAGCCGGTCGCCGGCCGGCGCGTGCTGGTGTGGTCCGAGCAGGGCTTCGGCGACACGCTGCAGTTCTGCCGTTACGTGCCGATGCTGGCGGCGCAGAGCGCACAGGTCGTGCTGGAAGTACAGGCCGCGCTGAGGCCGTTGTTGGCAAGCCTGGCCGGCGTATCGGAGTTGCGCACCCCGGACCAAGCCGGGCCGCCGTGCGATCTGCAGGTGCCGTTGGTCAGCCTGCCGTTGGCCTTCGGCACCGAGCTGAATACGATTCCGGCGCAGGTTCCTTACCTGGCGGCCGATGCAGCCAGGGTCGAGCAATGGCGACAGCGGCTGGGAAGCGCGCCCGGCATGCCTCGAGTCGGCATCGCATGCTCCGGCCGCGCGGGACACAAGAACGACGCCAATCGCTCGATGCGGCTGGCACAGCTTGCGCCGCTGTACGGGCGGGCCCGGTTGATTCTGCTGCAGACCGAGGTGCGCGCCGAAGACGAGTCGGAATTGCGCAGCGCTCCGATTCTGGACCTCAGGGGCGAGCTGTCGGACTTCGGCGACACCGCGGCTTTGATCGAGTGCCTGGACCTGGTGATCAGCGTCGACACCGCGGTGGTGCACCTGGCCGGAGCGTTGGGCAAGCCCGTATGGGTACTGCTCCCCACCGTAGCGGATTGGCGCTGGATGCGGCTGCGTACGGATAACCCCTGGTACCCGAACGCGCGCCTGTTTCGCCAGGAACAGGCCGGAGACTGGGTTCGCGTGGTCCGCCAGGTGGTTGACGCGCTGGATGAATTCTCCAGTCGCGCGCTCGACGCGGGGCCGAATCCGTGAAGGGCGCGCATCAGCGGAGTGTCACGACGGCGGGCGCGCCGGTGCGGGCACAACCGGTCGCGCCGGAGCTGCAGCGAGCGGTGCAGTTGCATCAGGCGGGTCGGCTGGCGGAGGCCGAACCGCTGTATGTGCGGTGGCTGCGAGCGAACCCGGGCGAGGTCAGCGGCACGTATTTTCTGGCCGGATTGCGCCTGCAGCAGGGACGTGCCGCCGAGGCGGCGACGCTGTTGCGGCAGGCGCTGCAGCGCGACCCGGGTCAC
>DATBCI010000317.1:0-25977 GCA_036270555.1 Burkholderiaceae bacterium
TGCAGAGATCGTCTATAGCTCTTTCCGGAATTTCTCGGATCAACCAAAGATCATGCAGTAACGGGCGTAACGCGTGAGATAGGCGGCAGACTACTGGCACGTTTGCGTCACGTGCACGACCAAGCCATTGAGATTGATGGTCGACCGCCTGGTTAAAAACCCGCAGGTCCAAAAAGAAGGGCCCGCAATCGCTGCAGGCCCTTGATCTGATTGGTTGCGGGGACAGGATTTGAACCTGTGACCTTCGGGTTATGAGCCCGACGAGCTGCCAGACTGCTCCACCCCGCGGCATTGGGTGCCTCGATGCCGTGCGCGCCGAGGAGCCCAAGATTTTACACCGAATTCAAACCTTGGCGTATTGCTGGAGCAGCGGGTCGGTCGTACCGGCCTCGGCAAAGCCCTTGGCGCGCAACAGGCACGCGTCGCAACGTTCGCACGGCCGGTCGTCCGGTCCCGGGTCGTAACAGCTCCGTGTCAACGCGTAATCAACCCCCAGCTTCAGACCCTCGCGGATGATTTGCGCTTTCGTCATCCGGATGAGCGGCGTATGGATCGTCAGCGACTGCTTGCCTTCAACGCCCGCGCGCGTCGCCAGGTTCGCCATACGCTGGAACGCTTCGATGTACTCGGGCCGGCAATCCGGATAGCCGCTGTAATCCAGGGCGTTGACGCCGATGAAGATGTCGGCGCATTGCAGCGTCTCGGCCCACGCGAGCGCGAAGCTCAGAAAGATCGTATTGCGTGCGGGAACGTAGGTGACCGGGATGCCCTGCCCCATCTGGTCGGTGGTGCGGTCCTTCGGCACCGGCAGATCGCCGGTCAACGCGGAGCCTCCGAAGGTGCGCAAATCGAAATCGACCACCACCTGCCGGCGTGCAGCATGCCGCTGCGCGATGCGTGCTGCCGCCTCCAACTCGCACACATGCCGTTGGCCGTAGCGAAAGCTCAGTGCATACGGTTCGAAGGCCTGCGCAGCAGCCATCGCCAACACGGTGGCCGAGTCCAGGCCACCGCTGAGCAGGACGACGGCGGGTTTTGCGGGCATCACGGTCTCCCAGACGTCTGAGCTTACCTCGACCCTCACCCCCGCCCCTCTCCCGCGAGCGGGAGAGGGGAGAGGGCGTTTCGACCCTCACCCCGGCCCCTCTCCTGCGGGCGGGAGTGGGGAGAAGGCGTTTCGACCCTCGCGCCGGCCCCTCTCCCGCGGGCGTAAGAGGGCAGAAGTGGTTGCTAGACTTCGAGTGTGTTCAAACATGTCGATGCCCGATTCTGCCCGGATTGCGGCCACGCGATCACGCGCCGCGTGCCCGAAGGCGACTCGCGCGTGCGCGACTGCTGCGACCAGTGCGGCGCCATTCACTATGTGAATCCACGCCCTGTGGTCGGCACGATTCCGGTGTGGAACGACCAGGTGCTTCTGTGCCTGCGGGCGATCGAGCCGCGCAGGGGCTACTGGACGCTGCCGGCCGGCTTCATGGAAGTGGGCGAATCATCAGCCGAAGGGGCGCGACGCGAAACCGAAGAGGAAGCCTGCGCGCGCGTTGAGCTCGGGCCGCTTTTTTCGATGATCGACGTGCCAGCCGTCGAACAGCTGCACATCTTCTATCTGGCGCGCCTGCTGGACCTGAACTTCGCGCCCGGTGTCGAGACGCTCGAAGCGCGCCTGTTCAGCGAGAGCGAGATTCCCTGGGACCGCATCGCCTTTCGGACCGTCGGGACCACGCTGCGCTTTTTCTTCGAGGACCGCTCCAAGGGCCATTACACCACGCACACAACGGAGATTCCCGGTTCCTCGCAGCGGCCTTCCGGATGATCCCGTGGCTGTCGGCCGCCACGCCGTTTCCGCCGGTGAGCCGGGCGCTGAAGCGGCCCAACGGACTGCTGGGGGCTTCCTCCCCGGCCGATCTGACGGCGCAACGGCTGCGGCAAGCCTACCGCGCCGGCATTTTCCCCTGGTACAACGAAGGCGAGCCGGCGCTCTGGTGGAGCCCGGACCCGCGCATGGTGCTGTTCGTCGGTGAGTTCCAAGTGTCCCGTTCGCTGCGCAAGTTGTTACGAGCCTTAGCCCGCAGCACCGAGCTTCATATTCACGCCGACCGCGCATTCGAGTCGGTGATGCGCGCCTGCGCCGCCCCTCGACCAGGTCAGGACGGCACCTGGATCAACGAACCCATGATTTCGGGTTACTGCGCATTGGCCAGTGAGGGCTCAGCCCATAGCATCGAATTGCGGCGCGGCGAGGAACTGCTCGGCGGCCTTTACGGGGTCTGCCTTGGACGTATGTTCTTCGGTGAATCGATGTTTTCGCGCCAGCCCAATGCCTCTAAGATTGCGCTGGCTACGCTCGTCGCGCTGTTGCGGCGGGAAGCGGTCGCGATGATAGACTGCCAGCAGAGTACGGGACACTTGGCCTCGCTCGGAGCCCGCGAAATCCGCCGGGCGCAGTTCATCCAGCAGGTCTCCGAAGCGGTGCAGGCGGTCCCGATCGACTGGTCGACCTATCACGGCACTCGATTGAACTCACTGCTGTCGGATCACTGAAACGTGGCGAATCTCAAGGAGCTGCCGTTTTCCGCGTTGCAGTTCTACGCGACCGCGCCCTATCCGTGCAGCTATCTGGATGACCGGCAGGCGCGCTCGCAGGTGGCCACGCCGGCGCACCTGATCAATGCGGACATCTACAGCGAGCTGGTGCGCGCCGGTTTTCGCCGCAGCGGAATCTTCACCTACCGCCCCCATTGCGACGGCTGCAACAGCTGCATCCCGGTGCGGGTTCCGGCCGCCGAGTATCGACCCAACCGCAGCCAGCGGCGTGCCTGGCTCACGCACCGGCATCTGGTGTCGCGCGTGGTTGGCCTCGCGTTCGACGCCGAGCACTACGACCTGTACCTGCACTACCAGGCCACCCGCCACGCCGGCGGCGGGATGGACAACGACAGCAGGGAGCAGTACTCGCAATTCCTGCTGCAGACCAAAGTGAACACGCGGCTGGTCGAATTTCGCGATCCGGCGCCACCCCATGCCCCCGGCGGCACGCTCGGACGGCTGCGGATGGTTTCGATCATCGACGTGCTGGCCGACGGGCTGTCGTCGGTCTACACGTTCTACGACCCCGACGAGATACGAGCCAGCTTCGGAACGTACAACGTGATGTGGCAGATCGCGCAGTGCCGCGCGCTGCAGCTGCCTTATTTGTACCTGGGTTATTGGATCGAGCAAAGCACCAAGATGTCGTACAAGGCCAATTTCCGCCCGGTCGAGATGCTGCGCCGGGGACACTGGGTGCGCAGGAAGGCGGACGCCGCGGCCGTCAAAGGGTGATTGCCTTGCGCGCGGCGCTCGACGCACCGCCGATGTACGGTTTTGCCCGCGCACTGCTGTTCACACTGGATCCGGAAACTGCGCACCATCTGACGCTGCGTGCGCTGGCGGCCGCTCACGCGGCCGGCGCAACGCACCTGCTGCATCCCGCTTTACCGGACGATCCGGTGCGAGTGATGGGCCTGACGTTTCCGAACCCGGTGGGGTTGGCAGCGGGCCTCGACAAGAACGCCGCTTTCGTCGAACCGCTGGCGCAACTCGGTTTCGGCTCCCTCGAGGTCGGCACCGTCACGCCGCGGCCTCAGCCCGGCAATCCGCGCCCCAGACTGTTCCGGCTGCCGCAAGCCGGCGCGTTGATCAACCGGCTCGGCTTCAACAATGAAGGGGTGGATGCATTGGTGGCGTGCGTGCGCGCGCTTCGATCGGCCCCGCTGCTCGGCATCAACCTCGGCAAGAATGTCGACACGCCCATCGAGCGCGCCGCCGACGACTACGCGCACGCGCTGGCGGCCGTTTACCCGCACGCCAGCTACGTGACGATCAACATTTCCTCGCCCAACACGCGCGACCTGCGCACCCTTCAAGGCGCGAGCGAACTGGACACGCTGCTGGCGCATCTCGGGCAAGAACGCGCCCGTTTGTCCGATCAGCATGGACGGCGCGTGCCTATCGCCGTCAAGATCGCACCGGATCTGGCCGACGATGACATCAAGCGGATCGCCGACGCGCTGGTTGCGCATGGACTGGACGCGGTGATCGCGACCAACACGACGGTGGCACGCGATGCGGTGGCGGGCCTGGCCAACGCGCAGCAGACCGGAGGCCTGTCGGGACGGCCGCTGCTCGCGCTTTCCAACCGCGTACTGAGTACGCTCGCCGCGCATCTGCAGGGGGCGTTGCCGCTGATCGGCGTGGGCGGAATTGCCTCGGCCGCGGACGCCGTCGAAAAACTGCGCGCCGGCGCCAGCCTGGTGCAGCTGTACACGGGGCTGATCTACCGGGGGCCTGGGTTGGTCGCGGAGTGCCGGCGCGCGATGGCGCAGTGGCGCAAGGCCGGCAACCCTCACCCCCGCCCCTCTCCAGCAAGCGGGAGAGGGGAGTAGTGGAGTGCCTCTCTGCAAGCAGCAGAGGGGAGCAGTGGAGTGCCTCTCTGCAAGCAGCAGAGGGGAGTAGTGGAGTGCCTCTCTCCAAGCAGCAGAGGGGGAGTAGAATAGTGCCCCTTTCCTGGCGTCTGGGGTGAACGCGATGCGCTGCTTCGTCGCTTGCTGGCCCGATGATGCAACGCGCGCGCGGCTGGATCACGCGGCCCGCGACGCGCACCAGCGCTACCCGGGCACGCGCCGCGTGCGCGGCCACAACCTGCACCTGACGCTGGCCTTTATCGGCGAGTTGCCCTCGACCAAGGCGCACGAGGCCGTGCGGGCGCTGGGCCATCTGTCGACCGACGCGTTCGACTGGCGCATCGATCACGTGGGCTGCTTCGACCGCGCCCGCGTTATGTGGGCGGGAGGACCGCCCGAGGCGCGGTTGACTCAGTTGGCCGAACGGGTCCGGGAGGAATTGAAAACGCTTCAAATCCGGTTCGACGAGAAACGCTTCGCCGCGCACGTGACGCTGCTGCGCGATGTGCCCGTGCAGCGCCCGCACGGGTCAGGCGACCTGGTCGACCCCATCGAGCCGTTCATGTGGCCCATCCGGGAGCCTGTGTTGGTGGTTTCCGAACGCGATGCCCAGGGCGCCACGCTCTATCGGCCGCTCCAACCGCACGAAATCTGACATCGAAACGGCGCTGCGCCGCATCATGCCAATCATGACAAGGCACTGCGGGCACTGCAGGAGCATTACCGCACCTGTGCGATCAGAGGGGAGTCTCGGGTCTCTTTCGCATCGTGGTATAAACGCCCATGTCCTGAATACTGCATCGCACCATGGCCCGTCCCCTTTCATCGGAGCACGAGGACTCGGCGGCACCGCCGCGAGAGCGCACCGCGATCCAGGTCATCGAGCGACTCATGAGTCTGCTCGACGCGCTGGCCAAGCAGTCCGGCTCGGTCAGCCTGAAAGAGCTCGCGCTGAGCACACGGCTTCATCCGTCGACGGCGCACCGCATCCTGAACGACATGGTGCTGGGTCGCTTCGTCGACCGTGGCGATCAGCCTGGCACGTACCGGCTGGGCATGCGGCTGCTCGAGCTCGGCAACCTGGTCAAGGCCCGTCTTTCGGTGCGCGAAGCGGCGGTCGAGCCGATGCGCGATCTGCACCGCAAGACCGGGCAGACCGTCAACCTGTCGGTGCGACAGGGCGACGAGATCGTGTACGTCGAGCGTTCGTACAGCGAGCGGTCCGGGATGCAGGTGGTGCGCGCGATCGGAGGGCGGGCCCCGCTGCATTTGACGTCGAGCGGCAAGCTGTTCCTGGCGTTCGACGAGGCGCGCACAGTGCGTTCATACGCCACGCGCACGGGCCTCGCCGGTCATACCCGCAACAGCATCACCGACCTGCCCAGGCTCGAGCGCGAGCTGTCGCTGATCCGCGCGCGCGGCTTCGCCAAGGACAACGAGGAACTGGAACTCGGCGTGCGCTGTATGGCCGCGGCGATCCGTGACGACTCGGGGCATGTGGTCGCCGGACTGTCGGTGTCCGCGCCCGCCGACCGCTTGCAGGAAGCCTGGATCGAGGAGCTGGTCGGGACCGCCGCCAGAATTTCGGCGGGGCTAGGTCATCCTGCGAACAACCCCGCCTAGAAACTAGTACGCCGAAGCCGGATCGTTGTCGATCGACTGCCGGGTGGTCTTGAGCCAGTCGCGAATGCGCTGGGCATCCGCGAAACGCGAGGACCGTCCCACCGAGTCGAGCAGCACCATCACCACGCGGTGCCCATCGATGGCGGCCTGCATCACCAGGCAACGGCCCGCCGCTGCGATGTAGCCGGTTTTCTGCAAACCGATCTGCCAGTCCGGGCGCGATGTCAGGTGATTCGTGTTCTGGTAATGCACCAGCTGGTGGCCGACCGGCACGATCAGATCGGTGCTGACCGAGTCGTAGCGGATCTCGGGATACTCGTAGGCGGCCTTGACCATTCGAACAAGGTCGGCCGGGCTTGCGCGATTGGCGGGCGACAGTCCGACCGGATCCGCGAAGTTCGCATCGGTCATGCCGATCAGTTGCGCCTTCGCGTTCATCGCCTCCACCAGTGCAGGCACGCCGCCCGGGTACGTGCGTCCGAGCAGAAACGCCGCGTGGTTCTCGGAGGACATCAGCGCCAGGTGCAGCGCCTGCCCGCGCGTCAGATGCGTGCCCGGGCGCAAGCGCGACCCGGTCCAGGTGTTGGTGCGGTCTTCCCGGGTGACTTCCAGGTCCTCGTCGAGCGGCAACTGCGCGTCGAGCGTCACCATCGCCGTCATCAGCTTGGTGATCGAAGCGATCGAGGACACATGGTCGGCGTTCTTCTCGTACAAGACCTGATCGGTGTCCTGATCGACGACGATCGCCATCTCCGATCTGAGGTGCGGCTCACGCACCGGCAACGGGGTCGCCGGGCATGCGGCCCACGGAGCCGCCAGCAGGCTCAGCGCCCCACACCACACCCAGTTGCTTGGCCGCATCGTCCTCATGTCTCGAACACTTTCAGGTTTCGCCAGGGTCCTTGATACGCTTGCCGCCCGCTCGTGATCCACTGCTTAAGCTCGTCCACGCCGAGCTATTCGCGCGACTGCCGGCCACCGGCAAAGCCGCGCATTCTAGAGGCTATCCGGACCGCTGCGATCCGGCAACTTGCATCGCAACAAGGCGCGTACGGGTCTGCACGTACACGGCGGCCGGTCTGGCCCCTGGCGGGTCAAACCGCCGCGGCGATCGCCTGCCCGAGGTCCGCCGTCGAGGCCTTGCCGCCCAGGTCCGGCGTAAATGGCGCGTGGTCGGGACCCGCCGCCAGCACCCGTTCGATCGCCGCCAGCACCGCGGCACCCGCATCGGCGCGTCCCAGCCAGTCGAGCATCAGGGCGGCGCTCCAGATCTGGCCGATCGGGTTCGCGATCCCACGCCCGGCGATGTCGGGCGCCGATCCATGCACCGGCTCGAACAGCGAGGGCGCGTTGCGATCGGGATTCAGATTGGCCGACGCGGCGATGCCGATCGTGCCCGCGCAGGCTGGCCCAAGGTCGGACAGGATGTCGCCGAACAAGTTCGACCCAACCACGACGTCGAAGTGCTGCGGACGGCGCACGAAATTGGCAGCGAGGATGTCGATGTGGAACTGATCGACCCGGACCTGCGGAAAGTCCCGAGCCATCGCCGCCACGCGTTCGTCCCAGTACGGCATCGTGATCGAAATGCCGTTGGACTTGGTGGCCGAGGTCAGGTGACGCTTGGGCCGCTGCGCGGCCAGCTCGAAGGCAAACTTAAGGACGCGGTCGACGCCGTGGCGCGTCATCACCGTCTCCTGCACCACGATCTCGCGATCAGTGCCCTCGAACATCCGGCCACCGATCGAGGAGTACTCGCCCTCGGTATTTTCCCGAACGATCATGCAATCGATATCGCCGGGCACCAGTCCCGACAGCGGGGAGGCCACCCCGGGCATCAGTCGGCACGGCCGCAGGTTCACGTACTGGTCGAACTCGCGGCGAAATTTGATCAGCGAGCCCCACAGCGAGATATGGTCCGGCACCCGCGCTGGCCAGCCCACCGCACCGAAGAAAATCGCATCATGGCCGCCGATCTGGTCGCGCCAGTTCGACGGCATCATCGCGCCGTGCTTTTCGTAGTAGTCGCAACAGGCGAAATCGAAGTAATCCAACCGAAGCCGGAAATCGAAGCGGCGTGAAGCTGCGTCCAGCACTCGCAAGCCTTCAGGCACCACTTCGCGGCCAATGCCATCGCCCGACAGCACTGCGATGCGGTGAGTCGTCGCCATTTTCTTATCCGAGCGTCCAGAAGTTGAAATTGCCTGAGCGCTTGCATTGGACCACAGCCCCATCCGGCCGCAACCGCGGTCCGATTCATCCCCTTGAGGTCGCGGATGCAGCGTTCGGCGAGAGGCAGCGCCGGACCCCATATTTGCGCGATGCAACAGTCCCTATTTTTGACGTGCAGATCGTCACCCGCGATCATGACTTAACTATCTGTTTGTGCTGAATTATCTTATTCAGACTGGACCTCCTGGTACTCTGCTCGCCGATACGAGGCCAACGCGTTTTCGGCTTGACTTTTGTGCATAGCAGCATAGAATTGCTTTTGTGCGATGCATCAACTATCGCACGGAAGGCCTGGGCAAACGGCCAAGGCACACACAAGTCGGACTCGGGTACCACCAAAGACTGGAGAAACGCTCATGTACGCAACACCCGCTCAACTGGTCGAGTTGCAAAAAGGTCAGCTCGACGCGATCAATTCCCTCGGTCACACCGTCTTTAACGCTGCTGAAAAATTCGTCACTCTGAACCTGGCCGCAGCCAAGGCTCTGATGCAGGACGCCGCCGACACCACCCAGACACTGCTCGGTGCCAAGGACGTCCAAGAACTGGTCGCGCTGAGCAGCACGCTGGGCCAGCCGACGATCGAAAAGGCAGTCAGCTACTCACGCAATGCGTACGGCATCGCCAGCGGCGCCAGCGCCGAGATCACCAAGATCGTCGAGGCACAGATCGCCGACGGCAATCGCAAGGTCAGCGAATTGATCGACTTCGCCAGCAAGAACGCGCCGGCTGGCTCGGAGCCCGCCCTGTCGATGATCAAGAGCGCAGTGGCTGCATCGAACACCGCGTTTGACACCGTCAGCAAGGCCGCCAAGCAAGCCGCTGATTGGGCTGAGTCGAATTTCGCCGCGGCCGCTTCCGCCACGGTCAACGCCGCCAATGCTGCCAACGACGCAGTGAAGGCGAAGACCAAGAAGGTCGGCTGATTCCGAAAGTCACACGGATCGCCGCCAACGAGACTTGACGCTCCTGGAGACCCAACGAACCTGACCGGAGCATTCGCCGCGATCCGACCGTCTCCTTGGCACCACTAGTGTTTGGACCTCAAGTCCAAACCTCCTTCTGTCTCCTCCTTTGGTGGTGCTTTTCAAGCCTGGTCTCTTCGACCAGGCTTTTTTTTACCCTCGCCCCCAGGCTAGTCGACAGCGAACTTGGCGCCGCTCGCCTGCACGGCGCAGCGCAAGGCCTCGAACGCCGCTTCGATCTGTGCAGGCGGCCCCTTGACGCCCAGCTCGATGTGGCGGCGCGCGAGCCGTCCGTCGCGACCATCCCCGAGCGACGGCAGGCTGAAGGTGCGAACGCCGGGAAAGTCGCGCTCGATCCCCAGCATCAGCGGAACCAGCGCGGACTCGGGCGTGCCGAAGACCAGCAGCGCGCGCTCGGCAATCGGTTCCGAATTGAAGTGCCCGGCATATTCGGAGTCCAGCACGGCTTCGAGCATCGGCCAGGCCATCGCCGGAAATCCAGGAACGAAGTGGTGCCGCGCAATCGCAAAGCCCGGGATTCCGTTGAATGGATTCGGGATGATGCGCGCGCCCACCGGAAATTCGCCCATCGTCAGGCGCTGTCGATTTTCCGGCGTCGTCATGTCAGGCTGGCCGAGTTGCGCGGCGCGCTCGGCGATCAATGCAGCGGCTTGCGGGTGGAGCACCAATTCGCACCCAAGCGCAACGGCCGCCGCCTGCCGCGTGTGATCGTCCGGCGTCGAACCGATCCCGCCGCAGCTGAACACCACATCCGGTCCCGCCAGACTTCGGCGGAATGCGTCGACCAGTGAGCCTCGCTCGTCCGGCAGGTAGTGAGCCCAGGCCAGGCCCAGGCCGCGCGTCCGCAGCAACTCGATGACCTGCGCCAGGTGGCGATCGGACCGCTTGCCCGAAAGTATCTCGTCACCGATCACGAACAAGCCGAAGCGCAACGACATCGCGTCCCTTTGGATTCCCATCCCTGCGGGTCCAGCGCTCGGGATGAATTCCGAATAAGTCTAACGACAGGGCAATTGCCCGTTAATTTCAGGAAATCCGTCTGCAAATCCGCTCGCCCGTTCACGCCCCGATCCGCCGAAGAACCCATTTACATTCAATAGCTTGAAGCGGACGCCCTTCGCTCGTGTGTTTGACGGATCTTGCCGACAGCGCCGCGCCTAGTCTGCGGCTCTTCACTGATATGAAAGGACAGCGAACATGTCGATCCAGGGGGTGAACGGCTACGCCGACATCTATCAGACCCAGCAGACGCAGTCGAGCGGCCACGCCCACCGTGCGCACGGCGCCCGCCAGAACGATGACGATAACGGCGGAAACAGCGACCAGAGCGTGCAGGACGGCCAGCAGTCCGGCGGCATGATGGGATTCATGGACAGCATCTTCTCGGCGCTGAGCCAGCTCGGACTGGTTCCGGGTGCTTCGAATGCTTCCAGCGCCGGCAGCAACACGAACGGCAGCACGAGCGCCAGCGCGACGGCGGCCACCTCCGCCGCCACCGGCAGCACATCCGCAACGACCACGACGTCGACGGCCACGACGACTTCCACGCCAACGACCGCGCCGACGCCCACCAGCAGTGATGGCAGCAGCGCGCAGAGCGGCGCGAGCGGAGCCGCCAACGTGCTGAGCTCGCTCGGCACTTTCCTTCACGATCTGTTCCACGCGATCCGCCAGAGCCAGTGGCAACAAGCACAGTCGAGCCAAGGCGCAGACCACGGCGACGACGATGGCGACCGCCACGGGCGCTCCGGTGCGGGCTATGGCAGCCTGGCGAGCGGACTTCAGAACCTCCTTCAGGATCTGTCGAATTCTTCGTCGGGATCAGCGTCGCCCTCTTCAGCGGGATCGTCATCGACCTCTTCGTCAGAGTCCAGCGGCAGCTCTTCGTCCGCTACGTCGACGACGTCGCCGACCGACCCTATGCAAGCCACGCTGGCCAAGCTGCAGCAGGACTTTCAAGCTCTGGTCAGCGCGTTGACCGGCGCGACCAGCTCCGCGTCGACGTCGTCGACCACGAGCGCTTCGGCAACGAGCGGCAGCTCAGCCGCGACGGGCAGCACATCCACGACTGCGGGATCGGCAGCCAGCGGATCAACCACGACCAGCAACAATGCCGGCAGCGCGTCGACGTCGACCGACACGTCCAGCAGCGGGTCGGCTGCCTCGCTGCAGCAATTCCTGCAAGCGCTGCTCGGCAACCTGGGCGCGCAGTCGAGCCTGGCGAGCCCAAGCGTGACCCAGCCCGGGACGCTGGTGCAAACGACGGCCTGATCGTCAGATCATCGCGGTCCGGTTCAGGATCGCAAGGGGAGCGGTATCGAAGGATGCCGCTCTTTTTTGTCGCTCGATTCAGCCAGTGCGCTGCGAGCGAGCTCAGCGGTTGCCGATCCCGACGTGCGATGCGCCCATCATCGATCGCTGAGCCTGATAAATCCCGCCGCCGACGGTGACGTCGGTGTTGCCATCGTCGTCCGAATTGCCGACATCGACCGATTCACTCGCGAAGGCTCCGCTTTGCGTCTGCACGATCGGGCCGACGTCCACTCTGGAGGATCCGCTGCCGGACACATTGCCGATACGCGCCTGCTGCGTGTTCACGACGCCGGATTGATCCTGCACCAGCGAGCCCACGTGGACGTCGGCCCGACCGCCGCCCGAGACATTGCCGATCGCGGCGGTCTGAACGTTCATCGTGCCGGATTGCTGTTGAACGATCGAGCCCAGATTCACCTTCGTGCTTCCGAAGTCGGTCGCGTTGCCGATATCGAGCTGCTGCCGGTTCGACATGCCGCTTTGGGTTTGCACGACCGAACCCACCGCGACGTTCGAGCTGGCGCTGCCGGCCGCGTTGCCCATCCGCATCTGCTGCCGGTTGCCCGAGCCGCTTTGAAGCTGATCGATCGCGCCAGCCTGGATCGAGGAGGTTGCCTGCGCGGCCGCGTGATCGCACCAGATCGCCAGCACGGCGGCCAACCCAACTACCGAAATCGCGCCGCGCTTCATGTTCACATCCTCGTGACGGTGCCGGCACCGTCGATGCTCGTGCTCAGCTTCGGATCGCCTCGATACCGCACGCTGCCGGCACCGGTCAACCGCACGTAGAGCTTCTCGCGCGCCATCACCTCGACGCTGCCTGCACCCTCGAGCGTGATATCGGCCTTATTGGCGGCCAGGTCCGCGGCATGGCACTCTCCCGATCCGGCGAATCGAAGCCGCTCGTCGGTCGCGCGGCCGGACATTTCGAGGGTGCCACTGCCCTGCAGGTCCACGCGAAGCTTGTCGACGTCGAGTCCGGTCACCCTGATGTCGCCGGCGCCGACCGAACGCAGCGAGAACTCGGATCCGGTGAACCCATGCGAGTCGACTTCGCCCGCGCCGTCGGCCACCAGTTCCTTCAGCCCCACGGTATCGATTTCGATCACGAGCTGCCCTTTGATCGTGATCGAACCCGGAATGAAGACCCGGACACGGTCGTCATGCTGCTCGAAAACGATCCGATCGATCACCTCCGAGTCGCCCCGAACCATCGCCGAGGGCGCCGAGGCCTCCCGGATCACGTAGCGCGCCGGCAGTTCCAGCTCGAGGGCCGAAAACGGCTGCAGTCGAAAGGCGCGCTGGGCGGCCGACGCGAACGGTGAGGCCATTGCGAGCAGCATGAAAATCGCGCCCAGCAGCATGCCGCGCCGCCCCGCCCGGAATGAACCCTGACCTGACATCGCCTTCTCCTTGGACAACCGACCGATCTTTTCCGCCTCCGAAAGCTGGCCGCTCATTTTGGCAGCTCCAGCACGCACAGCCCGTGATACATATCCAGCACCTGCAGCCTGCCTGTGCCGCTGTCGCCGGCCTTCAACTCCGCGGCAACCTGCGACGACGGCAGCGCGCCATAGCCCCTGCCTTCGAAGATGATCCGCCCGTCCTGCCAACAGCGAAACAGGCTGCGCGGCGGGCCCTTGGGCGACTTGCCTGGGGCTGACAGCGCCTCATCGGACGATCGTGCCGGCGCAGCGGCGGGCCCTGTCTCATCGCTCGGCCTGGCGATCTTGGCGCGGACGTTGACAGATTCGGACGAATCCTCAGCCGCCAGCGCGACAGCCTCCAAACCGAGTGCGGCAACTGCGATCAGCGTCACAACCGCGAGGCAGTGTGCCGCGGATCTTCCGTTACTGAACGTTGACATCGAATACCCCCATTGCGTAGGCACCGCTGACAGCGATCGCGAACCGCGTTTTCAGAGCGTCCAGACCCTGCACGCTGGCGGGCTCCAGCGGTTGCCGGCCCAGATCCTTCGGACTCGAGAAGCAGGCCACTTTCTCCTTGTGCTCGGGACGGCTGGCGAGCAGCGGCGAGTTCGAGTTGAGCACCGTCAGGGTCCCACCCGACAGGCGCGAGGGCGACTGGGCCGGCGCCGGGTAGAACTGCGAAATCCGCTGCTGATCGTCGATCATGTAGCAGTACAGGTAGCCATCGCGCGGCGAGATCACGCCGACGAAGAAGGGCTCGCCGGCGCGGTAGGTGCTGTTGTTGGCCGGGCGAGACCCCTCGATCGGAATCGTCGCCACCGGCGCCGCCGGGCGGTACACGGCGGGCACGATGCCCGCGGCCGCCGGGTGCGCCGGGGCCGCCGACGCCACGGGACGAGTTGCCGCAGACGCAGGCGGCGCCGTTTGCGCCAAGGCTGCAGGTGCACCGGCGGCCGAAGCGGCCGGCACGGGAGGCGTTGCGGGACGGGCCGCACCGGCGCCTGTGGTTGCCTGTGTACTCGACGCTGCCGCCACGGTCTGAGCAGTACCCGCCGTTTGACCCTGAGCGATCGCCGGGCCCTGGGCCGCCGACGCGGTCTGCGGCGCCGACGTGGTCGGGGCGGTCGATGCACCCGTGCCGCCGGGTGTCGCCTGGGCCGTTTGTTGAGCCGTTTGAGCACCGGCGGCGGCCGGCGCACCCGGCGGGGCAGCTTGAGCAACCGGCTCCGGCGGGAGCGGCCCTTCCTTCTGGTTGATTTCTGCCAGCTTGAGCACCGCAATCTTCCGCACCTGAGCCTGATCGGCGGCCAGGTACTTGCGCAGGAAGCGCACATCCAGGTTCAGATCGTCCGGCAACCCGAGGGCGAGCGAGTAGGCCCGCACGCCGCGCAGCAGCGCCTCGCTGCCGCGACCGTTGATCTCTCCGTCGTAAACGCCCTGAGCCCTCATTTGATACTGGAGGTAACCCATCAGGCGCCCCGTGTTGCGCGGATCGCCGGCCAGCTCCTCCCACCAGTCGTTGATCTCGCCGCTTACGATGGGATCCTGGTCGGACGCACCCAGGCAGGTCCAGTAAGGCAGCTTCAGCATCCGCCCGTACAGCTCGATCGCGCCGAGCTCGATCAACGTACGCAGAGCCTGCCCATTGCTATCCGCGCTGACCAGCGTGAAGTTGTACTGCAGGCTGAAATTCGTCACCGTCAGGTCGCCGTCGTAGCCGTTACCGTGCTTGCGCAGCAGGACGGCGTTCTTGACGCTCGCTCCCGGCACCAGCGACATGCCGTTCGTCTCGACCAGGTTCAGGTCCAGGCCGAGCCCTGAGATCTTGTCCGAGTCCGCGGCGCCCACGCACAGTTTCCAGATACAGACGGCCCCGTCGCGCTGCTTCTGCAGCATCGACTCGTCGAATTGCGAAATCGAGCCCTGGATCGCGAAGTCGGCGTCGGCGACTACGCGCTCGCGCTTGGTCTCGCTGAAAACGCGCGACTCGACGATCGGGACCAGCCGGATCGCATGGGTCGTGCGAGTCATCTCCGAGGTCGCCGACATGAACATGTCGCGCGCCCCCACGTTGATCTTCTTGGTCGCATCGGGAATCGTATCGATGACGACCGTCACATTGTTGATGCCGTAGGCCCGGAACAGGCCATCCATGCACTTCAGCCCCTTGCTGAATCCGGTCTCATTCGCCAGCGGGGCGCTGGCGGGCCCGCCGCGCAGCTTGTCGGCACGCTGTTCGAAATCGTCCTTGTCGGCCGCCGCGGCGATCAGCGACACGGTGGCCGCGACCAGCGCAACGGCGGTTCGGACGACGGTGGGATGGATCTTCATGGGTTCCTCGGCGTTTGTCGCTTGTCGGCCGGTTATCGGCCACACGATGTGGTGTTGAACACATCCCCGGTTACGATGACGGTCGTGTCGTGCGAAGCAACGCGGCCTGTGCCGGTCTGATTGCCGTTGTCGTTTCCGATGTTGACCGAACCGCAATTGGAGTCGTCCTGGGAGCCCATCTTGTCGAGCTCCAGTTGCTTCAGAGCGTTCTTGTTTTCCTCCAGATCGACCTTGGCACGGTCCTTGTCCTCCAGCACGGAGACTTCGGCGCTGGCCGGCTTCAGGTTGTGGCCGGCGCGGCACATCGGAGCAGCCGCGATCAGCGTCAGCGAAAGCAGTGTCGTCAGGGTGTGAAGTCTTCGCATCGCAGTTCTCCTTGTGCCGTCTGGGTGGTGCAGGGCGGGCCTGCCGCCCTGCGTTTCGATCAAGCGGCGGCCCGGTAAGCCGGGCGCGCCACACATTGCATGGATTAGTTCACGCTGCCGATGTCCAGGCCCTGGTAGCTGCCGTTGCCGGACTGGGTCTGGTTCAGGTCGTGCATCGTGACATTCGACGTGCCGTTGCCCGCGTTGCCGACGCCAACGTACTGGCCGCTGCCGTTGCCCGACTGGGACTGGTTCAGGTCGTGCATGTTGACCTTGCTCGTCCCGTTGCCCCACACCGTTCCGACCGTCATGCCCTGGGTGCTGCCGTTACCCGATTGCTTCTGGTTCACGTCGTGCAGGCTGACGTTGCTGGTCCCGTTGCCCCACACCGTGCCGATGTACGAGTACTGGGCGCTGTTGTTGCCCGACTGCGTCTGGTTGAAGTCGTGCATGGTGACGTTGCTCTTTCCGGTGCCGGCAAACACGGTACCGATGTAGCCCTGCTGCCAGCTGCTGTTGCCCGATTGCTTCTGGTTGGCGTCGTGCAGGTTGACGTTCGACTGTTGCGCGAAAGCGGCGCCGAACGCGGTGGTCGCGATAACTGCCAGAGCGATTTTGCGGATCATGGTATTTCCTTCCTTTTGGGTGAACCGATCCGGGGAATATCCCGACGTGATCGGTTCGGTCAGAGGCCCCCGCGTCTCACGAACTGATCAGATCGGCGGGTGCCTCGGATGTCCGCTCTGTCAGGAACACGTTCTGTCACTTCGGTTGAGCTCGAGTGGGTCAGAAGCGTTGGACGGACTGTAGGCAAACTCGCCAATCCATATAAGTGACAGAGGTCATTCGCTTCGCCAGCGGAGCGCGCCGGCCACGCTCGATGTGACCTCGGTCATGCGCATTGACGCAGTGCAGGGGCTGACGTAGCCTTTCGAGGCGCAATTTCGTCCGGACAGTGACGGGTGAAGCACCGGCGGACAGTTGCCCGTGGGATCCGAGGAGAGGCCCCGTGCATCGTTTATCGATCGTTGCAATCGCGCTCGCGGCGTGTGCGCTGCAACCGGCGCAGGCGGCCGGCTCCGACGCCCCGGCCGTGGTGACGATCCTCGAAGGCAGCGCGACCGTGATTCGCGGCACTTCGAAGCTGGGGGCCGCGGAGGGCGTCCGGCTTCAGCCCAACGATCTGATCGAAACCGAAAAGGACACCTACGCGCAGCTCGAGTACGCCGACGGCACCCGGCTGGACCTCGGTCCGACCACCCGCCTTCAGCTGAATTACCCAAGCGAGGTGAGCGGCGACCGGCCCGCGCTCTATCTGCTGTCGGGCTGGATCAAGCTTTCGCTGCCGCAAGCCAAGGGTTCGCGGGCGGCGGCCTTTTCCAGCGTCGTGTTCGACGGAATCGACCTCGGCGGGGTCGTGCTGGTGCACATAGACGCCCGCGGCGGCGCGCTGTTCGTCGAGCAGGGAAAGGCGCGCCTTGCCAATCGTCATGGGAAGCCGTTCGCGGTGCCGCCGCTGAACAGCGACGACTTCGTGTCGGTGACTAAAGATGGGCACACAACCCGGGACGCTCGCCCTTCCAAGGAATTCGTCGACCAGATGCCGCGCGCGTTTCGCGATTCGATCCCGTCACGGCTTGCCCGTTACCGTGAACACGAGGTCGCCCCCAGGGCGCTGGGCGAGTTCTCATACGCCGAGGTCGAGCCGTGGATCAATGCTGAGGTCGCCGTCCGCCGTCAATTCGTTCATGCCTGGAGGACGAGGGCGGACGATCCCGCCTTCCGGCTTGAACTGACGGGCAAATTGAGCTTGCATCCGGAGTGGGGACCGGTGCTGTTCCCCGAGCTGTATGCGCCCAAGCCGGCCGCCGAGATGATGGGCCCGCCGTGGCCGCTGCCGCAGCCTGGCCCGGCGCCGCGCTGACCGTTGGCGGCCTTTGAACGCCGACGCGGCCCGAATGCCCGGGTCGCACATGACCAAAGAAACTGCCGAGTCGACGCCGCGCGCGCGGGCGTGCCGGCCGAACGTGACCTAAGAAACTTCCGGGTCGCCGCCGCTTGCCCCACAGTTGGGTCCATCGATTTCGGCCGTCGGGGCCGAAAGCCATCAGGTGCCGGAGACCCGTGATGAATACACCGCCCGCCATCGATCTGCGCAAGGCGGACCCTCGTGAAGGCCGCTCGAAGCGGCGCGATTTCTACAAGCGCTACGACGCGTTGCTGGCCAACTGGTACCTGCTGACAAGCCGCGTTCAGCACGAAATCGAGTCGATTCGGCACGACTTGCATGCCGACCTGGCACGCTGGCGGCCTCACCTGCCTGAACCGGATTGGCACGCGTACGCGCATCGGGTGGGCGCGATCGCCGCCAGAGCCTAGGAGGCTGCGCGGCGGGTGGCCGGTAACAGCCGATTCACGAGCCGCCTATGCTGGCCCACACTTTCTGAAGGCGCTTCACGCTGACCGGCATCGGCGTCTTCAGCTCTTGCGCGAACAACGACACTCGCAGCTCCTCGAGCAGCCAGCGAAACTCCTGCAGTCTTGGATCCGGCACGCCCTTGCGCCCCGCCACCGCCCTGCCGTAAGCCACCTGCAGCGGGCCGAGTTCGGCCATCAGGGTCTTGTCGCGCGACGGGTCAGTCTTCAGCTTGTCGAGGCGCACCGCGATCGCCTTCAGGTAGCGCGGAAAGTGGACCAGTTGAGCCGCTGGTGTCTGCTCGACGAATCGCTTCGGGAAAAGGCCGGCGAGCTGCTGCTCCACATCGCCGCAGGCGCCCGCGAACGCGCGGCTGGACGCGAGCTTCTTGGGCAATTGAGCCGCTTCCTGCACGATCGTCGTCAACAACTGGGCGACCTGCTGCGCGATCAGCGTCAGCCGTCCGCGTGCCTCGTCCTTGCGCGCCAGGAACTGCTCGCGGTTGACCGGCCACGGCTCGTCCAGGCACGTTCGATCGATGGCGGCGCCGACCACCTGGTCGCGCAGGTCCTCGAAGCTCGGAGCGGCCGCCGACAGCGATGGCACCACCGACGCCTGCATCCGAACCGTCTGCAGGGACGAAAGCGAACGCTCCAGGTACTGGATCTGTTGGCGCAGCTGGAGCCTGAAAAGTCGCCGCAGCCCCTCGCGGTGCCGGCTGCGAGCAACCAGTGGATCCTCGAACACCTCCAGGGTGCAGTGGTCGCCATGATCGACCAGCGCCGGATAGGCCACCAGCGTCTGGCCCTCGCGATGGATCTGGCGCTGCTGCGTCAGCTCTCCGAAATCCCAGTCGGTGATCGGCTGTTGTGCTTGCACCGGAGCGGCTTGCGCCTCGGCCGCCTGTTGAAACTGCTGACGCGCCTGCGCCCCCAGCTCGGCCTGCAACGACGCCAGGTTGCGGCCCATGGCGAGCTGGCGGCCTTCGGCGTCGACCACCTTGAAGTTCATCGTCAGGTGTGCCGGCAGCGATTCGAGCTTGAAATCGGTCGCCGTGCAGACGACGTCGGCCTGCTGGCGCACGTCCCGGATCAATGCGTCGATCAGTCCGATCGAGGCGGCGGTCGGTGCTCGCCCCCCAACTGCCCTCACCCCCGACCCCTCTCCCGCAAGCGGGAGAGGGGAGGAATGCCCCGACGCCTCCCCCGCCAGCGGGAGAGGGGCGCAACTGTCGGGCGCGTCACCAGTCCGCTGCAAGCGCTCACCCCACCGCCCAACGAAGCCCAGTGCATACTCGGGCAGCGGGACGCAGTGGCGGCGCAGCTTCTGCGGCAGCGACTTGAGCAGCAGCTGCGCCTTTTCCTTCAGCATGCCGGCCACCAGCCATTCGCAGCGCAGCGCATCGACCTGATTCAGGGCGTACAGCGGCACCGTCAGGGTCGCACCGTCGCGCGCGCTGCCCGGCTCGAAGTGATACGACAGTGCCATCTGCAGCCCGCCCATCGTGATCGACTTCGGATAAAGCTGCGAGGTCACACCGGCCGCCTCGTGCCGCATCAGCCCTTCGCGCGACAGGAACAGCAGCCGCGCATCGGTCTGCTCGGCTTGAGCGCGCCAGGTCTCGAAGGCGGCGCCGCTGGTTACCGGCGCGGGCACGCGTTGGTCGTAAAAAGCAAAGATCAGCTCGTCGTCGACCAGCACGTCGGGTCGCCGCCTTTTGTGCTCCAGGTCGCGGATCTCCCGGATCAGTTTCTGGTTGTGCGTCATGAACGGCGCCCGCGTATCGAGCTCGCCGCCGACCAGCGCCTCGCGGATGAAGATCGTGCGCGACGCGGCCGGGTCGATCGGCGCGTAGTTCACGCGGCGCTGCTGGTAGACGAGCAGTCCGTACAACGTGGCCCGTTCGAACGCCACTACCTGGGCGGCCCGCTTCTCCCAATGCGGTTCGCCATAGGTCCGCTTCAACAGGTGCGAACCGGCCTTCTCCAGCCAGGCCGGCTCGATGCCGGCCACGGTGCGGGCGAACAGGCGCGACGTTTCGACCAGCTCGGCCGCCACGATCCAGCGACCGGCCTTGCGCGCGATCGGCGAGCCGGGCCACACGTGGAACTTGATCGAGCGAGCCCCCAGGTACGGCGGCTCGCGGCGATCGGCAGGGTCGGCATCGGCAGACTTACAGCCGACATTGCCCAGCAGGCCGGGCAGCAGCGCCAGGTGCAGCTGCTCGTAGGTGGGCGGCGAGGCGTTGATGCGCCACCCGAGCTCGGACACGATGCGGTGCAGCTGCGTGTGCACGTCGATCCATTCGCGCAGCCGCCGTGGACTGATGAACTCCTGTTTCAGTTCATCGGCCAGGCGGCGATTCGACTTCTTGTGCGCGAGGCGCTCCTGCAGCGCATCCCACAGCTTCACCACGCCTGCGAATTCGCTTCGTTCGTCGACAAAACGCCGGTGCGCCTGGTCGGCGGCCTGCTGCGCCTCCAGCGGCCGTTCGCGCGGATCCTGTACCGACAGCACGGAAGCGATGATCAGCATCTCGCGCAGGCACTGCTGATCGCGCGCCGCCAGCAGCATCCGACCCACGCGAGGATCCACCGGCAGACGCGCCAGCTCGAGACCGATCGGGGTGAGCTCGTTGCGCTCGTCCACCGCGTTCAGTTCGGCCAGCAACTGGTAGCCGTCCGCGATCGCGCGGGACGGCGGAGCCTGCACGAACGGAAACTCGGCCACATCACCCAGCCCGAGCGCTTTCATCTGCAGGATCACGGCCGCGAGCGACGAGCGCAGGATCTCCGGATCGGTGTACGGGGGGCGCCGGGCGAAATCCTGGTCGTCATACAGGCGGATGCAGATGCCATCGGCGACCCGCCCGCAGCGACCCGCGCGCTGGGCTGCGGCCGCCTGCGAAATCGGCTCGACCTGCAACTGCTCGACCTTGTTGCGATAGCTGTAGCGCTTCACGCGCGCCAGGCCCGAATCGACCACATAGCGGATCCCGGGCACCGTCAGCGACGTCTCGGCGACGTTGGTTGCGAGCACGATCCGGCGCATCGACCCCGGCTTGAACACGCGCTCCTGCTCCTCGATCGACAGGCGTGCAAACAGCGGCAGGATCTCGCTGCCGGGCGGATGCCGCTTGCGTAGAGCTTCGGCCGCCTCACGGATCTCGCGCTCGCCCGGCAGGAATACCAGCGTGTCGCCCCGACCTGCCAGCGCCAGCTCGTCGACCGCGTCGACGATGGCATCCATCAGCGTGCGGTCGTCGCTGTCGTCTTCCTCGTGCACGGCCCGATAGCGGATCTCGACCGGGTAAAGGCGGCCCGAGACGTTGATCACCGGCGCGGGCTGGTCCGCCGAGCCGAAGTGGCGCGCGAAGCGCTCGGCGTCGAGCGTGGCCGACGTGATGATCAGTTTCAGCTGCGGCCGCCTCGCCACCAGCTGGCGCAGGTAGCCCAACAGGAAGTCGATGTTGAGGCTGCGTTCGTGCGCCTCGTCGATGATGATCGTGTCGTAAGCCTCGAGCAGGGGATCGTGCTGGGTTTCCGCCAGCAAAATCCCGTCGGTCATCAGCTTGACGGCCACGCCCGCGCGTGTCTTGTCGGTGAAACGCACCTTGTAGCCGACCACCTCGCCCAAGGGCGTCGCCAGCTCCTCGGCGATGCGTCGGGCCACGCTGGAGGCCGCAATACGGCGCGGCTGGGTGTGGCCGATCATTCGATCGGCGCCGCGCCCGATCTGCAGGCAGATCTTGGGAAGCTGGGTCGTCTTGCCCGACCCGGTCTCGCCGCACACGATCACGACCGGATTGGCGCGGATCGCCTCGCCGATCTCATCGCGCCGCGCGCTGACAGGCAGCTCGTCCGGAAACCGGATCGCCAACCCAGGCCGGGCGCCGCCGCTTCGCAATTGCTCTCACCAAATCAAAGACTTGCAGGGGCGCGAAGTATACTTTCGGGCGTGGACGATCACATCGCCCCGCTGTCCCCTGCCACTGCGCCGGCCACGGCCGCGCTCAGCCAGGCGCAGTTCGTCGCATGGCTGCGCGCGGTGGCCCCTTACGTGCATTCGCATCGTGGGCGCACCTTTGTTGTGGCCTTCGAAGGCGAATTGATCGAGGCCGGCCACCTTAATTCGCTGGCGCACGATCTGTCGCTGCTGCACGCAATGGGCATCCGGCTGGTGCTGGTGCACGGATCCCGACCCCAGGTGCAGGCGCAGCTGCAACTGAAGGGATTACAGACCTCGTTCTTCCGGGGGCTGCGGATCACCGACGCCGCGGCGCTCGCCTGCGTCAAGGAAGCCGCCGGCGGGATCCGCCTCGACATCGAGGCGGCGTTTTCGCAGGGGCTGCCCAGTACGCCGATGGCCAACAGCAAGATCCGGGTCGTCGGCGGCAATTTCGTCGTCGCGCGGCCGGTCGGCATCGTGGATGGGGTTGATTTCCAGCACACCGGCGTGGTGCGCAAGATCGATACCGAGGCGATCGAGCGCACGCTGCGTTCCGAATCGCTGGTGCTGATGTCGCCATTGGGCTTCTCACCGACCGGCGAGGCGTTCAACCTGAAGGTGGAGGACGTCGCGACCTGCGCAGCAATCGCACTGAAAGCGGACAAGCTGATCCTGATCGGCTCGCAGGATGGTGTGCACAGCGCCAGCGGCAAGCTGCTCAGCGAGCTGTCCCTGGAGGAAGCCGAGCGGATGCTGGCCACGCGCGAGGCCTCGGAGCCGGCGCTGTCGGACCTCGAGCACATGGTGCGGGCCTGCCGCGGGGGGGTCGCGCGCGCTCACCTGATTCCGCTGCGCCTCGATGGCGGGCTGTTGATCGAGCTGTTCACGCACGCCGGGCTGGGCACGCTGGTGTCCGCCGAGCACCTGGAGGCGCTGCGCGAGGCCACCAGCGATGACGTGGGCGGGATCCTGAAGCTGATCGAGCCGCTCGAGGTCGACGGCACGCTGGTGAAGCGGGCGCGCGAGCTGATCGAACGCGAGATCGGACAGTTCAGCGTTTTCGAGCACGATGGCTTCATCCAGGGCTGCGCCGCCCTGTATCCGTTCGAGGATGCGGCGATGGGCGAGCTGGCCTGCCTGACGGTGCACGGCGATTATCGCGAGGGCGGCCTGGGCGAGCGGCTGATGAAGCGGATCGAGACACGCGCACGGGCGGCGGGCTTGAACCGGCTGTTCGTGTTGACCACTCGCACCTCGCACTGGTTCCTGAAGCGTGGCTTCGCGATGGCCAAGGTCGAGGATCTGCCGGTGCAGCGCCAACGGATGTACAACTGGCAGCGCCGTTCGCAGGTGCTGATCAAGGGGCTTTGAAGGGGTTGAACATGGCACGCATGATCCACTGCATCAAACTGGGCAAGGAAGCCGAAGGGCTGGATTTCGCGCCCGTTCCGGGCGAGCTCGGCCGCCGCATCTTCGAGAGCGTGTCCAAGGAAGCCTGGGCGCAATGGCAGCGTCACCAGACGATGCTGCTGAACGAGAACCGACTGAGCCTGGCCGATGCGCGCGCGCGCAAGTACCTGCAGGCGCAGATGGAGCAGTACTTCTTCGGCGAAGGCGCCGACATGCCGTCGGGTTACGTTCCGCCGCGCTGAGGCGCAATCCAGGCTCGCCGCCTTTCGTGTGAGCAGCAGGATGCAGCAACCGGTCGTCATCGTCGGCGCCGGCCTGGCCGGGCTGACGGTCGCATTGCAACTGGCTGAGCGCGCGCAGGTGACCGTGCTCGCCAAGCGTTCACTGCAGGAAGGCGCCACGGCGTGGGCGCAGGGCGGAATCGTCGGAGTGCTCGGAAGCGACGACAGCATCGAATCGCACCTGCGCGACACCGCCGAGGCCGGCGCCGGCCTGGTCGATGTACAGGTCGCGAGCGCAATCGCCCGCGGCAGCGCCGAGGCGATCGAGTGGCTGGTGCAGCACGGCGTCGAGTTCACGGCAGACCCGGAGGGGCCGCTTGGACTTCACCTGACGCGCGAGGGCGGGCATACGGTGCGTCGCATCGCGCATGCAGCCGACGCAACGGGCAAGGCGATTCACGAGGCGCTGCTCGATCGGGCGCGCTCGCACCGGAACATCCGGATGCTGGAGCGCTGGATGGCGGTCGACCTGATCACCTCGCGCCAGGTCGCCGGGCGCGACGGGCCGCGCTGCTACGGGGTGTATGCGCTCGATATCGATCGGGGCCGGGTCGAGGCGTTACCCGCTGCCGCCGTGGTGCTGGCCTGTGGCGGTGCCGGCAAGGTCTACCGCTATACGAGCAACCCGGACACGGCCACCGGAGACGGCGTCGCGATGGCCTGGCGCGCCGGCTGCCGGGTCGCCAACATGGAGTTCATTCAGTTCCACCCGACCTGCCTGTATCACCCGCAGGAGCGCACCTTCCTGATCACCGAAGCACTGCGCGGCGAAGGTGCGGTGCTGCGGCTGCCGGACGGCACGCGCTTCATGCCGGTCCACGATGCGCGCGCTGAACTGGCGCCGCGCGACGTGGTGGCGCGCGCGATCGACTTCGAGATGAAACGCAATGGCCTGGACTACGTGCTGCTCGACGCCACCCAACTGGGGAGCTCGTTCCTGCAGAGCCATTTCCCAACCATCGAGGCGCGCTGCCGCAGCCTGGGGATCGACATTTCCAGGCAGCCGATCCCGGTGGTGCCAGCGGCCCACTATACGTGCGGAGGTGTCGTCACCGACCTGCGCGGGCGGACGGACCTGGCCCGCTTGTACGCCGTCGGCGAAACCGGCTACACGGGACTGCACGGCGCCAACCGCCTGGCCAGCAACTCGCTGCTGGAGTGCGTGGTCGTCGGCAGGTCATGCGCCGAGGACATCCGCGTGCAGGCACCGGCGGAGTCGCCCGCCCTGCCCTCGTGGGATGAGAGCCGGGTCGAGGATCCCGACGAGCAGGTCGTGATCGCACACAACTGGGACGAGCTGCGTCTGACGATGTGGAACTACGTGGGCATCGTGCGCACGACGCGCCGGCTGGAACGGGCGCAGCACCGGATCCGGCTGCTGCGCAAGGAAACGGACGAGTACTACGCGAACTTCCGTGTCTCGCGGGATTTGCTGGAGTTGCGCAACCTGCTCGAATGTGCCGAGCTGATCGTGCGCTCGGCGCTCAGGCGCCACGAAAGCCGCGGCCTTCATTACAGCCGCGATTACCCCGACACGCTGGCCGCCGCGCTGCCGACCATCCTGGTGCCCCCGAGCCGGCAGGTGCTGAAGCGTTCGTCTTGATTCAACCCTCGCTCGGATCGAATAATTCGCCACAAGCAGCCAAGCCTCAGCGTGGTTTACGAGAATACGGCCCACGATTTCCGGTCCTAACAAGTGCATGAAGGGTAACTTTGATACAGGGCGAGAGCTCTGCGCCCTAGCCAAGGTGCGAATGCCCGGAAGTGACCAATGGCGGTCGCTCAGACGGCGCAAAGCAGACCATCACGCCCACGTTGCCGGGTGAACTAAACTCAGCCCGCATTTTCGGAGAGATGCACCGCAAGCCTCCGTCACTTGGTTTCGATCTCGCGCTGCAGTTTCTCGATCTCGCCGAGGATCCGAATGAACTTCCTGCCGAAGGCTGTTATCTCGTATTCGACGCGTGGCGGTATCTCTGGATAGGCGACCCGATTGATGATCCCGAAATGCAGGTTCTTGCGCAGACAGTCATTCAATACCTTCGTCGTCAGGCCATCAACACTGCGCACCATCTCGCCCGGCCGATTGACGCCGTTCGCAAGCAGACGGTAAACGGTCAGGGACCATTTGCAACCGTAGATTGCCTCGACCATGCGGGCGCTGCCTTCGGGAGGCGATACTCGAGAGATTTTTTTCTCG
>DATBCI010000318.1:0-1769 GCA_036270555.1 Burkholderiaceae bacterium
CAGATAGTCGATCGGCTCGAATCCGTGATTCACGCTGCTGACGTAGATGTTGTTCACGTCCAGCAGGATCAGGCAATCGGCCCGCTGCGCGACCTCGACCAGGAACTCCCACTCGGTGAGCTGTGAAGACGGGTAGCTGACATAGCTGGAGACGTTTTCCAGAAGGATGCGCGACCCCAGCCGGTCCTGCACCCGGCGCACCCGCTCGACCACGTGAGCCATTACGCCTTCGTTGTACGGCAACGGCAGCAGGTCGTGCAGATTTCCGCCCGCCACGCCGGTCCAGCACAGGTGATCGGAGATCCACGCAGGCTGCACGCGCCGCTGCAACCGCTGCAGGCCCGCCAGGTGCTGCTGATCGAGCGGGTCGGTGCTGCCGATCGACAGCGAGACGCCATGCATGGCAATCGGGTAATCGGCGCGGATCCGGTCCAGCCAATGCAGTGGCCGTCCGCCCGGCACCATGAAATTCTCGCTGATGATCTCGAACCAGCCGACGTCCGGCCTGCTCTCGACGATCTGCGTGTAATGCGGCGGGCGCAGCCCCAATCCGAAGCCCAGCGAACCGCGCACGCGCCCGCCCCTAGCGCTCCTTCCTATTTCTTCGTCTCGGCTTTCGCCTTTTCGCACTCCTGCGCGCTCATCTCCTTGAAGCCTTCGCCCTTGCAGGAGTTCTGGCCCTTGCAGGAATTCTTCGCCGAGGCGCAATCGCTCTGTCCTTTGCAACCGTTCACGCCTTCACAGTGGATCTTGCCGCCCTCGTCGGCCAGAACCGGGGCTGCATACCCTATCGCGAACAAGCCGGCAGCGGCCGCTGCAATCGCAGCTCCGGTCAATCCCTTGATGCTCGACTCTTTGGTGGTCCTCATCGTGACTCCTTCCGCAAAATGTGCTCTCGTTGTTCGGCACTGCCCTCGCAAAAGCAACGCAATGCCGATGTCCGACCCTCGGACACGCCGCTTGGTCGTCACCAGGGCGTTGAACTTACAGCCGGTCCCTCATACGGCGAGGCGGGAACCGGGCCACTGCGATGCTACATTGACCGTGGGCGCGGTCCAGCGATGCTGACCCCGAACCGCTAATGAGACCAGCCGACGATACAGACTGTACTGTTACAGGTGAAATGACCCAGTCGCGCGTACGTGGGCTGGCCGCTGCCGGCGCGCTGTTCGCGCTAACCGGCGTCGCTGCAGGGGCCTTCGGCGCGCATGCGCTTAAATCGTGGCTGCCGGTCGAGAAAATCAGCGTGTTCGACACCGCGGTGCGCTATCAGGGGCTTCATGCGCTGGCGCTGTTTGCCAGTGCCTGGGTGCTTCAGAGCTGGCCTAGCCGCCTTGCGTTGGCGGCAGGCGTGTGCTTCGCAGCTGGCATCGTGCTGTTCTGCGGTAGCCTCTACCTGGTTGCGTTGCTGGACGAGCCCCGCTTCGGCATCGCGACGCCCTTTGGCGGAATCGCCTTCCTGGCCGGGTGGACCCTGCTCGCCGTTGCCGCGCTGAAATCGTGACGGGTTAAGCGCCGCGGTCAGCGATGCGCTCAGCTAAGATCCGACCGCTTGGCGGTGCACCATGCTGATGCAGCCGCACCATCGCACGCGGTGGCACGCCATTGAAGAGCGTCGCGAACCGCGCCGAGTTTGGACCGGAGTCGAGGAGCAGGAGTCAGGGAGCAGGAATGAGTGCCGGACGATCGCGCCTTGCAGCGACCTTGCTCGCGCTCGCGCTGTCAGCCAGTTGGCTGGCGGGGTGCAACGCGCGCGGTGACCCACCCGC
>DATBCI010000319.1:0-7527 GCA_036270555.1 Burkholderiaceae bacterium
CCTGGAGGACTCGCCGGACATCCTGCAGGCGCTGGCGACCGTTCAGATGCATGCGATCCAGACGTCGGGCAACAGCGTGCGCAACATCACGACCGATCCGATGGCCGGCGTGGCTCCCGACGAGCAGGTCGACCCACGGCCATACAGCGAACTGGTGCGCCAGTGGAGCACGTTCCACCCGGAATTCTCCTGGCTGCCGCGCAAATTCAAGATCGCGCTGACCGGCACTCAGGGTGTCGACCGCGCGGCCACCGCGATGCACGACATCGGGCTGTACCTGAAGCGCGACGACACCGGCGCCGTCGTCGTTGACGTGCTGGCCGGGGGCGGAATGGGACGCACCCCGGTGGTCGGCACCATCATTCGCCGCGATCTTCCCTGGCGGCATCTGCTGTCCTATTGCGAGGCTATCCTGCGCGTGTACAACCGCTACGGGCGCCGCGACAACCTGTGGAAGGCGCGCATCAAGATCCTGGTGCGATCGCTGGGCGCGGAGAAGTTCGCGCAAGAGGTCGACGCCGAATTCGCGCACCTGGAAGATGGGCCGGCCACGGTCACCGAGGCCGAATTGGCGCGGATCGCGGCTGATTTCGAAGCGCCGCCCTACCGCCAGCCGAGCGCCGATTCACAGCTGCAGGAGCAACTGGCTTCTCATCCCGGCTTTGCGCGCTGGCATGGACGCAACGTTGCTGCGCATAAGGCACCGGGCTACGCGGCCGTCACGTTGTCGCTGAAGCGCTCCGGAACGGCACCGGGCGACCTGGACGCCGATCGGATGGATACGGTGGCCGATCTGGCCGATCGCTACAGTTTCGGCGAGCTGCGGGTGACGCACGAGCAGAACCTGGTGCTGGCGGATGTCGCCCGGTCGGAGCTCTTCTCGTTGTGGAGCGAGCTGCGCGCGCTGGGACTCGCCACGCCCAATATCGGGCTTCTGACCGACATCGTGTGCTGCCCGGGGGGCGACTTCTGCTCGCTCGCCAACGCCAAGTCGCTGCCGATCGCCCAAGCGATCCAGGAGCGCTTCGACGACGCCGATTATGTGCACGATCTGGGCGAGCTGACGCTGAACATGTCCGGATGCATCAATTCGTGCGGCCACCATCACGTCGGCAACATCGGGATCCTGGGCGTGGACAAGCAGGGCGCCGAGTTCTACCAGATCACGCTGGGCGGCGAGGTCGGGCCGGAGCCGGGGTCCACGCACGTGGGCAGCGTGATCGGTCCGTCGTTTTCGGCCGAGCAAATCCCCGAGGTGATCGCAGCGATACTCGAGCGGTACGTAACGCTGCGCCAGGAAGGCGAGCGCTTCATCGACACGCTCACGCGCGTCAGCCTGTCGCCGTTCAAGACCGCCGCCTACGCCGCGCCGGGTGTGTCCGCCCACGAGCCCGAGAGCGTCGAGCATGTCTGAGCGCCGAATCATCAAACTGGTCGAGGGCCGGGCGCACATCATCGACGACGGATGGACGCTGTTCGAGGATGGGGCCGCCTGGAATGGCGGGGCGGCAGGGCTGATTCCGCTGGCCACCGCGCTGGCTCAACCGGAGCGACTGAGCGCCGCGGCTCCGGTCGGGGTGTGGCTGTCGCCCACGGATCAACCGGAGCAGGTTGTAGCGCTGTTCGGCTCGATCGAACTGATTGCCGTGCAGTTTCCCAAATCCGGGGACGGTCGAGGCTTTTCGACCGCCGCGCTGCTGCGCAACCGCCACGGGTGGCGCGGCGAGTTGCGCGCGATCGGCGACGTGTTGCGCGACCAGCTCTATTTCATGAAGCGGGTCGGGTTCGACAGCTTCGCGCTGCGGGCCGACCGCAACGTGGAGGAAGCGATGGCGTCGCTGTCGGACTTCACCGATTCGTACCAGGGGTCGGTCGAGCCGCTGCTGCCGGCGTTCCGCCGCGTCGATCCGACGTCGCGGCGGCTGGCATGAGCGCGCACATCGAATCGGCCGTGTCCCTGCTGCGAGATGCCGCGGCGCTGTCGCGCGCCGCGTTCTCGACCAGTTTCGGCGCCGAGGACATGGTGGTGCTGGACCTGATGCACCGGGAGGAGATCGCGATCGACGTCGTGACGCTCGATACCGGGCGCCTGCCGCAGGAGACCTACGCGCTGATGCAACGGGTGGAACAGGTGTACGGTCGCTGCTTCGAGACGTTCTATCCCGACACCCGAGCGGTGCAGGTGCTCGTGCGCGAGCGCGGCATCAACGGCTTCTACGCATCGGTCGAAAATCGCAAGGCTTGCTGCGAGGTGCGCAAAGTCGAACCGCTGAAGCGGGCCCTCGCCGGCCGCGCCGCGTGGGTCACCGGATTGCGCGCACAGCAGGCGATCTCGCGCGCGAATCTGGCGCCGCGCGGATGGGACGGCGAGTTTCAGATAGAGAAATTCAACCCGCTGCACGACTGGAGCGAGCAGCAGGTGTGGGAATACATCCGCAGCCGCGACGTCCCCTACAATGCGCTGCACGATCAGCACTACCCGAGCATCGGCTGCGCGCCATGCACGCGCGCGATCGCGGTGGGCGAGGATCTGCGCGCCGGCCGCTGGTGGTGGGAAGGCGGGCAGGCCCAGGAGTGCGGCCTGCACGTTGGGCGCCAGAATGTGATCCCGGTTCGAGTTGCAGCATGACAGCAGCCGTCGTCAACACCCGCGCCCTGTCGCACCTGGACTGGCTGGAGTCCGAGGCGATTCACATCCTGCGCGAGGTCGCCGGACAGACCGCTCATCCCGTGCTGCTGTTCTCGGGCGGCAAGGATTCGATCGTTCTGCTGCACCTGGCCACCAAGGCGTTTCGTCCGGCGCGCTTTCCGTTCCCCCTGATGCACATCGACACCGGGCACAACTTCCCGGAGGTGATCGCGTTTCGCGATGTCAGGGCCGCTGAGCTGGGCGAACGGCTGATCGTTCGCAGCGTCGAGCAGTCCATCGCAGCGGGGCGCGTCGTGCTGCGTTCGACCGACGAGTCGCGCAACAAGCATCAGTCGGTGACGCTGCTGGATGCGATCGCCGAATTCGGCTTCGATGCCTGCATCGGCGGGGCGCGGCGCGACGAGGAGAAGGCGCGCGCCAAGGAGCGCGTATTCAGCTTCCGCGATGGCTGGGGACAGTGGGATCCGAAAAACCAGCGCCCCGAGCTCTGGGACCTGTACAACGCTCGGGTGGCACCCGGAGAGCACATGCGGGTGTTTCCGATCAGCAACTGGACCGAGCTCGACGTGTGGCAGTACATCGCGCGCGAACAGCTTCAGGTGCCGAGCCTGTATTTCGCCCATCCGCGGGCCGTGGTTCGCCGCGGCGGCGCGCTGGTCCCGATCACGGATCTGACGCCCGCCCGCAAGGACGAAACGGTCGAAACCCTGAGCGTGCGGTTTCGCACGGTCGGCGACATCTCGTGCACCTGCCCGGTCGCCTCGACCGCCGCCACCTATGAGCAGATCGTGGCCGAGACGGTGGAGGCGACCCTGACCGAGCGCGGCGCCACGCGGATGGACGACCAGACGTCGGAAGCCTCGATGGAACAGCGCAAGCGGGAAGGATATTTTTGATGTCCCTCACCCCCACCCCTTTTGTGCGGGAAATGGCCGCCGGCCATTTCCCGAGAATCTCGTAATGCGGCGCGAAGAGCTTCCGGACCCGCGCGCCGCCGCCATGGACGACCGCGGGGTGCTGCGGTTCCTGACGTGCGGCAGTGTCGACGACGGCAAGAGCACGCTGATCGGGCGCCTGCTGTACGACACCAAGGCGCTTCTGAGCGACACGCTGGCCACGTTGGAGAGGCACGCGCAACGACGCGGGCTGTCGGCGCTGGACCTGTCGCTGCTGACAGACGGCCTGGTGGCCGAGCGCGAGCAGGGCATCACGATCGACGTGGCGTACCGTTACTTCGCGACCGTCAACCGCAAGTTCATCATCGCCGACAGCCCGGGGCACGTCCAATACACCCGCAACATGGTCACGGCCGCTTCGACGGCCGATGCGGCCGTGCTGCTGGTCGACGCGCGCAAAGGCATCGTCGCGCAGACTCGCCGCCACGCGACGATCGCGGGGCTGCTTGGCGTGCGGCACCTGATCGTGGCCGTCAACAAGATGGACCTGGCCGGGTATTCGCAAGCCGTATTCAACTCGATCACCTCGGATTTTCGGGTCTGGCTCGAGCAGCATCCGTCGCTGCACGTACGGACCGACTACATCCCGATCTCGGCGCTGGAAGGGGCGAACGTGGTGGAACGTGACACCCGCCTCGCCTGGCATTCAGGCCCGACACTGATCGAATTGCTGGAGCAGGCGCCGGCACGCGAGACCGACGCGCGGGCACCGCTGCGCCTTCCGGTGCAGTGGATCTGCCGGCCGTCGCAGTCGGACTTCCGTGGCTACGCCGGACGCATCGAAAGCGGCACGCTGACCTTGGGCGACGCAATCGTGGTGCTGCCAAGCGGGCGCAGCAGCCGCGTGGCGTCGATCCGGGTCGGCGAGCGCGTGCTCGATCACGCGGTCGCAGGCGAATCGGTACTGGTCGGCCTCGAGGATGAAGTCGATATTTCCCGCGGCGACCTGATCGCCCGGGCAGACGACAGCGCCCCCACGCCACGCGCGACCTTCGATGCGACGGTGTGCTGGCTCGGTCAGCGGGCGCTCGAGCCCCAGCGCGAGTATCTGCTGCGACAGGGAACGCGCGAGACGCGCGTTCGAATCCGGCGCATCAACGCCCATCTGGACATCCAGACGCTGGCCTGGGTCGCCGGCGGCGAGCCGCTCGAGCCGAACGGCATCGCGCAGCTTTCGGTATCGACCCAGCATCCGATCGTGGCCGACTCCTATGAGACGCTGCGGGCCACGGGCAGCTTCATCCTGATCGATGCGACGACGTTCGACACTGTGGCAGCCGGTATGATCTCCTAGTGGCGTGCGCGGTCCGCGCCACCGGGACATCATGAAGTCGGATTACGTCGCGCGCCTGCGTTGCCTGGCTGTCGCTTTCGGGTTGCTGTCGGGCGCCTGCGTGCCCGATATGGCTGTGGGGCGCTCTGCGTCGGGCACCGAGCCATTGGAAGCCGCCTTCCGAACGTGTGTAAGCCTGTACGGCCTGCCGCTGGCCGGTGACTTGATGCGGGCGATCAGCAACGCCGCCGGCCGTGGCCTGTTCGTGGCGGCCCACTCCGAGGCGGTGCATAGCTTCTCACTGGAGAAGCAGCACGGCTATTCGACGGCCACCGCGCAGCTGAACGATGGCGTCACGATCGCCGGCGTGCCCGCGCGAGCCATCTACGCGTCGACCTGCGAGCTCGAGTGCCCGCTGGCCGTGTGGGGACTGGAGTTCGGTGCGCTGAAAGCCGAACAGCAGCACGCGCTGCAGGCGTGGGTCGCATCGGCGCCCTCCACGCATACCGGGTCGCACGGCGAGATCAAGGTCCAGTTGAACACGACCAGCGACGGGCAGACACTTCTTATCTGCGACGCCAGCGGCTAGCTGCCCTCACCCCCGACCCCTCTCCCGCACGCGGCTGCAATATCTGCACCCGTGAAGCGTCTACCCCGTCATGGTGACCGCCCCTCCCCTGGATCAGCTGATGTCTGACCAGGACAAGACCATCGCCGAGGTGATCGCTCGCGAACGCAGGCGCCTGGGTGGCTTCATCCGGCGTCGCGTGTCGGATCCGGGCGATGCGGAGGACATCCTGCAGGATGTCTTCAGCGAGCTGGTGGAGGCGGTCCGGATGCTGCGCCCGATCGAGCAGGTGGGTGCCTGGCTGTTCCAGGTCGCTCGCAACCGGATCATCGATCGCTTTCGGCGCCGATCCGTGGCACCACAACAGGTTTCCACCGCCGTCGAGAGTGAGGACGCGGTCGCCGCGCTGGCCGACCTGCTGCCCTCTCCAAGGGCAGGGCCGGAGGCGCAGTACGCGCGCCGGCTGCTGGTGGAGGAACTCGACGCGGCGCTGGAGGAATTGCCCGCCGAGCAGCGCGAGGTGTTCATCGCTCACGAGCTGGAAGGCAGGAGCTTTCGCGAGCTGGCGCAACGGCAAGGGGTCAACATCAACACGCTGCTGTCCAGGAAGCGCTATGCGGTCCGCTACCTGCGCCAACGGCTGCAGCAGATCTATCGGGAATTCGAATCGTTGGAAGGAAATGAAGGATGAGACCGAATCGCATCAAATGGGGTTTGAAGATCTTCGCTCTGGTCCTCGTCGCCATCGCGGTGGCCGGCTTCGTGGTGATGGGCCTGTGGAACTGGCTCGCGCCGGATTTGTTCGGCTGGCGCCCGCTGACCTTCGTTCAGGCGTTAGGCCTGCTGGTTTTGTGCCGGTTGCTGGTCGGGGGCTTTCGCCGCGGAGGCGGGCATTGGCATTGGCGGGCCCGCCTGGCCGAGCGGCTGGACGCCATGACACCGGAGGAGCGCGAGAAATTCCGCGCTGGACTGCGTGGCCGCTGCGGGTGGCACTCGCCCCACGAAGCGGAGGCGCCCAGCCATGGGGCCGAAACATAGCCGGCGTACGATTCGTGGCCCAATCGTTTTCATCGGAGATTTGCGATGGCGAACCCGTTCGTTCATATCGAGCTGAGCACCACGGATCTGAGCAAGGCGAAAACGTTCTACGGCAAGCTGTTCAACTGGGAACTGGAAGATGTTCCGATGGGTGACGCGACGTACACGATGATCCGCGTCGGCGAGGGAACCGGAGGCGGCATGATGAAGCATCCGATGCCCGGCGCACCTTCGATGTGGCTGGCTTACGTGCAGGTGGATGACCTGGGCGCCGCTACGAAGAAGGCCAAATCGCTAGGAGCCACGGTGGTGAAGGATGTCACCGAGGTGATGGGGGCCGGACAGTTCAGCATCATCAGCGACCCGACCGGCGCCGTTCTGGCCCTGTGGGAGCCCAAGAAGGGCGCTTGAAGAAGACGCAGAATCCGCCGGCCGCGCGCGCCTACCCACGGCGCGGGCGGCCGTAGCGGATCATCAGATAACCCCCCAGCATGCCGCCGAGATGGGCGAAGTGCGCCACATCGCTCATGGTGCCGGTGACTCCCGCATATAACTCAAGGGCCCCGTACAACGTCACCAGCAACCACGCCGGCATGGGGATCGGCGGGAAAATCAGCAGGATCGTGCGGTGCGGGAACATCATCCCGAACGCCAGAAGCACTCCGAATACGCCACCGGAAGCTCCGACGGTCTCCTCCTGAAACCCGGTCAGGTAGGTGAACAGTACCTGCGTCAGGCCGGCCGACAGCACGCAGGTGAAGTAATAGGTGAGAAAGCGGCGCTGGCCCCAAACGCGCTCGACATCCGTGCCGAACATCCAGAGCGCGAACATGTTGAACAGGATGTGAAGCGTCGAGTTCGGGTCATGCAGGAAGCCGTAGGTCACAAGCTGCCAGGGTTCGAACTCTGCCCTGTCGACCGGCCACAAAGCGAAGTAGGTCAGCAGCAAATTGGCGCCGCCAAGCATTTCCAGCGCGTAGACGGCGACGTTGATCAGCAGCAGCCAGCGGATTCCAGCAGGGAGGTTGAACATAGGGGGTTG
>DATBCI010000320.1:0-2154 GCA_036270555.1 Burkholderiaceae bacterium
TTTGGTCGCGTAGTCCGTGAACGACTGGATGTTGTAGTCCTCCAGCGTCTGCGCCGTGAACACCGTGATGCTGGATGGAACGTCAGCCACCGACTCCTCGCGCTTGCGCGCGCTGACGGTGATCTGCTCGATCCCGCTGGCTGGTTCGGTCGATGCGACCTCGCCGCTGGCTGCCGGCGGGGCGGTCGGTGTTCCTGCGGCCGGCGCGTCCGCGGTCTGCGCCTTCGACGACAGGGGGACCAGAACGCCCGCAGTGACTGCGGCGAAGGCACAACACAGCACCCTTGAAATGCGCGTACGGCGGAATTCCGGCCCGAAGTCGGTCATCAAGATCTCCCCCTTTGTATTTGTGCTGTCGCCCCTGGAGTTCCGTTCGTCCGCAGATGGCGCTCAAGTGCCGGCGATCATGCGGGCATTCCGCGGGTATTGAGCTACATTTTCCGACACAGTCTTTGCAGAATCCGACGCGGCGGCGCCGATGCCGCGAATTTGCGGCGCAGCGAAATTGCGCAACCCCCTGAAAGCACGCCGACGTGAAAGACCGCGCGCGCTGCCGCGCCGCACCGTCGCGGTGAGTGATCAGCTCAGTTCGGCCGTTGCTGGCGATCCGAGCTGGGCGAGCGCCCGTAACAATCGCGATAAGCGCGCGACAGCGAGGAAACCGAGTTGAAGCCGGTTGCCACCGCGACCTGCACCACCGACAGGCTCGTTTCGCGCAACAGGTGCTGTGCGCGATCGAGGCGCAGGTTCCGGTAGTAGTGCACCGGAGATTGCCCCAGCGCGCTTTCGAACAGCCGTTCCAGCTGCCGTGGAGTGACCGAGACCGCCTCCGCCAGCGCGCCCACATCCATCACCTGCTCGATGCAGCCTTCCATCAGCTCGATGACCTGGAGCACTTTTTCGTTATGCACCTGCAGGCGTGCCGCCCGCTCCATCCGCTGATGATCGCGGCTGGTGCGGATGCGGTCGTGGATGAATTGCTCCGATATCGCGCAGGCCAACCCCAGGCCGTGCCGCGCGCCGATCATCGCCAGCATCAGGTCAAGCGCCGCCGTGCCGCCCGCGCAGGTGAAGATGCTCTCCCGCATCTCGAACAGCTCGCCCGTGACCTCGATGTCCGGAAATTCTTCCCGGAAGGCGGGCGCGGCCTCCCAGTGAATCGAGACCCGGGCGCCGTTCAGCAGACCGGCCTTCGCAAGAACGTGGGCGCCCGTGTCAAGCGCCCCGAGGCGAACCCCGGCGCGCGCAAGCTTGCGCAGCGTGGCCAGCGTCGATTTCGCTTCGGCCCGCTCCGGGTTGAAGCCGGCACAGACGATCAGCGTCGGCGGCCGCTCGGCACCGAACGGCAGGTCGGGCACGAGGCGCATTCCATTGGACGCTTCGATCGGATCGGCGTGCAGCGCATAGATGCGCCACTCGTACAGCGGGCGGCCGGCCAGCCGATTGGCCACACGCAGCGGCTCGATCGCAGAAAAGAACGCCATGGCGGAAAAGCCCGACACCAGAAGAAACCCGATCCGTTCCGGATCGCTCGGCGTCGAAACTTCATGCATGATGGGTCGCCTTCCGGCCGGCGCCCGACAACCGGTCGCGCCGCAAGTGTGCGGCACACGCCGCTGCGTCGGATTATGCAAAGTTTTTGTCGGAAAATGTAGCTCAACCGACTGCATTGTCCCGCATGATCCGCGCCACTTGAGCGCCATCTCCCTGTGTGGAGCCGTGGATGAACTACGATGTCTTCGTTACCTGCGCAGTGACCGGAGCCGGCGAGACCGTTGCCAGGCACGCAGGCGTACCGGTCTCCCCCAAGCAGATCGCCGATGCGGCCATCGAAGCCGCCCGGGCCGGCGCAGCCATTGCGCACATCCATGTGCGCGATCCCGAGACCGGTAAGGGCTCGCGCGATCCCGCCCTGTATCGAGAGGTCGTGCAACGCATTCGGGCCTCCGATGTCGATGTGGTGATCAATCTGACGGCCGGCATGGGTGGTGACGTGGTGTTCGGACCGGGAGAGACACCGCTGCCGCTCGATCCGGTCGGCACCGACATGGTGGGCCCGCTGCAGCGGCTGGTGCACGTCGAAGAGTTGCTGCCGGAAATCTGCACGCTCGATTGCGGCACCATGAACTTCCTGGCGGGCGACTACGTGATGAC
>DATBCI010000321.1:0-2414 GCA_036270555.1 Burkholderiaceae bacterium
TCGGTCATGCAGTCGACGATGATCGCTGCGCCCCCGATGCCGTAGCCTTCGTAGCGGATCTCCTCGTAGTTCACCCCTTCCTGCTTGCCGCCGCCGCGCAGGATCGCCTTGTTGACGGTGTCCTTGGGCACGTTGCCGGCCGAGGCCTTTTCCAGCGTCAGGCGCAGCCGCGGGTTCATCCCCGGGTCGGTGCCGCCATCGCGCGCAGCCACCGTGATCTCGCGGATCAGCTTGGTCCATAACTGGCCGCGCTTGGCATCCTGCCGGTTCTTCCGGTGCTGGATGTTGGCCCACTTGGAGTGCCCGGCCATGTTAGAAATGGGTGTCCGACGACCCGTAACAGGAGGGGCCGCGAGTCTAGCAGGGGCGTCCTCGCCGGTCGAAACTCATCACTGGGAGCTTAAGTGACGGCGCCACGCAAGGTTAATCTTTGAGACAAAGTGCCTGCAACGATGTGGCACCTGACGGGTCCCACGGTGGAGGCTCAGCTTCCGCGGAACCCATGAATTGCGGGCGGTTTCATGGTCGATGCGCGTGAACGCAGAATTCGAGAGCCGGTGGCGCAGTGGCCGTGGCTCTGCACCGGGTTTTTATGACTTTTTGCATCATGCTGGCAGGCAAATTGCTTGTAATACTGTGGCTATCAGGACGCGTGGCGTCCGAGTGGAGTGACTAGGCCCCTACGAGGATCGAAATCATGAACGCAGTCGCTGCTGCCAACCCGGTGAAGTCCCCGATCTCAATCGCCGGCTTCAAGGACATCTACCAGGTGCCCCGGGTCGAACAGGCGCTCAACGAATTGCAGGACCTGGGCAACAGCGTGAACGAGGCGCTGCGAGCGACCTATGTCCGCATGATCAAATCGGGAGGCCAGCGATTCGCGATCAAACCCTCGGCATTGCCCGACATCGACGGGCTGATCGAGGAGATGCCCAACTTCGAGGCGCCGCTGCAGGACCTGCGGCGCCAGCTGGCGCTGTGCCTGGCCAGCGACGACACCCTCGATCTGGAGCCGATCCTGCTGCTGGGCGATCCCGGAATCGGCAAGACGCATTTCGCGCGGCGCCTGGCGCGCTTGCTCGGGACCGGCTGCTGCTTTGTCGGCATGAGCTCGCTGACGGCCGGCTGGATTCTTTCCGGCGCGTCGGCGCAGTGGAAGAACTCCAAGCCGGGTAAGGTTTTCGAGGCGCTGGTCAATGGCGACTACGCGAACCCGCTGATCGTGGTCGACGAGATCGACAAGGCCGGCGGTGACCACCAGTTCGATCCACTCGGCAGCCTGTACACGCTGCTCGAGACGGAAACGGCGCGCGAGTTCATCGACGAGTTCGCCGAGGTACCGATCGACGCCTCCGAAGTGGTCTGGGTGGCGACGGCCAACGAGGCGAGCTCCATTCCGGAGCCGATCCTGAATCGGATGAACGTCTACGAAATCGAAGCACCGGACGAGGAGGCCTCGCGCCGGATCGCGCAGGCGGTCTATCGTGATCTGCGCGACGAGCACAGCTGGGGCCGCCTGTTTCCCGAAGCGCTTGCCGCCGACGCGCTCGACCGACTGGCGCGGCTGAAGCCGCGCGAGATGCGGCGCGTGATGCTCACGGCGTTCGGCGAGGCCAAGATCGACGGCCGCCACGAAGTGCTGGCATCGGACGTCAGCGAAGACCGCGTGGCTCGCAAGTCCCGCATCGGGTTTGCCTGAGAGCGGGTACGAGCCGCTAAGCCTGGGCCGGGGCGAGCGCGCTCCACTTCGCCAGCAGCGCCTCGAGCTCGCCGATCGGTGCCGGGCGCGCCACCAGGAAACCCTGTACCCCGGCGCAACCCGCCTTGCGCAGGAGCTCGAGCTGGGCCGGTTGTTCGACTCCCTCCGCGACGCTGCTGATACCCAGGGTGCGGGCCAGCGCGATGATCGACTTGACGATCGCCAGCGTGTCGCCGCGCGACACCACCTCGTGGATGAAGGTGCTGTCGATCTTCAGCGTATCGAAGGGAAAGCGCCGCAGGTAGCCGAGCGCCGAATAGCCGGTTCCAAAATCGTCGAGGGCGATCCTGACCTCCTGCTGCTTCAACTGGCGCAGGTTGTCCAGCGCCGACGGCACGTTGTCGATGAAGACCGATTCGGTGATCTCGAGTTCCAGGCGATGCGCCGGAAGCCCGGACTTTCGCAGCGCCGCTTCGACGCAAGCCACGAAATCGGACCGCATCAGCTGGACCGGCGAGACGTTGACCGAAACGCCGATACGGGCCGGCAATGCGGCCGCTTCGGTGCAGGCCTGCTGCAGGGCCCAGTTGCCGACCTCCTCGATCAGCCCGCATTCCTCGGCGATCGGGATGAATTCGGCCGGACCGACCGAGCCGAGGTCCGGGTGGCGCCAGCGCAGCAGCGCCTCCGCCCTGACGGGTGACCACGTCGCAAG
>DATBCI010000322.1:0-11269 GCA_036270555.1 Burkholderiaceae bacterium
CGGCTGGGCGTTGCACCTGCTTCAACCCGACCGCAAGCAAGGTCACTCGGCGCGGTATTGGCGGACGCTGGTTCGTGAGGGCGTCGAACAAGGCGCGCGCGATTCAACACTGGCTTCGCTCGCCGGCCACCTGCTCTGGCAGGGCGTCGAGCCGGATGTCGCACTCGAGCTGATGTTGGCGTGGAATCGCGTGCGCTGTCGACCGCCGCTCGCTGACATGGAAGTAGCCTCGGTCGTCGAAAGCATCGCGCGCAGGCACGAAGCAGAGGATCGCCCGGCACCCCTGGTGCGAACCAGCGTCCCATAGGCCGCGCTGGCCGCATTCCGGACTTAAGAGCGCGTTAAGAATCGCTTCGAGGCAGCTTGGACGCCGCGTTCGGTCGGCCACCCGATCGGGAAGTCGCGCAGCGCCGGCGAACTTCGAGGGACGATCAACCGGAATTCGCTATTGCTTGTAGCCGGCCTGCACGTAGCCTGCGGGCATGCAACTGCCGCTGGCCGCGGTGACCGTCGCACTGCACGCGATCGCACCGGCTTCGACCCTGAACGTGGTGCACTCCAGCCCGTCCTGCGGCGCGGCCTGGATCCCCGTTCCCTCGGAGGCCGTGCGGTGGGCGCGCACCGGCGAGGCACAGGCCGTCTTGCGCATCGGCAACGAGATCGTGGCGCGCGTCGAGTGGGCCGACGGCCTGGCTTCGATGGTGCCGCGCGAAGGTCGAAGCGGTTCGCTGCCCGACAGCAGAGTCGAGCAGGTTCAGAACCCGCAGCAAATGCGACTCGAAGCGAAGATCCGGATCGACTCCAGTTGCCTTCTGACGATACGGGGCCTGTTCGACCGCGATGCGGATCCGCGCGTTACCGATCAGGCGGCGGCCTGGCTGCTGGTCGGCCGTGCGTCCGACGCGGAGAACGACGACGATGCGGAACGCGCCAGTGAGCTGGCGACGCGAGCTTTCGCGCTGGTGCAGCCGGCGAGGGTCTCCGAATTTCCCCAGAAGCTGGAGTTTGCGGCGTTCGCCGTCGAGAAGCTGCTGGTGGCTGGCCATCGGGACAGGGCGGTTGAAACGCTTGCGCTCGGCGCCGACACGTCAGCCCAGGATCTTCCGGGCGAGCACCCGTCCAGGCTGCGATTCGAACTGGCGCGCGCCCGCGTCCTGTCGTTTCAGGATCGCAACGAAGAGGCGTTGAACCTGCGGTTGTCGCTGCAAGCGCGGATTGCGGCTGTCTTCGGTACATCTTCCGACGAATCGCTGTCGAACCGCCTGCGGATCGCCAACCTCAGGCTGGAGCTGGGCGACTATGGGCGGGCTCGCAGCGAGCTCGAATCGCTGCGACGGTCGATCGAATGCTATCGAAGCTCCGGTCACTGGCTGCGGATCTACGCGGTTCGAGCGCTGGCGAACGCCCTGGCGCTGCTCGATCTCGAGAAGGACAGTGTCGTGCTGCTCGCACAGTTGCGCGCCGAGTTGGTGGTCGCACATGGCGAAGACGACCGGCGCGTTGTCGATGTCGACGAGCAGATTGCGCGGATGCACTTGCGTCTGGATCAATTCGAGATCGCACTGCAGGGAGCCTCCAGGGTTTTTCTGTGGCGGATGGAGCATCTGGGATTCTCCGATGTCCGAACGCTGGGCTCGGCTTGGACGCTGGCCCTTCTGTACAAGGAATTCGGCCGGTACGACACGGCTCGCGCGCTGATGGAGGCATTGCTGGAGCAAACGAACCGGGCCACCACGGCGGTGCCCAGCCAACTCGCCCGCAAGACACTGGCGCTGCTGGGCAGTCTCGAAGGTGCCGAGGGGCATATCGATGCCGCTCAGGAGATTCTGCGATCGACCTGGCAGCAATACGCTGCGACCGTCGGGGAGGATTCGGAAGATACCGCCCGAGCGCTGATGAACTACGCGCTGTTGCTGGTGCAGAGCGGTCGAATCGACCGCATGTGCGCGGTTGTGCGAACACCGTTCGACGACAGCCGGATCAGCGCGCGACCCGATCTTCAACTGAAATCGCTCGCCAAGGTACTGACGGCGATCTGCCTGCTGTCCGATCCGAGCTCCGGCGGCGAAGTCCAGCAGGGCCTCGATCGCCTGGAAAGCGCGTGGCGCGACCTGCAGGACCGCCTGGGGGCCGACAGCTCGACCGCGATGTACGCACTATCGACGTTCGCCTGGGCCAATTATCGATTCGGCAACCGAGCCGCGGCCAAACGGCTGCTGCTGGACCTGGTGCGCCTTGCCGAGCAGTCGCGGCGAGCGGCTCCGGCGGGGTCGTTCACGCGCGACTACTGGTTCTCGAAGTGGACTACCGACCACAGCCAGAACCTCGGCTACCGCACCCTGGCGCTTTTGCATGCGCAGGATGGCGAGCTGGACGAAGCGCTTCGAATCTCCGAGCTGGCGCGCGACCGAAGGCTGCGCGATCGTTTTTTGGAGCGCGATCGGCTTTTCGAACGACTGCCACCGCAGGCGCGCGATGAGATGCGCAGGCTGACCTCGGCCATCCACGACCTCGATGCCCAACTCGCACTGCAGACCCATATCGTCGAGCGCGTCCGATTGGAGTCACGTCGAATTCTGGCGAGCGATGCCCGCAGCCGGTTCGAGCAACTGGCTGGCGAACGCTTTCGACTCGAGCGCTTGCAGGCCGAAGCGGTGTCTCTTGAGCAGCTGCGCAAGCTGCCGGATGCGGAAACGGCGATCGTCTCGATTCAATCGTCCGCGGATCGCTGGTGGGCTATTGTCATCGCGCGAGACGCTCCGGCTCGATTCCTGACGCTCGATCAGGAGCCGGACCTGGGAATTGCGGTCCGTGCCTGGGTCGGCCTGCTCGAAGGGGCCCCGCTTCGGGTCTGGCCTGCCGCCGGCAATCGGCTGATCCGGAGCTACGAGCGCCCAATCCCGGCGACCGGTCGTTACCTGACCCGAGAGGCGCTCGCCAACCGGCTGTCCCGGGCGATTCTCGAGCCACTGGTGAAGGCCGCGCCTGGAGCGCGGCGTTTCGTGATCGTCGCCGACGATGAACTGAGCGGCACTCCGCTGGCCGCCCTGCCGATAGGCGCAGGTGCCGCGGTCAGGGGTTTCGAGATCGTGTATGCGCCGTCACTGAGTACGTATGCGGGTACGTATGCGGCGCTGCGCGCCTCCGTCGATCACCAGCCCTGGTCACGCGACCTGCTCTCGTTCGCGGCCGACGGCCTCGGCGCGGTGCAACCGATCGCGGGCGGGACCGGAGCGAATCCGCCGGCCGCGCACGGCGAAGCGATGCGGTCGGTGTTCGAATTCGCCTCCCGCAATCCGTTGCCTTATGCGTCGAAAGAAGTCGAAGCGGCCTCTCGCAACTTCGCTCCAGGCCGAACCACCGTGGTACGAGGACCGGAAGCGAGCAAGGCAGCGCTCGCACGAGCAAGCCAGGACGGCTCGCTGGCGCGGTATCGCTACGTGCACATCGCGGCGCACGCCTTTTCCTTTCCGAACGATCCCGAGCGCTCGATGCTGATCCTGAACGGCGCGCAAAGCGCCGACGCGGCGGCGCGCGCACTGACAGCCGCCGAGCTCGCCAATCTCAAAATGGGCAGCGAGCTGCTGGTGCTGGCGGCCTGTCGCACTGGAGTCGGCCGCTACGAGCCGGGCCAGGGACTGCTGGGCTTCGCGTTTGCCGCGCTCGCCGCCGGCAATCAGGCAGCCGTGTTGTCGCTGTGGGAGGTCGCCGATGACTTGACCGAGCGCTTCATGTCGAGCTTCTTCGCTCGCCTGAAGGCGGGAATGCGGCTATCGAGCGCGCTGAGCGAGACACAGCGCGAGTTTGCGCAGAGCCCGGATCCGAGAATCCACAATCCGAGTACCTGGGCTGCGTTCGTACTTTACGGCGGATCCTAGGAGCAGGACTCCTGCAGGGGTCATCGCAAGCACTGTGACGACCCAACGGGTTGCCGGCTGGCTAGCGGGCTTCGATCGTGAGGTTTGTGTCCGCCACCGGCACGAACAGGTCGACCTGGGTACAGGTCGGATCCAGCCAATTCGCATAGTGGTCGGGTTCGACGATCACGGGCATTCGATCGTGCAATGGGGCGAGCTTTTCGTTGGCCGCGGTGGTGACGATGGTGTAGGTTTCGATCGGCTCGCCGCTTTGCGGATCGAACCACCGCTCCCACAAGCCCGCCAGTGCGAACAAGGGTCGATCATTCGGACAAATGCGCCACTTGGTGCGTTGGCCGCGCACCCCGCTCCACTCAAAAAATCCGCTGGCCGGCACCAGGCAGCGTCGATTCCGGTAGGCGGCCCGGTAAGCGGGCAAGCCCGGCAGCGTCTCGATTCGCGCGTTGATGCAGCGACTGCCAAACTTCACATCCTTGGCCCAGGACGGCACCAACCCCCAGCGCGCCAGCGTGCTCTCTCTCTTGGCGGACAGGGGATTGATCCGGATGATCGGCGCCCGTTCAGTCGGCCGAACTTCGGGCCGAACGTCGCCGTTGGCGGCGAACGGCGGCACTGAAGGCACGTCGAAATGAGCCCGGATCGCGGCGGGGTTTTCAGACAGGTCGTATCGGCCGCACATCCGCTTGAAGGGGATCGATCGTATGCTACGAGAAAGGGAGCACTCAGCGATGAAAGCGCCTGATTCGGCAACACCGGCGGCAACACCGGCGATGGCTGCGGTGCAGATCGCGGGCCTCGACCACGTGGTGCTCCGCGTGGCGGACCTGGAGCGTTCGAGCGCGTTCTATCGGGACGTGCTCGCCTGCCAGGTTGAAAAATGGCAGCCCGAGCTCGGTTTGCTCCAATTGCGCGCCGGCTCGGCCCTGATCGACCTGATCACGCTGGATGGGCGCCTCGGCCGTGAAGGCGGCGCCGGCCCGTCTCGCGAGGGCCGCAATCTGGATCACTTCTGTCTTGTGCTGCAGCGGTTCGACGAGGTCGCGTTGCGGGCGCATTTGGCCGCTCGCGGAGTCGAAGCCGGCCGAACTGCCGATCGCTATGGCGCCGAGGGCTACGGAGCTTCGATCTACATCCAGGATCCCGACGGCAACACGGTCGAGCTGAAGGCTCCGAAGAGCTGAACGTAACCGTCGATCGATCACTAGAGGGGGCGCGTTTCGTCCCGGCTGACCGGGCGGCGCTGCGGCGCAAGCAGTATCCAGGTCACCAGCGGCCACAGCAGCGTGCCGACTGCGCTTTCAGTCAGGCCGATCCACCAATTGGCCGAGGCACCGCCCACCCATAGCCGCACCGCGGCCGAAGCGAGCTGCGCGACCAGCAGAAGCGGCAGTACGTACAGGCTCTGGCTGACTACCGGGAACCACATGATGCGGCGGTGCAGAGCAATCGCACCGTAGGACAGCAGCGTGTAGGCGAGCGCGTGCTCGCCGAACAGCGCTCCGTCGTGCACGTCGATCAGCAGGCCAAAAAGAAAGGCTGCACCCATGCCGAGCCGCCTCGGCTGGTGGACGTTCCAGAAAACCAGCGTGAGCGCGAGGAAGTCCGGCACCAGCGGTGTTCTGCCCCACGGCAACAGGTCCAGCGCCAGCCCCGCTACCAGGGTCATCCAGATGAAAACCGGGCTGACCGGACGCAACACCTGCCTGTGCGGTTGCCCGCGCGGCAGCGTCGTTGCGCCGGTGCTGGTGAATTCGCCGTTGGCGCGGCGAAACCGCCAAAGTCTCATTTGTGAGAACCCCGCCGGGTCGAACTGTCGGTTCGTACATCCTCGCGCGGGGGCGGTGGGAGCGGCGCCGCCGTCAACTGCAGCACCACCAGCACCGCGTTGGCATCGATTCCGCCGGCCGGATGGACGACCACGCGCGCGAACTGATCTTTGACGTCGCGCTCGACTCGCGCGATCGTTCCGACCGGAAGACCGGCCGGGTACAGCCCGTCCAGTCCCGAAGTCACCACTGCGTCACCACTGACCACGTCGGCGTTGGCCGCCAGGAACCGCAGCTCCAACGTCCCCGGCTCAGCGCCTCCGAACGCGATGCACCGCAGCCCGTTGCGCACCACCTGAACCGGAATCGACTGATCCCGCTCGGTCAACACCGTCACCTCGGATACCAGAGGAAATACGCGCGTGACCTGCCCCACCACGCCGTGCTCGTCGATCACCGGGTTACCCGCGCGCAATCCGTCGGACGAACCGCGGTCGATCACCAGCTTGTGGGTGAAGCGATCGCGCGGTTCGTACAGAATCTGGACGGTCTGTGTTTTCGCCGTAGTGCGCTCGCGCAAACCCTGCAGCTGGCGCAGGCGCTCGTTTTCGAGGCGCAACTGTTCGTCCTGCAACAGCACGGCGGCGCGCTCGGTGGCGCCTTCGCGCAGCTGCTCGTTCTCGCGGGTCAGGCTCCCTACCGTCGTGACGTAGCGGCCGCCGTGCATCAGCGCATCACGCGGCCACAGCAACGCCTGCTGCAATGGGTAGAGCATCACGCCCAGACCGACCCGGATCGTTTCGAGCGCATTGACGCGGGCGTCGATCACGATCAGCACCACCGCAAGGAACGAAAAGAAGCCCAGCCGGGCGCGGGCCGATACGCCCTGGTTGAATAGCGGCGGCGGTCCGTACTCCATCGACAGCGACAATCCTGCGCGCTAGCCGCTCGCGAAAACCGACCCGAGCTTGTCCATCCGCTCCAGCGCGATTCCGCAGCCGCGCACCACACAGGTGAGCGGATCCTCGGCCACGACCACGGGCAGACCGGTCTCTTCCATCAGCAGGCGGTCCAGGTCGCGCAGCAGCGCCCCACCGCCCGTCAACATCATGCCGCGATCGGCGATGTCGGCACCCAGCTCCGGGGGCGTCTGTTCCAGCGCGATCTTTACCGCCGAAACGATCTGGTTCAACGGGTCGGTCAGCGCCTCCAGGATCTCGTTGCTGGAGATCGTGAAACTGCGCGGAATGCCTTCCGAGAGATTGCGCCCCTTGACTTCCATCTCGCGCACTTCCGAGCCTGGGAAAGCCGATCCGATCTCCTTCTTGATCGCCTCGGCGGTTGGCTCGCCGACCAGCATGCCGTAGTTGCGCCGGATGTAGTTGATGATCGCCTCGTCGAACTTGTCCCCGCCGACGCGCACCGATCCTTTATAGACCATGCCGCCAAGCGAAATGATGCCCACCTCCGTGGTGCCGCCGCCGATGTCCACCACCATCGAGCCGGAGGCCTCGGCCACCGGCAGCCCGGCACCCAGTGCGGCTGCCATCGGCTCTTCGATCAGGAACACCTGGCTCGCACCGGCTGCGTCGGCCGATTCCTTGATCGCGCGCCGCTCGACCTGCGTCGACCCGCACGGCACGCAGATGATGATGCGGGGGTTCGGCGCCAGCAGGCTCGAAGGGTGCACCGCCTTGATGAAATGCTTCAGCATCTGCTCGGTGACGGTGAAATTGGCTATCACGCCGTCTTTCATCGGGCGGATCGCATTGATGTTGCCGGGAACACGGCCCAGCATCTGCTTGGCCTCGAGGCCGACCGCCCGCACAACTTCCTTGCCGTTGGGCCCACCCTCCGTGGCGATCGCCACCACCGAAGGCTCGTTCAACACAATGCCCTTGCCGCGCACGTAGATCAACGTGTTCGCGGTTCCCAGATCGATGGCCAGATCACTTGAAAAATAGCTGCGTAGGACGCCGAACATGCCGATCTGTGACTCCGGTGAGGAGGGCAAAAAATTCGGCCCGCCAGTTGGCGGGCTCCGCGTGCAGGTGCGCCATAATAGACGAAATGCCGCAACACTCCGGTGCGCGGCGTCCGTCCGGATGAGCGGCGTTTACCCGCCAAATCCTCGGATCAGGCCCATTCCTGGTGGGACCTGAGTCGGGGGGTTCGTCGAAAATGCCAGCCGCGGGCGAACCTCGGATTCAGAACACGCCAAATGTCATTGACCCTCGCCGACATCCACCGGATTGCCCATCTCGCGCGCATCGAGATCACCGACGAGCAGGCCAGGGCCACCGCAGCTCAGTTGAACGACATTTTTGCGATGATCGAGCGCATCGGGCGGGTCGATACGGCGGGGGTGGAGCCGATGACGCACCCGCTGGACGGGATCCAGCGCCTGCGCGAGGACCTGGTCGAGCCGCCGCCGGAGCGCGAGGAGCTCTTGCGCAATGCGCCAGAACAGCAGGACGGGCTGTTCCTGGTACCGCGGGTGATCGAATAATGCCCCTTCCGGCGTTGCGAACGGCCGCTTCCGGCCGCCCGCGTTGCCCCGTGGGAGCGGCGGCGCAGCGCCAAGGTGGCGCTTCGTGACCGAACTGGCCCATAGCGGCTTGGCGCGGCTGGCCCAGCTGCTCGAACAACGCCAGGTCTCGGCGGTTGAGTTGGCCGAGCTCTTCCTGACGCGAATCGAGCGGCACCGCGGATTGAACTCATTCCTGGACGTAAGGCCGGAGCTGACGCTGCGACAGGCCCGGGCCGCCGACGCCCGCCGGGCCAAAGGCGAACGAGGTCCGCTGATTGGGGTGCCGATCGCTCATAAAGACATCTTTGTCACACGCGGCTGGGCTTCGACCGCCGGCAGCCGGATGCTGGAAGGCTATATGAGCCCGTTCGACGCCACCGTGGTCGAGCAGCTGGCCGCAGCCGGCATGGTGTGCCTTGGCAAGCTCAACTGCGACGAGTTTGCGATGGGTTCCAGCAACGAGAACAGCGCTTTCGGCAACGTGCTCAACCCGTGGGATGCGGCCTCGGTGCCGGGCGGCTCGTCGGGCGGGTCGGCCGCCGCGGTGGCGGCGCGCCTCGCGCCGGTCGCAACCGCAACCGATACCGGCGGCTCGATTCGCGAGCCCGCGGCTTTCACCGGCGTCACCGGAGTCAAGCCGACCTACGGACGTCCGTCGCGCTGGGGCATGATCGCGTTCGCCTCCAGCCTGGACACGGCAGGCCTGCTGGCGGCCAGCGCCGAGGACTGCGCGCTCGTATTCAACTCGATGCTGCGCTTCGATCCTCGCGACTCAACCAGCGTGCAGCGGCCCGACGAGGATTTCACGCGCTCGCTGGATGTCGACCTGCGCGGGGTCCGGATCGGCGTGCCAGCGCAATTTTTCACGCAAGGCCTGCGGCCGGACGTGGAAGCGCCAGTGCGCGCCGCGCTCGAGCAACTGCGCGAGTTGGGGGCCGGTTTGATCGACATCGAGCTGCCCAACGCGCCGCTGGGCATTCCCGTGTACTACGTGGTCGCGCCGGCCGAGGCCTCCAGCAACCTGTCGCGCTTTGACGGTGTTCGCTATGGGCACCGGGCGCGAACATTCGACGATCTGACCGACATGATCAAGAAATCGCGGGCCGAGGGATTCGGGCCGGAGCCCAAGCGGCGCATCCTGGTCGGCACCTACGTCCTGTCGCATGGCTATTACGAGGCCTACTACCTGAAGGCATCGAAGGTACGCCGGCTGATCGCGGAGGACTTCCAGCGAGCCTTCCAGCGTTGCGATCTGATCGCCGGTCCGGTCACCTCCAGCGTGGCGTTCAACTTCGGCGAGAAAGCGGCCGACCCCGTTTCCATGTACCTGGCCGACCTGTTCACCGTGCCGGCGAGCCTGGCAGGCGTGCCGGGCTTGAGCATGCCGTGCGGCTTCGGCGATCGGGGCCGTCCGGTCGGGCTGCAACTGATCGCCAACCATTTCGACGAGGCCCGCCTGCTGGGAGCGGCGCACCGGTACCAGCTTGCGACCGACTGGCACCGCCGCATTCCGGCCGGCTTCTGACCGGGACCTGCGAACATGAAGACCCAATGGGAAGCGGTGATCGGGCTGGAGACACACGTCCAGCTGCTGACCCATTCGAAGATCTTTTCGCCGGCTTCGACCGCGTTCGGCGCGCAGCCTAATGCGCAGGCGAGCGTGATCGACCTGGCGCTGCCCGGTGTGCTCCCGGTGTTGAACCAGGCGGCGGTCGAATGCGCGATCCGTTTCGGCTGCGCAATCGGAGCTCGCATCGCCGCACGCTCGGTATTCGCGCGCAAGAACTACTTCTACCCCGATCTGCCCAAGGGCTACCAGATCAGCCAGTACGAGCTGCCGGTGGTGCAAGGGGGCAGCGTCACGGCACTGGTATCGCCTCGGCCCGGCGAGCCCTACGCCAAGACGGTCCGGCTGACGCGCGCGCATCTGGAAGAAGACGCAGGCAAGTCGTTGCACGAGGCATTCCGCGATCGTTCGGGAATCGATTTGAACCGCGCCGGCACGCCCCTGCTGGAGGTCGTGTCCGAGCCCGACCTGCGCTCCAGCGCCGAAGCGATCGCCTATGCGCGTACGCTGCACGCGCTGGTCGTGTGGCTTGGCATCTGCGACGGCAACATGCAGGAGGGCAGCTTCCGCTGCGATGCGAATGTGTCGGTGCGGCCCGCTGGTGATGAGCGGCTTGGAACGCGGGTCGAGACCAAGAATCTGAACAGCTTTCGTTTTCTGCAGCAGGCGATCGAGCACGAGATCCGACGCCAGATCGAATTGATCGAAGACGGCGGCCAGGTCGTGCAGGAGACGCGGCTGTACGATCCGAATCTCGACGAGACGCGTGCGATGCGGTCCAAGGAAGACGCGATGGACTATCGCTACTTTCCCGACCCGGACCTGCTGCCGCTGCAGATTTCGAGCGACTGGATCGAACGGGTGCGCGAGTCGCTGCCCGAACTGCCCGAGCCGATGCGCGCGCGGTTTGCGAGCCAGTATGGTCTGAGCGCTTATGACGCAGCGCTGCTCACGTCCTCGCGTGCGCTCGCCCGCTACTTCGAGACCGCTGCGCGGGGCGCTGCCGACCCGAAAGCGGTGGCCAATTGGGTCAACGGCGAAGTGACGGCCGCCCTGAACGCAACCGAACTGACGATCGAGCGCTGTCCGGTAGCGCCAGAGCAGCTCGCGGCATTGGTGGCGCGCATCGGCGACGGCACCATCAGCCACAAGATCGCGAAGGACGTGCTCGGTGCTCTGTGGGAGGGCAGGGCCGGGTCGGTCGATGCTTATATCGACTCGCAAGGGCTAAGACAGATCTCGGACGCCGGCGCGATCGAGGCGATCGTCGACCAGGTGCTCGCCGCCAACCCGGCCATGGTGGCCGAATTCAGATCCGGCAGGGAAAAGGCGTTCAACGCGCTCGTCGGACAGGCGATGAAAGCCACGCGCGGCAAAGCCAACCCGACCCAGGTCAGCGACCTACTCCGGCGCAAACTGGCCGGCTGACGCGCCGCTCGGCCGGCGGCGCTTCCTCGTGATGCTTTCTGCATCTTTCTCCCATACGTTAGGAGGGTTGACCGCTCACTCAACCGTTTCATGCGGTTTG
>DATBCI010000323.1:0-4748 GCA_036270555.1 Burkholderiaceae bacterium
CTCGGTCCTGCGCTTCGAGCTTGGCGGCACTCAGGTCCATCTTCACACGGATTCCTTGAACCTCAACACCTCGATCCCGACTCCCGCGACGTCCTCGTACACGTCCGGCTTTTCGGTACACACGCGCACCGCCACCACGCCGGGGTGTTCCAGCAGAGCTTGTGCCAGGTCATCGACCAGCGTCTCCTGCAGGTTGATGTGGCCCCGCCCGAGGCGGCGCCGTATTGTCTCGCGCACGAAATCGTAGTCCACCACTTCTTCAACGCGGTCGTGGCGCGGTGTCGAGACCGACAGGGACACGAACAGATCCACGTTGACCATCAGTCTCTGCGCCACGGCGCGCTCGCGGTCGTAGACACCGATGCTCGCCTCGAACAGCGCCTCACGCAGGTAGATGCGGCGGCATTGGGCCAGGCGCGGATCGAGCAGCCACCCGTTCATGTGCCAGTCTCCAGGAACATCACGTCGCGCTCGCTGGGAATCAAGTGTTGCCCGGCGTCGACCAGCAGCGTTGTCCCGGTCACGGCGCGGGCTCGTGCCAGGTAAACGACCGCCTGCGCGACGTCCAGCGCGGAACCGGGATATCCGAGCGCGGTGAGTTTCGACACCTGTTCGAAATTGCCAACGCTCTGTCCAGGTGCCGGCAGCGTAATGCCGGGCGCAACGCCCACCACGCGCAGTTTGGGTGCCAGTTCCCGTGCCAGCAGGCCGGTGGCCGAAAGCAAGGCCGCCTTCGAAAGTGTGTAGGACAGGAAATCGGGATTCTGATTCCACAGCTTCTGGTCCAGCAGGTTGATCACGACACCCTGGTCGCCGTCGGAGATCCGCCCGTGCAGCAGGCGCGCCAGCAGCAAAGGCGCCGCCAGGTTGACGCTCATATGGCGCGCCAGGCGCGCCGGCTCGAAGTTCAGCGCCGTGTCGTGCTCGAACAGCGATGCGCTATTCACGACGCACGTGACTTCGCCCAGCTCGCTGGCGCACTGATCGAGCAGGGAGCCCACCGCGCTTTCCGACGCGAGGTCCCGCTTGACCGCGCAGGCGCGCCGGCCGCTCTTTCGCACATCGGCCGCCGTGGCGAGCGCGGCCGCCCTGGAATGGCCGTAGTGCACCGCCACGTCAAAGCCGTCGCGCGCGAGCGCGAGCGCGATCTCGCGCCCGATCCGTTGCGCGGCCCCCGTCACGAGAGCGACCGGCTGGCCCGACGTTGCGCGGCGTTGGCGTCGCTTCGTGATCATGGTTTCGGGCAGTGTACCGTTACGGCGATGAGCGAAGGCGCCTCTGTGCCGCCGGCTGGTGATGCGCCAGTCGACCCCAGCGCAACCGCGCAAAGCCGGGAACTGGTCGCCCGCATCATCGAGGAAATCGATGCCTGCGGTGGCTGGATCTCGTTCGACCGCTTCATGCAGCGGGCACTGTACGAGCCGGGACTGGGCTACTACGCGGCCAAGCCGGGCAAGATCGGTCCACACGGCGATTTCGTCACCGCGCCCGAAATTTCGCCGTTGTTCGGACGCGCGCTGGCGGCGCAGATTCTGCAGGCATTCGGGCAGGTTGCGCCGCGACTGCTCGAGTTCGGCGCTGGCAGTGGGGCGCTGGCCGCCGAGGTGATCGGCGAGTTGCGGCGGCTCGGCACTGCGCCGCTGAGCTACGCCATCGTCGAGCTGTCGGTCGACCTGAAGGCCGAACAGCAGGCGCGCCTGCGCAACCGCGCCACCGACGCAGTCGGTGATACTGCCGTTCAATGGCTGGACGCACCGCCCGACGGCTTCGAGGGGGTGATCATCGCCAACGAGGTGCTCGACGTGATGCCGGTCAAGCTGTTCGCCCGGCGCGGCCGCCTGACGCTGGAGCAGGGCGTGACGGCGGATGGCGATGGGCTGCGGATGGCGGAACGGGCGGCGGGCGACGAACTGGCCGAGGCGGTTGCGCAGATCGAAGCCGATGTCGGTCCGCTGCCCGAGGGGTACGGATCGGAAGTGGGTCTGGTGGCGACGGCCTGGGTCGCTACCCTGGGGCGATGGCTGCGCCACGGTCTGGCACTGCTGATCGATTACGGATTTCCGCGTCACGAGTACTACCACCCTCAGCGCGCAATGGGCACGCTGATGTGTCATTTCCGGCATCGGGTCCACGCCGACCCACTTTGGTTGCCCGGGCTGAACGACGTTACAGCGCACGTCGATTTCACCGCGATGTCCCGCGCCGCTCGCGGCGCGGGACTCGACGTGCTCGGATACACGTCGCAGGCGCGATTTCTGCTCGATTGCGGGCTGCTGGAATTGCTGGGCGAGGGGCAGGCGGGGCGTTCGATGACCGTGGAAGCCTTGCGCCTGCTGTCCGAAGCCGAGATGGGGGAGTTGGTGAAGGTGCTGGCGCTAGGCCGTGGGCTCCAAGGTTCGCTGCGCGGTTTTGCGACCGGCGACCGCACTCACCGTCTCTGACAAACACTCATGACGAGGCGCTGCGCTCCGCCTCGCGTGCAGCCTCAGCCCGGCCCTCCTCAAAACGCCGAATGGCTGAGCGAGTCGACGCGCACGCCCAGAAGCCGCAGACGGCGATCCAGTTCGACCCTTTTCAGGCAACTGCCGGCGGCGTGCCTGATCGCGCTCGGGTCGTCGGTCGGTGCGTCGAGCGTGTGGGCTCGAGTCACCGTGCGGAAATCCTCGAAGCGCAGTTTCACCCCCACGGTGCGGCCCACATAGTGGCGGCGCTGCAGGTCATCTCCGAGCTGGTCGCACAGCTCGGTAAAGATGCGGCCCAGAAGTGCACGGTCTCGAACCGGGTGCAGATCGCGATCGAACGTGGTCTCACGGCTGATCGACTTGGGCTCGTTGAACACCTGAACTTCTCGCTGATCGCGCCCGTGCGCGGCGTCGTGCAGCCAGCGGCCGTAGCTGGCGCCCAAATTCGCAACCAGCCATTCCGGGTCGGCCTGGGCCACGTCTCCGATGGTGTGGATTTCCAGCAGTCCAAGGCGTGCGTTGGCTTTCGGCCCGACACCATTCAACCGACGCACCGGAAGAGGCCAGATGCGCGAGGCGATCTCGGCCTGCGTAACCACGGTCAAGCCGTCGGGTTTGTCGAGTTCGGATGCCAATTTCGCAAGCAGCTTGTTCGGCGCCAGCCCGATCGAGCAGGTCAAGCCCGTCGCCGACCGCACTGCCCGTTTCAACTCGGCGGCGACTTCGCGTGCGCACCACCACGCATCCTCGGGCGAATCGATGCGCGGCGCGACCTCGCCGCTCAGGTCGAGGTAGATCTCGTCGATGCCGCGGTCCTCGACCTGCGGCGTCACGCTTCGCGCGGCCTGCTTGAACAGTCTCGAGTAACGCCGGTACTGGTCGAAGTCGGCCGGCAACAGCACCGCGTCGGGCGCCAGACGAGCCGCCTTCATCAAGCCCATCGCGGAATGCACGCCGAGCTCGCGTGCTTCGTAGGTCGCGGTGGTGGCGACACCGCGCCCGACATACTCGCGCAGCCTTGCAAAGCGGCGCCGCGTCTGGCCCGTGGCGGGATCGATCTCGGTGACCGGCTCATGCGGATGCCAGCCGCCCACCACGACCGGAATCCCACGCAGCTCCGGATAACGCAGCAGCTCGACCGACGCGAAGAAGGCGTCCATGTCGAGATGGGCAATAATGCGCACTGCGTTCGGGATCATCAGGTCGATCCACCCACGTGGCGGGTCGGTGCGGACGCCCTCCGGTGAGGCGCTCGTGAGCGATTACAACTCCCAGCATAATCGAGCTGTCTGGTTCGACATCCCCGTCATCGACCTGGAGCGCGCGGCCTCGTTCTACCGTGCCGTGCTCGGGATCCAGATGCATCGGGAACAGCTCCAGGGCGGCGCCTTTTACGTGCTGGAGCACGAGGCCGGCAATGGAGGCTGCCTGGTGGTCAGCCCTTCACAGGTCGGCGCGACCGGAGTGCTGGTTTACCTTAATGTGGACGGCCGGATCCGTGACGCAGTGGCACAGGCGGCACAGCGCGGCGGCAAGATCGTCGAACCGATCCAGCCGATCGGACCGCACGGCTTCCGGGCGGTCGCGCTGGATTGCGAGGGCAACCGGATCGCGCTGCATTCTCAACGCGACGCCTGACGCAGCGCAGCGGGTGCGCCTTGCGTCGCACCCGGCTCGTCGTTCGCCGTCTTAACGCAACACCGTTACCGCAACGCCGCGTGTCTGGATCATGAACGCAATGTGACGCGCGTTCGCGCGTTCGGCTTGCTTCGGAACGATGCGTTCGAAGAAATTTTCACTCGAAGCGATCGACGTTTGAACCTTTCCGGCCAGCGGAGCCACGTACGCCAGTTCAGCGTCGTGCCCGCCGTAGAAGCAACTCAACCGGAGAATTTCAATCATGAAGCCCAGCGCGCTCGCCAAGTTGTCCGTCTTGCTCTGCATCTCGGGGGCGGCATCTGCCCACGCAGCTACCGTCACCGAGTTATTCGGCTTCCCGTGTACGAACGCGGGCTACACGTGCCCGGACGGGGCCGACCCTGATTCGCTGATACAAGCTTCGGACGGCAACTTTTACGGGACCACGTTCGACAGCCGCGAGACGTCGTACGGGCGCGCAACGGGGCTGGGCGGAACCGTGTTCAAGATGACACCGGCCGGTCAAGTCACGGTGCTGTACACGTTTCAAGCCAATGCGCAGGGTCACTATCCGAACGGCGAGGCGCCGGCCAGTCTGGTCGAAGGTCCTGACGGTTTCTTATACGGCGTTGCCGCCACCGGAGGGCA
>DATBCI010000324.1:0-9209 GCA_036270555.1 Burkholderiaceae bacterium
GTCCAACCGCGGCCGAGCAGCGGCTGGCAGATCCGCAGATCCTGTCGATGCTGGCGAGCCTTGATGCCGTTCCGACCGACCAGCTGTCACCACGGGCGAAGCGGCGCATCGCCGAGCTTCAGGAGCCTCCGAAGACCGCGCTGCAGAACCTGAAGGTGGTTCATGAGGCGGGGGTTACGATCGTGATGGGAACCGACGCCGGCAACATCGGCACGGTTCACGGTCCCTCGGTGTTCCGCGAGATGGCGATGATGCAGCAGGCTGGCTTGACGCCGCTGCAGGTGCTGCGTGCCGCAACCATCAACGGCGCCCGCGCCGCTCACCGTGAACCGGCGGCCGGCAAGATCGAGCGCGGAGCCCCCGCGGATCTGGTGCTGCTGGATGCGGATCCGACCGTGGATATCGCCAACGCAAGCCGTATCGCCCGGGTCTTCAGGAACGGATTCATGTTCGACCCGGACCAGCTGATCGCGTCGATTCGCTAGCTCACAGGCTGAGCTGCAACTGAAGTTGCGACAGGGTGCCGTCGCGCTGGGTGCCGTCGAACAGCTCACGGTGCGCTCGTTGCGCGCCGACGCTGATACGCAACAGATCGACCGGATACCAGTTCAAGCCCACCGAGCCGACCCGTCCCCGGTCGCCAGCGCCTTCGCTCAGATCGGTGCTGCTCCAGCGCGTAGCAAGTTCCCAGGCGCCTGGACCACCGGCGGTCAACGGCCGCTGCGGTCTGATGCCTCCCACCGTTCCATACCGCGTGGAATAGGCGCGCTTTTCGCCGGTCAGACACCACCCTGCCTCGACGTATTCACCGTGCCAGCTGGGGCCGCCATTCAGCACGTCGGCCCGGATGTATTCGCTGAGCATCAGTACCGGTCCCAGCCTCACCGCGAGCTCTCCTCCCAGCAGGCGATAACGATCGATGCCCGTTTGCACACCCGACCGTGGTCCCAGCCCACTGGCCAGCGGGGATTCCGCCGTTCCGAACAGTTGCACGCCCGAGCCTTGCTGGGTCTGCCGGAGGCTGCCGCTGGCGCCGACATGAAGATAGCCAATCTCGCCGCTGAATGGCCGCCAGGTGCCGCGCAGGTCCAGCGCATTTTCCGGATACTTGCCAGACAGCGCGTAACCGGCGTTGCGGGTGAACGCCCCACCCGACAACCCCCAGCTGCCACCGCGATAGTTGAACCCCGCTCCAAAACCGTAATCGGGGCCCAGGGCCGTCGGGGACGGCCTGGCAACGATCAGCGTATCGGACGAGCTGATCGACTCGCCGAGGCTGAACGGCTCGGGAAAGCGTCCGATCTCGATCCTGATCGGCCATCCACGGTACTCCAGCCACAGGTCCCGTAACGACGCGCCATGGGAGAAGTTGCCCGCCGCGCGAAAGATCCAGTCGTCGAGCCATCGCAAACGCAGCCCCAATCTGGCACGGCGCAGATCGGTCGATCGCGTGGTTACCGGATCAGATACGTCCTTGTAGAGCAACACATCCTCTTCCAGGCGCAGGTAGCCCTGCAAGTCGTAGCGTCCACCGAACGCATCCCCGTTTGCCAAGCTGAGTGTCAGCGCGCTTTGCGGCAATGCGCACATGAGTGCGAGCAAGCCACCGCGCAGCGGAATCCAAAAGCGCACCGGGTGTCTCTTATTGGATCAGCGGAGCAGGCGCCGTGGTGCAGCCGCGGCTCTTCAGCAGCCCCCCCCCGGTCCCCCTTTGCGGGCTCCCCTGGGTGGCAGACGACGCCTGTCTGCGCAGTTCGGTCTTGATTTCAGACGGATTGAGCTGCGGGTCCGCCGCATGCAGCAACGCGACCTCCGCCGATACAAACGGTGCGGCGAAGGAGGTCCCGTCGACGAACCTGCCGCGGCCGTCCGCGCCGGCAGACCAGATATGCACTCCGGGCGCCGCGACGTCGACATAGTCGCCTCGGCTGGCGCGTGGATAGACGTTGCCCAGGTGATCGACCGCGGTCACGGCGATCGCTTCCGGGTACGCCGCCGGGTATTGCGGCGGCCCATCGGGACCGAGGTTCCCGGCCGCGACAACCACTGGAACGCCGCGTGAAGTGACACGGCGGATGGTTTCGTGAAGCACTGCGTTGTCGGGGCCCGCCACCGACACGTTGACCACAGCGAGTTGCTGCGCAAGCAGCCAGTCCAGCCCTTGCGCGATCATTACCGCATTGGTCGATTGGCCCGACTTGGGCGCAAAGTTGAAGACGTCGGCCGCAAACAGACGCGCCCTGGGCAACAACCCTGCAAAACCGGCATCCAGGTTGCCCGACAGGATCGTGGCCACCTGTGTGCCGTGGTCCGCGCCTTGCACGGAGGCTGCGGAATCCCCGAAATGCCGTTGCACGATCTGGCTGGCCGCCAGGGCCGGACTCGAAGTGGCGACCCCGGTGTCGACCATGCCAACCCTGACCGGATCGAGGCAGCCTTCGGCCGGCCACGCGATCAGCTTCTGACCCTCGCAGCGGATTCCCTCGCATGCGGGCGCGCCAGCGGCGTCATACCTCGGATTGACGTCGTAGGTGCCGCTCGGATCGGCCTCGCGCAACTGTCGGACGGCGACCCGTGGCGGAAGCCCTCCCGGCGTTGCAAGCCGTGCCAGCCGGAACCCCAAGCCAGACAGAGATTCCTCCTCCGCCAGGCGGAAGCCCATCGATCGCGCCGCGGCCAGGCCCGTGTCAGTGAGGTCGATCGCCAGCACCTCGTCCGGCTCGATGTCGCGATCGGATTCGCCCCGGCTCGCGTCATCCCCCTTGCCCTGATCGGACGCTTCCCGGTCACGATCGAAATCGTCGTCGGCGCCTGATTCGCGATCCTGCCGCACCTCCCGATCCCGTTCCCGCTCCAGCTCCCGCTGCGTGTCTTCGGATCCCCTGTCACCCTCTGCCGCTACGGCGAGGGGCAGCAGGATCATGCCCACGGCCGGCAGCACCGTGCAGCGTACAACACCACCCAGCGCCGTCGCCACCAAGGCGGCGCAGGCGATTCCTGCCCTTCTGTCCGTCATCGGCTCCTCTTGTTCGGACCCTCATGCATAAAAACGGATCAAGCGGGAATAAAGTCCCACGGCCGACGTTTTGACAATAACCGACCGCGGGGCACGTGCCAACGAAGATGGGCGAGGAATTCAAGGCCGAGCTGCTCTCTTTGTTGCCGCGCCTGCGGCGCTATGCGCTGGCCAAAACGGGCACGCCGGAAGCGGCCGACGACCTGGTCCAGGCAGCGTGTGAGCGCGCCTGGCGAGCCCAGGCCCAATGGAAACCCGGTACCCGGATGGACTACTGGATGTTCAGGATTATGAAAAACCTATACATCGATGAGATACGGGCTGCCTCGGCTCGCGGGATCGAGGCCGGGCCGGAAGCCCTGGAAGAGGTTCCGGATCATCAGTGGGCGCGCAGGGTCGAGGGGAGCATGACGCTCGCGCAAGTGTCGGATGCGATGCGCCAATTGCCTGCACCAATGCGTGACGTCTTGGCGCTGGTGCCAATCGAAGGGCTTTCGTACCGCGAAGCGGCCGAAGTGCTGGGCGTTCCGGTGGGCACCGTGATGAGCCGGCTGGCGCGCGCGCGCGCCGAGTTGATGAGCCGTCTGAATCTGACTGGCAACATAGCCGACTGGACCACGGCATGAGCGAACCCAGTTTTCAGCGATGAAGATTTGACTGGCGACACAACCGGCTGGACGACAGCATGAGCGAACCAATCTTCAGCGATGAAGTTCTGATGGCCTACGCCGACGGCGAGCTGCCCGAGACGGAAGCGTCGGCGGTACGCAAGGTGGCCATGCAGGATCCTGCCATTGCGGGGCGTATCGCGATGTTCGAGGCCTCGCGCAGAGTGCTGTCGGCGGCCTTCGATCCAGTGCTGGGTCAGCCGGTTCCGCAGCGCTTGAACGAGGCGATTCAAGCGCTTGGACGCGACGACATCACGAAACGCAGGGATCGGCGGCGCGGCTGGAGCGGCGTGATCGGCGCGTGGCGGGGTGGATGGATGGGCGGATGGCCGCAGCAGGCGCTGGCTGCGTCCGTCGCGTGCTTCATCAGCGCCGTCATCGCGTTCTGGGCCGGCGGCGGCTACTGGCGCCAGAACGTTTCAGGCAGCCTGGCGAGCGAGGTCGCGTCCCTGCCCGCAAGTCTGGCTGGCGCGCTCGACCGGCTTCCCAGCGGACAGAGGGCGAATGCCCGGCTTGGCGGCGGCGCGGCAGACCTATTGCCGATTGCCAGCTACAAGAACGGCGACTCGCTGTGCCGCGAGTTCGAAATCAGCCGGCCTTCCTCGCACGGGGCGCAAGCCGTGCGAGGCGTCGTCTGCCGCAGTGACGGCCGCTGGCAACTCAGAGCGGTCGCCGATCTGGCGGCCAGCAAGCCGGCTGGTGACGAGTACCGGCCCGCGTCGGGCGGCGACGATCTGGCGCCGATGCTCGGATTGGGCCGGTCCCTGTCTCAGCAGGAGGAGGCCGAACTCCTCTCCAGTGGATGGCGCCTGCGGTAGCAAACGCTGAAGCCGTGCGCGGCGCCTCGCCATCGCGCCCCGTGGAATAAACCGGCTGCACGCTTCGTTTTATGTGGGAAGGCCTCGCCAGGAGGCCGTTGCGCGAAGTCTGTGCGCCGCTTGTACCCGCTGATTCGGAGAGAAGGAACCCACATGCACGCGAAAATCCTGAGTATCAAAACGATCACGGCCGCCCTCAGCCTCGCCTGCGGCCTCGCCTTGACCGGTTGCGGCGGCGGCGGAGGCGGCGCCACACCTCAACCAACTGCGGCCAAGACCAAACGCGTCTTCGGTGTAGTCCACGGCAGCGCCGCCGCTCCAACGCTCGGCGGAAGATCACTGGTCATTTCCGGTGCCGTAACCGCTAACGGCGTGGCGGCCCCTGCAAGTGCAATCCAGCCGGGAACCGTCGTACGCGGCAAGGCGACCAGTGTTGCCGCGGGCACCATCACGATGGCCAGCGCCGATCTGAAGATCGAGGTGGAGGGTCCCATCCAGGCGGTCGATGTGACGGGCAGCACGATCCAGGTGCTGAGTCAGACCGTCATGTTGGACGCCCTCACCGAGATCGTCCAGACGGCGCCGGACGGCAAGCCCACTTCCCTGACACTGAAGGACCTGGCGGTCAATGACGTCGTGGAAGTGTCCGGATTCCGGACGGCCAACGGCATCCAGGCGACTCGCATCGAGCGCCAGCCGGCCGGTACTTTCAGCCCGGATGAGCTCAGCGGCACGGTTGCGAGCCTCGATACGACCGCCAAGACCTTCATGATCGGCACTGAGCTGGTCGACTACTCGCAGGCCACGGTCAATGGCACGCTGGAAAACGGCGCGCAGGTGGAGGTGGCGGGAACGCTCAACGGAACCACGCTGAGCGCCACCGCGGTGAGCATAGACAGCCAGGACGCCGAATCCGGCGACGATGACGTCGAGTTCGACGGCGTGGTCAGCGCGCTCGATACGACCGCGATGACCTTCCAACTCGGCGACAAGACGATCGACTACTCGGGTGTCTCGAACCCGCCCAGCCTGAGCAACGGCGCCGAGGTCGAAGTCCAGGGTACCGTCGATGCCAGCAACACAAGCCTGGTTCACGCGACCGAGATCAGCGTCGAGGAAAGTCATGGCGGCAGCGGTTCCGCTGATGGCGAGGCCGCGGGCAAGGTGACTGCCATCGATGCGAGCATGAGCGTTATCACCGTCGGCGCCACCACCTTCCATTTCGACGCTCAGACAGTCATCACGAAGAACGACAGCCAGATCACGGCGGCCGACATCATGGTGGCCGATGTGGTCGAGGTGAAATTCGACGACACCAAGCTGGTCAACGGCCAGGCGTACGCCACCGAAATCGAGGTACAGACGGGCGCGTCTGCCACGGACAACGCGGTCGAAGGAAAGATCACCTCCTTCAACGCTGCCGCCAGTACCTTCGTTGTCGGCGGCGTCACGGTCCAGGTGACTTCGAGCACGAGCTACGAGACGCTCGACAAGACGCTCACGCAGGCGGACTTCTTCGGCACCGACCGCACCGGTCAGCAGGTCATCGTTGGCGGCACGCAATCGACAACCAGCCCGCCGACGATTGCCGCCACGCGGATCGAGTTGGTATCGCATTGAGTCGGTGAATCCATCGCCGGGACGGCTGCAGCTGCCCCGGCGATGCGCATGCGATCGCCCGAGCACGCGGTCGAGTCGACCACGCGGCCGCTCGGGCTTCTGCTCAGGCCTTGCGCGCTTCAAACAGGATTGCTTGCAGCGGCATCCGCCCTGCGGAAAGTGCAAATTCCCGACGCAATGCGTTCTCTATAGCAACGACGACCGCCTCGGGGTCGCCGCCGCGCGCTCGAATCTGGTCGATGGTCGGGTTCCCGAAGATCAGCGCCTTCGCGAACCGTGCAACGTCCGCGATATCCTTGTCCCACCCGATCACGTGCGCGGCAATCCCGATGAAGCCTGCATCGATCAAGGATTGCTTGATCGGATCGATCTGGGCGTAGGAGAAAGGGACCGCGTAAAACGGCGGCGGGTCGGAGGCAAAGAAGCTGCCGATCACGTCATGGGCGATCCGCGCAAACGGATTGAACCGCATCGAGTCCCAGACGTTAAAGAGATAGTGCCCGCCGGGAGCCAGCACGCGGTGCACTTCCCGATAGGCCTTGTCCTTGTCCGGGAAGAACATCACGCCGAACTGGCAGACGACCGCATCGAAGCTGCCATCCGGAAACGAGAGCGAGGTGGCGTCGGCCGGCCGAAACTCCACGCGTTCGTGCGGTCCGAATTTGCCCCGCGCCGCGTCGAGCATCGGCGGATTGAGGTCCGAGGCCGTCAAATGAGCCTGGGCCGGCAACAGGTCCCGCAAGCGGCGGGTCACGATCCCGGTGCCCGCCGCGATCTCCAGCACGCGCTCCGCGCCCGTGGCTGCCGCCCGTTGCGCGATGTCCGCCGCGTAATCGGCGAACATGATCGGCCCCAGGCCGTTGTCGTAGTACTCGGGGATGCTTCCGATAAACGCTGCGGTGTCGTCGCTCATCTTCTTCACGCCGAAAACGCCTGGATCCCGGTCTGCGCGCGCCCGAGGATCAGCGCATGGATGTCGTGCGTGCCCTCGTAGGTGTTGACCGTCTCCAGGTTCATCATGTGGCGGATCACGTGGAACTCGTCGGCGATGCCGTTGCCGCCGTGCATGTCGCGCGCCGCGCGCGCGATCTCGAGCGCTTTGCCGCACGAATTGCGCTTGATCAGCGACACCATCTCGGGCGTGGCGCGATTCTCGTCCATCAGCCGCCCCACGCGCAGTGTCGCCTGCAGGCCCAGCGTGATCTCGGTCATCATGTTGGCGAGCTTGAGCTGGATCAACTGATTGGCCGCCAGCGGCCGGCCGAACTGGTTGCGCTCCAGCGTGTAGCTGCGGGCCCGGTGCCAGCAATCCTCGGCCGCGCCCAGCGCACCCCAAGCGATGCCGTAGCGGGCCTTGGTGAGGCAACCGAACGGCCCCTTCAGCCCGACAGCCCCAGGCAGCAGCTGCTCGTCGCTCACGAACACCTCGTCCATCGCGATCTGGCCCGTGGTGGAGGCGCGCAGCGACATCTTGCCTTCGATCCTGGGCGACGACAGGCCCTTCATGGATCGTTCAAGCACGAAACCGCGGATCACCCCGTCCTCGGTCTTGGCCCACACGACAAACACGTCGGCGATCGGCGCGTTGGTGATCCACGTCTTGGTTCCGCTGAGCTTGAAGCCGCCGGCCACCTTGACGGCCCGGCTTTTCATGCCGCCCGGATCGGAGCCGTGATCGGGCTCGGTCAGGCCGAAGCAGCCGACCCATTCGCCCGTGGCCAGCCGCGGCAGATATCGCTCGCGCTGCGCCTCGGTGCCGTACGCATGGATCGGGTACATCACCAGCGAAGACTGCACGCTCATCGCGGAGCGATAGCCCGAGTCGACCCGTTCGACCTCGCGTGCCACGAGTCCATAGCAGACGTGATTGACGCCGGCGCAGCCGTAGCCGTGGATTGTCGAGCCGAGCAGGCCAAGCTCGCCCATCTCGTTCAGGATGTTGCGCTCGAAGCGCTCCTCCCGGTTGGCCTGGATCACGCGCGGCAGCAGCTTCTGCCGGCAATACGCACGGGCCGCATCGCGCACCATCCGCTCGTCGGGCGTCAGTTGATCTTCCAGCAGCAGCGGATCGCTCCATTCGAAGCCGTCAGCATCTTTGCTCATAGTCAAATTCCTTCATTTCATACGGGGCTGGCCGTGGGTCAGTGCGCGTTGACAGTATCATTGAGCGCTTGGCGAGGCGGGGATATGAATCGCACAGAAATGCCGATCTTCGCGCACGGGTTCTCGGTCGCCGACTTCTATCAGCGCGATGGCCTGGTTCGCCTCGATCAGATCTTCCTCGAGAAGCTTGCGGCCGAGGATTCCGAAGCGCATCAACGGTTGCTGCAGGCGCGCGCGAATCCGGATCAGGTCAGCCGCGCCGCCGCGTCGGACCTGATGATCCGGGTCGCACCCGCGCTGGAGCGCTTCGTCGGCGAGCTGTTCAGCGTTCAATCCGAACTGGCCGCGCTGGAAGGCCATCACACCGAGCTGGAGCCGCTGTTCAGGGTCAAGCGCGAATTCGTCCAGCGCCAGGCTGCCAAGAAGATCAAGCCGCAAGAGGCGTCCGAATTCGATGGCGACGCCCTTTTCGCCCAACTGCAGCAGGTGCTGGGCGCTCCGTTCGATGAGCTCGCGTTCGCGCGCGAGGTGGCCCGCTGGATGCAGGACGAGACGGTCCATGCCGAGGCGCTCGGCGTTGCCCAGCGCTATTCGGCCTGGGCGGTGCACACCTCTGCGGGACAGCATCGTCATCGCGACGGCCTGCTGTTCAAGATTCCGGCAAGCGTGGACCCGATGAATCTGGTCCGCCCGGCGCAATGGCACCAGGAAGAAGGGGTCCGGGAGCTGCGCATACGGCCGGATCATATCCGCCGGCGCAACGGCTTTGGTTTGACCGACGCCGGCTTCGATCTGGCCGGTGCGCTGGACCAGGCCCACTACTGCATTCAGTGCCACCCGCAAAAGAAGGATTCGTGCTCCGATGGCCTGAAGGAGCGGCCCTCGAAGGAGGCCCCGCAGGCGATCGTCTTCAAGAAGAGCGCATTCGGCGTCGCGCTGTCGGGCTGTCCCCTGGAAGAGCGCATCTCGGAATTCCACATGCTG
>DATBCI010000325.1:0-3094 GCA_036270555.1 Burkholderiaceae bacterium
AGTCCTCGACAGGAGAAATTCCATGAAGAAGCGCGGTCCGTTTTCCGGGTTCGAAGGCGCCGCCTTGGGCGCGATTTCGATCGTGGCGCTGGTCATTGCCACGGTCATCACGTTCACGGTCGAAAGTGGTGCACCGCAAGATGCAGCCAATCCGCCCTCGCAGATCGCAGCAGATTGAGCAGGAGTCGGCCGGCCGCGCTCCGACGCGCTACAGCGCGGCGGGTCCGAGACGCAGCCTCTGCTGTACCTCCTTGCCGTTGGACGGACGCTCCGTGGGCGGATAGAAGTACTGCGGGAACCATTTCAGCTTGATCACCATCATCGCTACGTCCCTGACTTTGGCGTCGGGTCGCTGAACTTCCTTCTGATAGAACGCGAAGCGATTGCCGTCCTCGAACAGCGTGTTGTCCGAGAAAGGAAAGGAAAACGGCGTGACCTGGAAGTCGTAGGAATCCCGCGCCGCTCCAGTGCCCGACTGGTTGCGGAAGATTTGCACGTCGATGCTGTCGACCCCCCAGTTGGGCTGCGAGAACGACACCGTCAGCGTGTCCCTGCAGTTCGGCGCAGTCGCCACAGGCAACGGGTCGCTCGACCGTCCCAGGCGATAGAAAAGGACGCTCTTGTCGGCAACCTTGCGCATTTCGAGCAGGTCCGATTCCGGGTATCCGTTCGCAAAAACCCAGAACGTGACGTCCGCCGACCCGTTCGGCGTGCACGACTGGGCTGAGTCCTCCCCCAGAGAGCTGATCTGCCGGTCGATGATGCGATGTGCGACCGAACGAAGGTCCTGTCGGGCGCCATCGATCGTTTCGGGGCTCAAGGTCCCGGCTGCAGCAGCCAGGCGATCGTTGGCACTTTGCATCAGCGGGCCGAATTCAAAGTGCTCGTGGAAATTCAGGGCCAGCAGCTTGACCAGCAGTGCGTACTGAAGCGGATCGGGCAACTGGGTGCCGTCCTTGGCCGGGCCGACGATCGGGCCGACCAGCTGGCCGAACATCGTCGCCCGTAGCTGGGTATCCGATTGCTCACGCTGGCTGACCAGGGACTGCAACGACGAGCGCGCCGCGAAGGTGCTCGCCAGGTAGGCTGCCAGCACAGCGCTCAGTGGCACCGTCAGCTTGACCAGGACGTCGAGCGCGAACTGGATTCGGGTGCTCCACGGCGCCCTGGTCCTGTCGCCCCTCGCCGTCGCTGCAGTCGTTGTGCGGGTTCGAGTTGCCATCGACATTGTCCTCAGTGCTGACCATCGGAAGGCGAGTCCGAGCAGTCGATGTTCTGGACCACCGGGCCATTCAAGGCGAAGATGGCCGTGGTCTTGGTCGGACATCGCACCGTATAGCGGCCGGCCTCGAGGAACACGCTGAAACGCTGCCCTGCCTGCACGAGGATTCGGGCGACCACCTGGTCGTTGCGCATCACTTCGAGCGTCGCTCCGGCTTGAACCCCCTGCACCTCTCCCTGGACCAGTCCCGCGTGCGTCGACGTCGAAATCGCCAGCGCCAGGAGCGCCAGCCCGCGCCGGTGATTCGCGCTTGCGCTACGTCTCGGCTTGTGCATGCCGACCACCGGTGCCGGGGGTTTCCTCCCCCGGCTCGAATTGGGCAAAGAACTGACCGGTTCCGTTCGAAGACTCCGATTCGAGGTAGAGGGCGGTCAGTTGCAGGCGGCCCGCCGCCTGCAGCGGGGGCCCTTCGATCATCGAACGAAAGCTTTCGCCGCCCACCAGCCGGTGGGTCAGCGTGACATACAGGCGCGACAGCATGCCGTCGCGCAGCATGGTGTCCAGCATGAGTGGCCCGGCCAGCAAGAACACGCTCCGGAAGCCTTTTTGCGCAAGCGCTTCAATCAACGGTCGGCCCTGGACAGCCGAGCCCTCCCCTGCCGTGATGACGCCGCTCGACTGCCGCTCGAGCTGGCTGAGTCGCGCCGAGTCAGCCTGACGCCCGGTCGCTATGAAGATCTGTTGCTGATGCTCGCGGACCGAATCGGGGAAGGGGAAATTCAAACTGGCGCTTGCGACGCAAATGGCGGGCTGTGGAGGCAAGCCGTGCACCTGTCGCCACCCGGCGAGATCCTGATGGCCGGGCACGGTCCCGACCTGCAGGATGTCGTCCAAACGCTTTTCGGCGATGGCGCGCAGATATTCGCCGTTGGTGACCAGGCAGTCGGCTTGCGCGTGCAATTCGAGCAGCAGGCGCAGGTCGCTCTGGCTCGTGAGCTCGGGAGGCAGGCGACTGTCCCCGCTGATCGGGTCGCGCACTGCGATCCTTCCGTCCAGGCTGGTGACGAAGTCGCCATATACGAAAGGCCGTCCGGGCAGCCCGAGCTGATGCAGGCCGTGGGCGAGGTACAGCCCTCGCAGGGAGGTTTCGCGCGCCTGCGGATAGAGCTGCCGAACGGTGCCTGCCACCGGACGATTTTATCGCCCGCGGGCACCGCGCCTGCCCGGTTCGGCAGCTCCGGGGGACAGCTGGTCACGCAGGCAGGGTCGGTCAAAGACCCGACCCCTCTCGCCTGCGCCGCTTCAGTCGCCGGCGTAGATGTCGCGGTCCTTGGTTTCGGGCAGGAACAGGGTGCCGATCACGAAGGTCATGCCCGCCACGATGATCGGATACCACAGCCCGCTGTAGATGTTGCCGGTGGCCGCCACGATGGCAAAGGAGGTCGCCGGCAGGAAGCCTCCGAACCACCCATTGCCGATGTGATAGGGCAGCGACATCGAGGTGTAGCGGATGCGCGTGGGGAACAGCTCCACCAGCCAGGCCGCGATCGGCCCATACACCATCGTCACGTACACCACCAGGATGGTCAGGACCAGCACCACCATGGGCTTGTTGATCTGGGCCGGATCGGCCTTGGCCGGATAGCCGGCCGCCTTGATCGCATCGGCCAGGGCTTTCTTGAAGTCGCCCGCCTGCTTGGCCGCCTCCGGCTGGGCCGCCGCCACGTCGGCAAACGAGATGCTGGCCTTGTCGCCGCCAAACTTCACCACCGTGGGCGACCCCGCCGGCGCCTCCTGGTTGGTGTACAGCACCGAGGAGGTGGCCAGCGTGCTCTTGGCCAGGTCGCACGGCGTGGTGAACTTGGCCGTGCC
>DATBCI010000326.1:0-18930 GCA_036270555.1 Burkholderiaceae bacterium
TTGGGTCGCATAGTCCAGCAGTTGCAGGTGACCCTGCCGCAGCTGCCGGCTCTGCAAGCGCTGCCACTGCTTCATCGGAAACAGCGTGAAATCGGCCTCGGGTCCACACATCGGCAGTATCTCGAGACGGCGTCCTCCCTGAAAACGGGCGAGGCGCAGGCCACGCCTGGACAACTCTTCGGGGGAACTGCGCACCGACCCCGAGGCGGCACGCGCGGCATCGCCCGTGCGTCGGCCGCGACCCTTGGGCGGCGCCGCCGCAGCGTGCGCCACGAAGGTGCCGCTGCCGGTGCGAGCCACGATGTAGCCCTCGGCCAGCAGCGCTTCGAAGGTCGACAGCACCGTGTTGCGCGACAAACCCAGATCGCGCGCCAGCTCGCGCGTGGACGGCAGGCGCGCCCCTGGAATCAACTGCTGCGAAAAGATGGCGCGACGCACTGCCTCATACAGCACCCGGTATCGGGGCAGCTCCCCGATCGCCTGCGCCTCGGCAAAAGCCGAGCGCAGCAGCTCACCGGTTGGCACCGCCTGACGCATCCTTAAAGTGTCCCCATCGGTAAGTGGCCCCATCGATCCGCAAATAGTGGCTCTCGCCATAATACCAATCGGAGGTAAAATCCGACTGCGATTCGATCATCCGAGCAAGTCCGGACGTGGCCACGCGGCCGCGCCGGCTCGGGCAATCGGGCGACCTGACCATGTTTTGCGTCCAACGGGCCAAACCCTCACGCCGCGCCTGCGGCCTCAAGCCTCAGTCTCGCGGCGTGCGCCGAAGGCGGCGCGGCCCCTAGGGCGCCGCGCTCCGCACTGCCCAATCCAATCGAAGCCGTATCCGCGCCAGGATCCGGCTCAGCGCGAAAGCCCCGCCATGGCCGACCTGCGGCCGCGCGCGTTGTGGCGTCAGATTCGAGGAAGCAAACATGAGCTCAATGGTGGTACGCAGCAGTTTTACCGAGAAAGACCTGGAGCGGTGGTTCGACGAAAACCGGATCACCGAGATCGAGTCCCTGGTACCCGATCTGGCCGGCGTTGCGCGCGGCAAGATCCTGCCGCGCGAGAAGTTCACCGAGGACCGCGGAATGCGGCTGCCGGAAGACGTGCTGGCGATGACGGTCAACGGCGACAAGCCCGGAGACGATCCGACCTACCGGGCGGTGATCGCAGCCACCGACCACGACCTGGTCCTGCGTCCCGATCCGAGCACCGTCTGCCTGGTGCCGTGGGCGGCCGATTCGACCGCGCAGGTCATTCACGATGCTTTCCGCTCGAACGGCGAGCCGGCCGATTTCGTCCCGCGCACCGTCCTGCGGCGCGTGCTGAGCCTGTACCGCGACAAGGGCTGGGAGCCGGTGGTCGCCCCGGAGTTGGAGTTCTACCTGGTCGCCAAGAACGCGGACCCGAACATGCCACTGGCGCCGCCGATCGGACGCAGCGGGCGCGCCGAAACCGTACGGCGCGCCTACAGCATCGACGCCGTCAACGAGTTCGATCCGCTGTTCGAGGAGATCTACGACTACTGCAAGGCGATGGAGCTGGACGTCGATACGCTGATCCACGAGGTGGGCGCCGGCCAGATGGAAATCAACTTTCTGCACGGAGATCCACTGGAGCTGGCCGATCAGACGTTCTATTTCAAGCGCACGCTGCGTGAGACCGCGCTGCGCCACCAGATGTACGCCACGTTCATGGCGAAACCGATGCAGGGCGAGCCCGGCAGCGCCATGCACATCCACCAGAGCCTGCTCGATGCGAAATCGGGCCGCAACATCTTCAGCAACCCCGACGGATCGGCGTCCACGCTCTTCAACCACTACCTGGCCGGCCTGCAGAAGTACATGCCGGCCGCCATGGCGCTGGTCGCACCGTACGTGAACTCGTACCGACGGATCGTGCGTCATGGCGCCGCGCCGATCAACATCCAGTGGGGGCACGACAACCGCACGGTCGGCTTCCGCATCCCCGGATCGACACCGGAGAACCGGCGCGTCGAAAACCGGGTAATCGGTGCCGATGCCAATCCCTACCTGGCCATTGCGGCGACGCTCGCCTGCGGCTGGCTGGGCATCACCGAGCGCCTCGATCCGACCCCGGAGACCACCGGCAGCGCCTATTCGCTGGATTACGAGCTGCCGAAAAGCCTGTCCGAGGCGCTGGGTGAATTGCGCACCTGCACCGCCTTCCACAAAGTGCTTGGAAAGCCGTTCATCGACGTCTATCTGGCCGTGAAGGAGCTCGAATACGCCGAATTCATGAAGGTGATCAGCCCGTGGGAACGCGAGCACCTTCTGTTGCACGTCTGACCGGAGGTGCCCATGCACGCCAGCCTCGAGAAAACATCGGAATTCGGCACGAGCGGTACCCACGGCTACGACACGCCCGCGCTGCGAGCCGCCGACAGCGCCCACTATCTGCATCCGGCCACCGACCACCAGGCCCTGGCCGAAATCGGCGCGCGCATCATCGTGCGGGGCGACGGCATCTACGTCTGGGATTCAGAGGGCAACCGGATCCTGGATGCGATGTCCGGCCTGTGGTGCGTGAACGTCGGCTATGGACGGCGTGAGCTGGCCGATGCGGCCTACCGCCAGCTCACGACGCTGCCTTTCTACAACAGCTTCTTCAACACCTCCAACGTGCCGGCGATCGAGCTGGGCAGCAAGCTCGCGCAGCTGTCGCCTGCCGGGTTCAACCACGTGTTCTTCACAGGATCCGGCTCCGAGGGCAACGACACGATCGTTCGGATGGTGCGCCGCTACTGGGATCTGCTCGGCCATCCGCAGCGCAAGGTGATCATCAGCCGCCGCAACGCCTACCACGGCAGCACCATGGCCGGGGCGTCGCTGGGCGGCATGGATTCGATGCACGCCCAGGGCGATCTTCCGATTCCCAACATCGTCCACATCGAGCAGCCCTATCACTTCGAAAACGGCGCGGGCATGTCACGCGACGAGTACGGCGTGCTGGCTGCGCAACGCCTGGAAGAGAAGATATTGGAGGTTGGCCCTGACCGCGTGGCCGCCTTCATCGGCGAGCCGGTCCAGGGCGCGGGTGGCGTGATCATTCCTCCCGACACCTATTGGCCGCAGATCCAGCGCATTTGCGATCGGTACGGAATCCTGCTGGTGTCAGACGAAGTGATCTGCGGCTTCGGCCGCCTTGGGCATTGGTTCGGCTGCGAGCGCATGGGAACCCGCCCGGATCTGATCACGTTCGCCAAGGGGGTTACATCGGGCTACATCCCGCTGGGCGGAGTCCTGGTGGGCGAGCGCGTGGCCAAGACGCTGATCGAGAAGGGCGAGGAATTCGCGCACGGCTTCACCTACAGCGGTCACCACGTCGCGTGCGCGGTCGCCCTCGAGAATATCGCGATCATCGAGCGGGAACGGCTGGTGCCGCGGGTCCACGACGACATCGGACCGTATTTGAAGCGGCACTTCGAAGCGCTGCAAGATCACCCGCTGGTCGGGCAAGCCGAAGCATGTGGAATGATGGCGGCGTTGGTGCTGGTCAAGCACCAAGCCCCGCTGGAGCGCTTCGCCGAGGAATTGAAGGTCGGGATGGTGTGCCGTGGCCATATGTTCGGCAACGGCATCGTGATGCGGGCCGTGGGAGACCGCATGATCATTGCGCCGCCTCTCGTGATCACGCGCTCCCAGATTGACGAGATGGTCGCGTTGATACGGCACTGCCTGGACCTGACGTTGAAGGACGTCAAGCAGCGTGGGTGGATGTAGCGGTCACGCGGCCGGCAGCAGTCGCCGAACCATGCGGGCCAGGCGCGGCACGGTCATCGGCCGCAACAGCCTTTGATCGTAGCCGGCCATTCGGCGATCGGTCTCGGCCAGGCACAGGTCGATCAGCTCGCGCGGCTTGAGTTTGGTTCCCACCGACCCGGCGCCGGTCATCGTGAAGTTGACATCCCGGGCCTGGCGCTTGGCGCCGACTGCCTTGGCGATGGCGACGCGTTCACGGACCAGGTGCAGCCACAAGCGCAAGGTCTTGATCGCGAACAGCGGCCGGCGCCACCACGGCATGTTGCGCCGGTACCAGGCGATCCAGTTCGCAAAGAACAGGATATGCCGGCATTCCTCCTGCATCACCGGTTCGAACGTGTTGACGAGTTTCGCGGGAAAGAATCCCGAACGGCGCGCGACTTCGAACAAGCCGAAGGCGAAGAACACGTCGATGCATTCGGCAAGCCCGGTCAGCATCCACGCGCGCTCGGGGTCCTGCGGCGCACAAACCGCAGGTCCAGGCGAGAGCGCGATGCCGTACGCCCCGGCCAGCCCGGTCAGCACGGCTTCGTGGCGTGCCTCTTCGCGGGCATCCAGCTCGAGGGCCTGCCTCAGCAACGGATCGGTCACGCGCTGCGCAAAGGTGTGCACGCGCACCGTGGCGCACAACTCCTTGTGCACCGCGGTTTCCCAGATCGGCAGTGAGACGAGGCGCCGTACGTCTTCCTGCGTGAGCTCGGGCCACGCGATGTCGGCCGGGTCGTAGGGGTGGTGAGTCTCCAGCAACATGCGGCAGAACAGCTGCTTGTGCGCATCCGAGCCAATCGCCAGGCGTGCCGATCCGGCGCCCTGCCAATTGCGCATCGCCAGATCGGCGCGCTCGACGTTCACCGCATCAACCACAACGACCTCAATGGATTTCCGAATGGTGTCCCTGCGACCCCATTACGGGACAAACCTGATTGAAAGCTCTCGCGTTCACGGCAAAGCTAGCGTGACAACAATGGGCATCTTAACTTCGACTGTGGCCGAAAGCGTTACTCGACCCGCGCTAGGCGGCGCTCTGGTCTACCGCAAATCATCGCGTGGCGTCGTCAAGTTGGCGGCCATCGACGGCGGACAGCTTTCGTCGCTCGAACGACACCTGCTGATCATGGTGGACGGACGCCGCACGCTGGCCGAGCTGGCCGAGCTCTTTGGCTCCGAGAAACTGAAGCTCCTGAGCCTGCTGGCGGAACTCGAAGCAAAAGGCCTGGTGAAGCGGGTCGATCCAAAGCTCGCTGCGGACTCCACCGGCGCCATAACGCAAGTCAGTGCAACCCTGCTTGAGGCGCCCTCCGCCAGCGGCACGCGCGATCGTACGCCGCCGCGCGATGCTGCACGGGCACGCGATCCTCGGCCCGCATACGATGCTCCAGCGGCGCGCTTTTTCCCGCCGGCCGTCATTACGCCAAGGCGCGAGCCGGCACCCGCAGGTCCCTTTTCGGTGGACGAGCACCCACTGGCGTGGTTTTTCTTGGTCCTGATGCTGACGATCGCTGGCAGCAACTGGTTGGCCCATCGTTTCCGTACCGAGTCAAGCCACACCTGGTGGAACGACTACCAGCAAGCGCCGACCGATCCATTCAGCCGACCGATGCCGGCCGGCGACGCTGGCGGCCGCCCGTCCGATGGTCCGTCACCCATCCGGGCGGCGCCCGGGTCCGGCCTGGCAACGGCGTCTCCCGCGGTGCGCGTGCCGCACGTCGCACCCGAGGCGCCAGCGCACCCTGCGTCGCGCGTTGCACCGCAGAGGCACCCGACGAAGACACTCAAAGTGCCGGTTGTTGCCCGCGAGGCCCCAGCGGCGCCGCCGGGTGTGGCTCAGACGCCTGCTGCGCAACCGGTCACGCCCGCGGCGACAGCTCCCGAGACGGCCAACGCCCCATCGGACACCGAAGTTGCAAGCGCGCAGGCGGTTGAACAGAGCAGCACTTCAACTGCGTTGCGACCGTTGCGCCAGGATCCGCCACGGATTCCCGCCAAGGCGGTGCACGACGGAATCGTCGAGGGTCATGCACAGGTGCGACTGTGGATCACGCCCGAAGGAAAGGTGGACCAGGTCGATGTCCTGGAGGCCTCGCCGCCCGGCGTACTGGATGAGGAGGTCAAGCGGGCCCTGTCGCTCTGGACGTTCGAGCCGCCAGGGCACCCCGTGGACGAAGTCGTTCGGGTGACGCTCGAGCCCTAGCCGATCACGTCTCGCATTCGGTACCACGCCATCGCAAGAACGAGCAACGGCGTTCGAAGCCATCGGCCCCCAGGGAAGTCCCGGTGCTTGATGGCGGCGAACAGGTCGAAGCGCGACGCGCTGCCGCGGATCGCTTCGGCCACGAGTCGCCCAGCCAGGCCGGTCAGCGCCAGACCATGTCCGGAGAAGCCCTGGAGGTAATAAACGTTGTCGGCCACACGCCCGAAGTCCGGCGCGCGATTCATCGTGATATCGACGTAGCCACCCCAAGCGAATTCGATCGGAACGTCGGCCAGCTGAGGGAACACGCCGACCATGCGGCGCCGCATCGCCTCGGGCAGCCGCAGCGGCGCGATCGTGCTGTAGCTGACGCGGCCGCCGAAAATCATCCGCTCATCGCGCGAAAGTCGAAAGTAGTCGAGCACCCACTGGGTGTCCGACACGGCCGTGCCGTGCGGCAGCAGTTGGGCGGCCCGCTCGGTGCCGAGCGGAACACTGGCGGCGATGAACGTGCCCACCGGCATGATGCGCGACGCCAGTTGCGGCATCAGATGGTCCAGGTACACGTTGCCCGCCAGCAGTACTTGCGAGCAATGCACGCGCCCCTGGGATGTCTGCACTTCGGTCAGCCGACCCGGCCGCACTGCGATGGCGCGGGTGCCCTCGAAAATCTTCACACCGAGGCCGCACGCCGCGCGCGCCAGGCCGAGCGTGTACTTCAGCGGGTGCAGATGCCCGCTGCCGGCATCGAACACGGCCCCCTGATATCGGGAACTGGCAATCCATTGCGGCAGTTCGGCGCGGTCGATCACCCTCATCCGCTCGTAGCCGTAATCGCGCGCCAACGCCTCGATCCATGGCGCCAGCTCGGCGGCACGCCGCTCGGTAACAGCGGCCGCCATGCACCCATCCCGCCATTCGCAATCGATTTCAAAACGCCGGCAGCGCGCACGAATCAGCTCGATCGCCTCCACCGTTGCATCCCATACCTGCCGCGCACGCTCATGGCCGAGTTGGCGCTCGACCACCTGCATGTCGCACGCCAGGCCGACCAGCGCCTGCCCGCCGTTGCGGCCCGACGCCCCCCAGCCCACCCGCCGGGCTTCGAGTACAGCGACCGTAAAACCGGCGTCGGCCAGGTCGATCGCGGCCGAAAGGCCCGCCAGCCCGCCGCCGACCACGCAGACATCACAAACGATGTCCGTTTGCAGCGATGGGTACTGAGCGGTTCGCTGCGCGCTTGCCTCGTAGTACGAGCGGCGCACCAAAGGATCGTCGAGGCGGAGCAACGGGCCTCGCTCGCCCTTGCGGCTCGGGTGAGGTGTGCCACTGGAACGAAGCTCCGCCAACGACATCGTTGCTCAAAGTCGGGTTTTCGCTGTGTTGTGGCGCAGTCTATCCGGCCTGACATCGAATCCGATAGACTCGCAGGCAGAGAAGACCACTAGGGCGGCGCTGGCATAAAATAACGCCTGTCCGGTTCCCTGCAAGGGTGAGATTCTGTCAGTCGACGAACATCGATCGGGTGCCAGCGCGGAGCGTGCGCGTGCGCCATTTGTCCTGATTCCGTGTGACAACCGGGTGCTCGGCGGCCACCCCTTCTACATCCTGGGGCGCAAATATGCCGACGCCGTTGATGCGGGCGCCGGCTGTCATCCGGTGCTGGTGCCAAGCGGGCCTACGACGGACCTGGGCGCTTACCTGGAACTGGCCGACGGCGTGCTGCTGACTGGCTCGCCGGCCAACGTGCATCCGATGCATTTCGGCCAGGCCGTGCGCGATCCGGAACTTCCACTCGATCAGGGACGCGACGGAGTCACGCTGCCGCTGGTGCGCCTCGCAGTGCAGCGCGCCCTGCCGCTGTTCGCCATCTGTCGCGGTCTGCAGGAAGTCAACGTCGCGTTGGGCGGGTCGCTGCACCAGGCCGTGCATGAGGAGCCCGGTCGATTCGATCATCGAGCCGATCCCGATCACGCCCTCGACGAGCAGTACGGGCCCTCGCATTCGATCAACATCGTGGGCGGTGGGGAGCTGGATCGGATCCTGGGGGTGCCCGAATTGCAGGTCAATTCATTGCATGGACAGGCGATCGATCGGCTGGCACCCGGACTGCGCATCGAGGCCAGTGCGCCCGATGGTACGGTCGAGGCGGTCCATATCAGCGCGCATCCGGGTTTCGCTCTGGGGGTGCAGTGGCACCCGGAGTGGAAGGTGCTGGAGAACCCGGCCTCGCTGTCGATCTTTCGCGCATTCGGAGACGCCTGCCGCCTGGCGCAAGCGCGCCGCCTGGCACGATCGCCCGCCGAAGCCGCGACAGCGGCGAAGGCGGGGCTGTCCCGGGCGGCCTGATCCAGCATCATGGCGCTGCGAGCGGACTTCACCCAGGCGGACCTGGAACGCTTCTTCGACGATAACCAGGTCGACGAAGTCGAATGCCTGGTCCCTGATCTGACCGGAGTAGCGCGGGGCAAGATCCTGCCTCGCACCAAGTTCACGCAGGATCGCGGCATGCGGCTGGCCGAGTCGGTCCTGGCGATGACGGTCACCGGCGAAGCGCCGGACAGCGAAGAATACGATGCGATCATCTCGCCCAGCGATTTCGACATGGAGCTGCTGGCGGACCCCACGACGGTGTGCGTCGTGCCGTGGGTGCCCGCACCAAGTCGCACGGCGCAGATCATCCACGATTGCTACTTCGCCGACGGCCGCCTGGTCGACTTCGCGCCACGCTCGGTGCTGCGCCGGGTACGCGAACTGTACGCGCTGGAGGGCCTGGAGCCGATCGTGGCGCCCGAAGTCGAGTTCTACCTGATCGCGCAGAACACCGATCCGGATTTCCCGCTGTCGCCGCCGGTCGGCCGCAGCGGCCGGTCCGAGACAAGCCGGCAGCACTACAGCATCGACGCGGTCAACGAATTCGACCCGCTGTTCGAGGACATCTACAAGTGGTGCGAGGTGATGGGCCTGGAACTGGACACGCTGATCCACGAGATCGGCGCCGGCCAGATGGAGGTCAATTTCCTGCATGGCGATCCGCTCGATCTGGCCGACCGCGTGTTCTACTTCAAGCGGACGTTGCGCGAGGCGGCGCTGCGGCACAAGATGTACGCGACGTTCATGGCCAAGCCGATGGCCAATGAACCCGGCAGCGCGATGCATATCCACCAGAGCGTGCTCGACCGCAGGACCGGACGCAACATCTTCTCCAACATCGACGGCTCGCCCTCGGACGCGTTCCGCCATTACATCGGCGGCCTGCAGAAGTACCTGCCGGCGGCCATGGCGTTCCTGGCCCCGTACGTGAACTCGTATCGGCGCCTGGTCCGGCACTCGGCGGCGCCGATCAATATCCGTTGGGGCCGTGACAACCGCACGGTCGGAATCCGGGTTCCGCGCTCGTCGCCGGAAGCACGCCGCGTCGAGAATCGCGTGATCGGCGCCGACGCCAATCCTTATGTCGCCACCGCCGTGACGCTGGCCTGCGGCTACCTGGGCATGAAGGAGCGGCTGGAGCCGAGCGAAGAATCGAGCGGCAACGCGTACCACGTCGAATACGAACTGCCGCGCACGATGTCGGAAGCATTGAACCTGCTGGGCGATACTCCGGAATTGGCCCACGCGGTCGGCGAGCGCTTTGCCAAGATCTACCAGCTGGTCAAGGAGCTGGAGTACGACGAATTCATGAAGGTGATCAGCTCGTGGGAACGCGAGCACCTGCTGCTGCACGTCTGACCGTTCTTGGGGCCGGCATTTGATCAATTCGAATCGTTGGATGCGCGTTGGCGTGACCGCCGCCGCGATCCTGCAGCTGGCGGTGATCGCCGGCTGTGGTCCATCCGGGGCAGCCCAGCACAGCGACGAAAAGGTCCTGAACGTCTACAACTGGTCCGACTACGTCGGCGAGACGACGGTACAGGATTTCGAGAAGGAAACGGGCATCAGGGTGCGCTACGACACCTTCGATGCCAATGAAACGCTGTACGCCAAGCTGGTGGCGGGCCACACCGGATATGACATCGTGGTGCCGTCATCGCACTGGGCCAAGTTGGAACTGGAAAGCGGCCTGCTCAAGCCGCTGGACAAAAGCAAGATCACCACCTATTCGAACATCGATCCGTGGATCCTGAAGCAGCTCGCGATCGTCGATCCGGGCAACCGTTACGTGGTGCCGTGGGCATGGGGCATCACAACGATCGGAATCAATGTCGACAGGGTCAAGGCCGCGCTGGGCAGCCTGCCGATGCCGTCGGACGCGTGGGATCTGGTGTTCAAGCCCGAGTACGCAAGCAAGCTGAAGGTATGCGGGGTGTCGTTCCTGGATTCGGCGGATGAGGTGTTTCCGTCCGCGCTGCGCTACCAGGGTAAGCCTCCGTACAGCAACCACTCGGCGGACTATCAGGAAGCGGCCCGGATGTTGAGCGTGATCCGACCGTATGTGACGCTGTTCTCCTCGTCCGGATATATCAACGAGATGGCCTCCGGGTCGGTGTGCGTCGCGATCGGGTGGAGCAGCGATATCGCACTGGCGGCCGCGCGCGCCAGAGAGGCCAGGAACGGTCAGAACATCCAGGTCCTGCTTCCAAGATCGGGGGCCGTGCTGTACTTCGACACGATGGCCATTCCGGTCGACGCCTCGCACGTCGAGAACGCCTATCGGTGGATGAGCTACATCTACCGGCCGCAGGTGCAAGCGGGCGTCGTCAACAAGGCCTTCACGGCCAGCGCGGTGCGCGCTGCCGACAGGTACATCAGGCCGGAGGTGATGGCGAACCGCTTGCAGCTGGTCGAAGGGGAAAACCTGGACAAGCTGGTCCCGCCCGACGCGGTCGCCAACGATGTCCGGCGGCTGCGGACGCGCCTTTACACGACATTCAAGACGGGGCTGTAGGCCGGCCCAAGTCGCGGACGACGGCGGATTTTGGGGGGAGATGCACGCATGCAGCCGAATGCGGCGGCGGGCGACGCGAATTTTCTGCGAGTCGAGCGGCTGACCAAGCGCTTCGACGAGGTGACCGCCGTCGACGAGGTGTCGCTGTCGATCGCGCGCGGCGAGATCTTCGCTCTGCTCGGCTCCTCCGGAAGCGGAAAATCCACCCTGCTCCGGATGCTGGCGGGCTTCGAAGCGCCCAGCGCCGGCAGCATCTACCTGGGTGGCGCAGAAATTTCCAGGCTGCGGCCCTACGACCGCCCGATCAACATGATGTTCCAGTCGTATGCGCTGTTTCCACACCTGACCGTGAGCGAGAACATCGCGTTCGGCCTGAAGCGGCACGGCTGGCCGGGCGCGCGCGTCGTCGAGCAGGTCGACAAGATGCTGGCGCTGGTGCAACTGAAGCCCTACGCGCGGCGCAAACCGCACCAGCTCTCGGGCGGTCAGCAGCAGCGGGTGGCTCTGGCCAGGAGCCTGGCATTGGAACCGCAGTTGCTGCTGTTGGACGAGCCGCTGGCTGCCCTCGATCGGAAACTGCGCGAGCAGACCCAGTTCGAGCTGTCCAATATCGTCAAGAAGGTCGGGGTGACGTGCCTGATCGTCACACACGACCAGGAAGAGGCGATGACGATGGCCGACCGGATGGCCGTGATGGATTGCGGGCAGGTGCTGCAGGTCGGGCGTCCGAACGAGATCTACGAGACGCCGAGCTGCCGGTTCGTCGCCGATTTCATTGGCAACGTCAACCTGTTCGACGGCACGCTCGAGGCGGACGAGACCGACCACTGCGTGATCGCCACTCCGCACGGACGCTTCTACATCGGCCATGGCATCACCGGTGTGATCGGCCAGGCGGTGAGCGTCGCGCTGCGTCCCGAGAAGATCGACTTGCAGCTGCAAGCGCCGGCCGACACGAGCACCAATTGCCTGCACGGACGCATCTCGGAGCGGGCCTATTTCGGAGCTTCGTCGCTTTACCGGATCGAGCTCGACAGCGGCCTGCGGCTGCAGGTTTCGATACCGAACACCGAGCGCCACGCGTCGCTGATCGCGGTCCGATCCGAGGTCTACGCCACCTGCGCGCCCGATTCCATGGTGGTGCTGACGCAATGATGAGCGCGCGCGCCTGGATGCAGGGATGGGGCCGGCACACGGTGATCGGCGTGCCCTACCTCTTCCTGCTGCTGTTCTTCTCGCTGCCGTTCCTGGTGGTGCTCCGGATCAGCGTGTCGGAGGCCCTCGGCGTGCGCTTTCAGGACCTGCTGAGCTGGGACGACGGCACCCTGACGCTGCGGCTGAAATTCTCCAATTACATCTACCTCACGACCGATTGGCTGTACCTGGGCACATACCTGAAGTCGATCGGCTTCGCAACGCTGAACACGGTGATCTGCCTGATCATCGGCTATCCGTTCGCCTACTTCATGGCACGGTCGCCCGCCGCCTGGCGGCCGGCGCTCCTGATGCTCGTCTCGCTGCCGTTCTGGACTTCCTATCTGCTGCGCGTGTACGCGTGGAAGGGTCTGCTCGACGACAACGGCGTCGTCAACAACCTGCTGCTCGGGCTGCACCTGATCGACACCCCGATCAAGATGATGCACACGGCGTTTTCGATGATGGTCGGCATGGTGTACACCTATCTGCCGTTCATGATCCTGCCGGTGTATGCAAACCTGGTGAAAATGGACCTGCGGCTGCTGGAGGTGGCGGCCGACCTGGGATCGACGCCGCTGCGCACGTTCTGGCTGGTGACGGTGCCGCTGTCGATTCCCGGGATCGTCGCCGGCTCGATGCTGGTGCTGATTCCATCGATCGGCGAGTACGTGATTCCGGAGCTGCTGGGCGGCACCTCGACCTACATGATCGGGCAGGTTCTGTGGGATGAGTTCTTCAAGAACGTCGACTGGTCGATGGCCTCGGCGGTGGCGGTGTCGATGGTCGTGCTGATCCTGATTCCGCTGGCCATCTTCAATCACTACCAGACCCGCGGGGTCGGCCGGGGCAGCGGAACGTGAACAGCGCCTTTGGCCGCGCCTGGCTCGCGTTCGGTTACGCATTCCTGTACATACCGATCGCGACGCTGATCGCGTTTTCATTCAACGAATCGAAGATGGTGACGCTGTGGAGCGGCTTTTCGCTGCACTGGTACGGCGAGATCGTGCACGACGCCGAGCTGATCAGCGGCTTCACGACATCGCTGAAGGTCGCGTTGATGACCGCCTCGGCTTCGATCGTGCTGGGCACGCTGGCCGCCTTCGCGCTGGTGCGCTATCGGACCTTCGTCGGGCGCACCGTGTTCATCGCGCACATCAACGCGCCGCTGGTCGTGCCCGAAGTGATCACCGGCGTTTCCCTGCTGCTGTTCTTCGTCACCTGCGCAAGGCTGTTCGGCATCTTCAGCGAGCGGGGCATCGTGACGATCTGGATCGGCCATACTTCGATCTGCACCTGCTACGCGGCGGTGGTGATCCAATCCCGACTCCTGGGCATGGATAAGTCGCTCGAGGAGGCGGCGATGGATTTGGGTTGCCGCCCGTTCCAGGTCTTCATGCGGATTACGCTGCCGATGATCGCGCAATCGCTGGTTTCGGCCTGGCTGCTGACCTTCACGATTTCGCTCGACGATGTGGTCACCAGCTCGTTTCTGAGCGGCCCGGGAGTCAGCACGCTGCCGATCGTGATCTTCGCGCGCGCGCGGCTGGGCCTGAATCCGACCGTCAATGCGGTTGCCACGCTGTCGGTGGCGATCGTGTCGATCGGTGTGCTGACCGGATCGCTGTGGATGGCTCGCAACGAACGCCGGCGTGCCGAAGAGCAGGCAGCCGCGTACCGCGAGGGGATGCTGCAGGTAGGGCGGCGGGCGACTCAAGCGACGAGCTGAGCGCGATCCGGGCCAAGCTCGACGCAACAGGAGGAAGCCACCGTGCTGATCGGAGTACCCACAGAGATCAAGGTCCGCGAATACCGCGTCGGGCTGACCCCGGCCAATGTGCGTGAGCTCACCGAGCATGGCCACCAGGTGATCGTCCAGTCCGGCTGCGGGCAGGGGGTCGGGCTGACGGACGCGCTGTACGAGGGCGCCGGCGCCAGCGTCGTGGCCGACGCGAGGGAAATCTTCGCACAGGCGCAAATGGTGGTGAAGGTCAAGGAACCGCAACCGGTGGAACGCAAACTATTGCGGCCGGACCAGGTTCTGTTCACGTATCTGCATCTGGCGCCCGATCCGGACCAGGCACGCGACCTGATCGAAAGCGGTGCCGTGTGCATCGCATACGAAACGGTCACCTCCGACTCGGGCGGGTTGCCGCTGCTGGCGCCGATGTCCGAGGTGGCCGGCCGCATGTCGATCCAAGCCGGCGCCTACTTCCTGGAGAAGGCGCATGGCGGACTGGGCGTCCTGCTGGGTGGAGTGCCGGGCGTGGATCCGGCCAAGGTCGTCGTCATCGGCGGCGGCGTGGTCGGCACCCACGCGGTGCACATCGCCCTCGGAATGGCGGCCGAGGTGTGGGTGATCGATCGCAACGTCGATGCGCTGCGGGCGTTGTGGCGGCAGTTCGGACGCCCGCTGAACACGGTGTTCTCGACACGTGCCGCAATCGAGCAACACTGCACGTCGGCGGACCTCGTGATTGGCGGAGTCCTGGTGGCAGGCGCGGCCGCCCCCAAGCTGGTCACGGCCGAGACCGTGCGCCGGATGAAACCGGGATCCGTGATCGTCGATGTCGCCATCGACCAGGGCGGATGCTGCGAGACGTCCCGTCCCACGACGCACGACGAACCGACTTACGTGGTCGACGGCGTGATCCACTACTGCGTGACCAACATGCCTGGTGCGGTTCCGCGCACGTCGACTTTCGCGCTGAACAACGCGACGCTGCCGTTCGTGCTGGGGCTGGCCAACAAGGGGTATCGCAGGGCGCTGCTGGAGGATAAGCACCTGCGCAACGGGCTGAACATCCTGCACGGACGCATGACCAACCGCGCTGTAGCCTCAGCGCTCGGCTACAAATTCGTGGATGCGGCCGAAGCGTTGCAGCCGTAGATATCTGGTTGACCACCCTCACCCCCGGCCCCTCTCCCGCAAGCGGGAGAGGGGGAGGCTTTTTCCCCTCTCCCACGCGAGCGGCAGAAGGCGCTTTTCTCCCCTCTCCCACGCGAGCGGGAGAGGGGTCGGGGGTGAGGGTCAGGAATCAGCTCAGGACGGCGGCGACGCTGTCGGACAGGAGCTTGAGTCCTTCGTCGATCAGCGCGTCGGACGCCGTCAGCGGCACCAGGATCCGGATCACGTTGGCGTAAGTGCCGCACGAGATCAGGACCAGCCCACGCTTGGCAGCTTCGGTGACGACGCGCCGCGTCAGCTCGGCGTCGGGCTGGTCAGCGCGACCGGCGATCAGCTCGATCGCGACCATCGGACCCAGGCCCCGCACTTCGGCGATGGCCGGGCAGCGCGCGGCGATCTGCCGCATGCCTTGTTGAAGCCGCTCGCCGAGGCGTGCACCCTTTTCCAGCAGCCGCTCCTCGTCGAACACATCCAGCACCGCCAGCGCCGCCGCGCATGCGAGCGGGCTGCCGGCGTAGGTGCCGCCGAGGCCGCCGGGGCCCGGCGCGTCCATGATGTCGGCTCGCCCCAGCACGGCCGAGATCGGAAACCCGCCCGCCATCGACTTGGCCATCGTGACCAGGTCAGGCACGACGCCCGAATGCTCGATCCCGAGCCAACGGCCCGTACGACCTGCGCCACTTTGAATTTCGTCCGCGATCAGCACGATGCCGTGCCGGTCGCACAGCGCGCGCAGCTCGCGCAGAAACTCGAACGGCGCGACGTAGAAGCCGCCCTCTCCCTGAACCGGCTCGACGATCAGTGCGGCGACCTCGTCGGGCGCGACGTCGCACTTGAAGAGGTGCTCCACCGATGCCAGGGCCTGGTCGGTGCTGATTGCGTGCAGCGCATTGGGAAATTGCGCATGGAAGATGCCCGGCGGAAAGGGTCCGAAGCCCGCCTTGTACGGTGCCACCTTGCCGGTGAGCGCCATCGCCATGTGGGTGCGCCCGTGAAAAGCTCCGCCGAACGAGATCACGGCATGACGGCGCGTGTGGACGCGTGCAATCTTGATCGCGTTTTCAACCGCTTCGGCGCCGGTGGACATGAAGATCGCCTTCTTGGCGAAATCGCCCGGCATCAGTTTCAACAGGCGTTCGGCCAGTTCGACGTACGGTTCATAGGCGAGCAGCTGAAAGCAGGTGTGGGTGACCCGCTGCAACTGCTGTGCGACCGCCGCCACCACCTTGGGATGGCAGTGGCCCGTATTGACCACCCCGATGCCGCCGGCGAAATCGACGTAGCGCCGTCCTTCGACATCCCACACTTCGCAATCGCGCGCGTGGTCGACGAAGATTTCGTGTACCTGGCCGACCCCGCGCGCGATCGCGGCACGCCGCCGCGCCATTAACGCCGCGTTGCTCAGGCTGGCTTCCCGTTTCATCGGCAGAACTTATCCGTTCCGGTTCGTCTGCAGGACCCAAAGACGCGCCAGGTCAGCGGCACCGTCGTTGCCGTGCACCGTCTGCAGCAGCTGGATCGCCTTGGCCTTCTGGCCAGCCTGCACATAGGCAAGCCCCAGGTGCAGCTTGGCTTCTTCCGGGTGTTTCAATGGTCCCTGTTTCAGCCCCTGCTCCATCAGGGCCAGGCCGCGATCGGCTTTCCCATTCAGGACGTAGTTGTAGCCGATCGCGACCAGGGCGTCGCCATTCTTTGCGCTGGACGATTCCGAGTCTCCCTGGCCCAGCGAGCTCGCGTCCTGCGCGGCCTGCTTGTTGGCCAGATCGCGCAGGCGGTTTTCCCGCTCGGCCTCCGCTCCCTTGCCCAGCAGACCGGCCGCGTATCCCTGGTCCATGATTCTCTTCGCCTCGGACGGAAATCCGGCCTGCAGCGCGAGTTGCGCCATCTCCATGTATTCAGCCGATTTGCTGAGATTGCCGGTCGCCAGTTGCAGCCGCAGCACATCCAGGTCCAGGCGCTCCGAGTATCCGGGCTTGCGCCGGACGCGCGAAATCAAGTCCGCCCAATAGCTCTTCTTCGGATAGTGGGCAACCAGCTTCTCCAGCGCCTGAACGTAGCCGGCGTTGTCGTTCATCTTCACGTAACAGCTGGCGAGGAACTGAAGCTTTTCCTCCGACGGCACGCGATCGGCCTTCTCGTCCGCCTCGATCTGTTCCTTCAGCAGCCGCGCCGCGTTGGCGTTTTCGCCGCTCAGGTAATAGCTCTGAATCAGGACCTGATGGATCCCCGGGTCGTTGCCGCCCTCCTTTTCGTAGCGCGTGCCCCACGCGATCGCCTTGGCGTAATCCTTCAGCTGGTAGCGCATCTCCGCAATGGCACCGATCACTCTCAGTTGATCGGCTGCAGGCAGGCGACCGGACGCCACCACCGACTCGAACGAGCTCATCGCCACGTCCGTGTCACCGGCACCCTGCGCCGCGGAGCCTCGCGTCAGATCGATCGCGAATTTCTCGTAGGGAGTCAGGTTCGGTACCGCCTCGGCCTCATGCACCTTGGCCAGCGCGTCCCGGTATTTCTTGGCCTGAATCAGGTCGCGCGCGGCCTGGATCGGCTTGCCGACCTCGGCCCGCACGGTGTTTTCGGGCGGCTTGGCGCTCTCCGCCGGTTTGGCGGCCTCCTGCGCAGGCGCCGGCCAACTCCAGCCCCAAGCCAGCAGGGCGACGACCGCGATCCGGACCGCGACGCGATTACTGGATGAATTGCTCATTGCCAACCAGTCCGATCTTGGTCACACCCAGGCGCTGGGCTGAGGCAAGCACTTCGGCCACGTACTTGTAGGTGGCGAGCTTGTTCGGCCGCAGATGCAGCTCAGGTTGCGTGGGCTGGGCCGCCACCGCTCTCAAATTCGCCTCCAAGGCATCGCGATCGAGAAGCGGCTTTCCGTCCCAATAGATCGTGCCGTCGAAGTCGACGTCGACCTGGACCACGACCGGCGGAGTGGGCGGCGGCGGCGGATTTCCGACCGGCATGTTCAGGTTGACCGAGTGCAGCTGGATCGGGATCGTGATGATCAGCATGATCAGCAGCACCAGCATGACGTCGATCAAGGGCGTCGTATTGATGTCGACCATCACCTCCGGCTCGCCGCCGGCGCTCGGTCCTACGTTCATGGCCATAACCTGGCTCCAGCTCAGCCGCCCGCGACGGGGGGCTCGATGATGAAATTGACTTTCACGATGCCGGCGCGCTGGCAGTCGAACACGACCCGGCCGATCGATTCATAGCGCGCCTGAAGATCACCGCGGATATGAACTTCGGGCTGCGGATCCAGTACCGCCTTCTCCTTCAAGCGCTTGACGATCTGCTCGTTGTCCGTAATGCGCTCCAGGCCCCAGAACACGTCGCCTTCCCGGTTCACCGAGATCGTGATGTTCTCCGGCTTGGTCTGCCGCACCTGGTTGCGTTCCTTCGGCAGCTGCAACGGCACCAGATGGATCACGACCGGGATCGTGATCAGGAAGATGATCAGCAGCACCAGCATCACGTCCACCAGCGGCGTGGTGTTGATCGTTGAGACCAGTTCGTCCTCGCCGCCTTCCGGCGGGCCCACCGTCATCGCCATGGCGAACCTCTATCGCTTTCCGGCCTCGGCCATCCCCTTAGCGGAGGCGCCCAGCAGCACCATGTGCAGGTCCGCTCCGAACGTGCGGACGTTTTCCATCGCGACTTTGTTACGACGCACCAGCCAGTTATAGCCGAGCACGGCCGGCACCGCGACCGCCAGACCGATCGCGGTCATGATCAGCGCCTCGCCCACCGGACCGGCCACCTTGTCGATCGAGGCCTGGCCCGCGATGCCGATCGCAGTCAGTGCGTGGTAGATACCCCAGACCGTACCGAACAGGCCGACAAAGGGAGCGGTTGAGCCCACCGTGGCCAGGAAGGCCAGGCCGTCCTGCAGCCGGTTGCCGATGTTCTCCATCGCGCGCTGCACGGACATCGTCACCCAGCTGTTCAGGTCGATCTGCTCGACCAG
>DATBCI010000327.1:0-9358 GCA_036270555.1 Burkholderiaceae bacterium
AGGCAATGCCGACCCAGCGGACGCGCGAGTCGGTCGCCAACGCGTCGATCTGAGTGCGCGCGGAAGCGCAGGCGCGCGCTCGCGCCGGCCTGCTTTGTGCGAAGTACGATTCGCACCAGGGCGAGAGGAACACGATCGCCAATGGGCGATGGCCCGCCGCATCGACGGCCGGCACGCTGCGTCCGTCGATTCCAAACAGTTTCAGGTCGGGCGCGCGATCGCCGATTGCGTAGTGAATGCCCGGCGCCGACGCGAGCGCGGCCGATGCCACTTTCGCAGGATCGCGCCGCGCGGCACCCAGGGCCTGCTCCAGGTGCTCGTCCACCAGATGTCCGATGTAAGCGATGCGGCCGTCGCGCCCGATCACGACGTGCTGCGGAGTCACCCGCAGGTTGAAGGCGGCCGCGAGCCGACCGTCGTCGATCACGATGGGCATCTTCAACCCACGCTCGCGCCGGTACGCGATGACATCGTCCCTGGATTCATTGAATCCCGTATCGACCGCAACCACCAGCAGGTCGGAACCCTCGTTCTCGAACGTGCGCTCGAAATGCGGCATTTGCTCGCGGCACGGCACGCACCACGTCGCCCAGAACTTCAGGTAGATGGCTTTCTTGCCGTACGCGGCACCCAGGTCGATGCGCCCGCCGTCGATCGTTTCAAGCACGAGCGCAGGCGCCGGCCGACCAATCAGGGGCGCACCCGCCGCTGCCGCCCGCTCCTGGCCGGTCGAAGCGCCGGCGCCCTGCGCCGCCAGCGCAAGGATCGCCATCAGCAAGGTGTGCTGCAGCCTCATCATCATTTTGAAGGGTCCGGCAAGTTTACTCGCGCGCATCAGGCCACCTCGACCCAACAGGCAATTTGACCGTTGACGGACTCAGGCTGCATGATCGCCGCTCTCCTCGATGGTTGGTGGTTCCGAATCATGCGAACGATCAATGGAGAGAACGGCCGAGGCAACGGCGCGGGCAGCGGCAGGGCCGGCGGCGCGAGCCGATCGGCCGCGTTCAGCCTGATCGCCGTGTTGCTGGTGCAATCGGCGCTCGCGCAGGTCAATCAGGCCAATGAGGTCAATGCGGACCAGCGCTTCAGCACCTTGATGGCCGATCACTGGGAGTGGACTGAACGCGACAATCCCGAGAGCGCAACGCTGCGGGGCAACAACCGCTACAACGATCGTCTGACGGATCAGTCGCCCGAAGCAGTGCAGGCTCGCAGGGCGCATTGGGCCGACCTGCTGAAGCAGCTTAAGTCGTTCGATCCCTCCCAGCTGACTGCGCAAAACCGCGTTTCGCTGCAGGTATTGACCACGATCGCGGTCAACCGGACCCGGGTCGACAGTTTCTTCTCCGACCTGCCGTTCGGCGCCACTGACTCTCCCCAGATGGGCGGGTCGCCTGTCACGCAAATGTCCGGTCCGCAGTTCTCGCTGCCTTTGCTCGCGAAATCAACACCCTTCGGGACGGTCGCCGACTACGAGGCCTACCTGAAACGCCTGGGCGCAATTCCGCGGCTGCTCGGTCAGTACCGGCAACAGATGCAGGCCGCGGTCGACGCGGGTTGGCTGCAGCCCGCTGTCGCGGTCCAGCGTGTTCCCGAGCAGCTCGATGCGCAGAGCCCAGCCGACCCGGCGCAGTCGCCGCTTTTCCTTCCGTTTTCCAGGTTCCCGCCGGAGATCGCCGAGGCCGATCAGAAGCGGCTGGCCAACAGCGCGCGCCAACTGCTCTCGGAACAGGTGATGCCGGCGTTCCGGGATTTGAAGCAGTTCTACCAGACCACGTATCTGCCCGCGGCGGGCCGCCGCAAGGCGCTGGGTGCCACAAAGCTGCCGGGTGGCGCCGATTTTTATCAGGCGCTGGTTGCCAGCAGCACCACGACGGCGCTGACGGCGCGTGAGATTCGTGACCTCGGACTGCGCGAGGTCGCGCGGATCCGTTCCGAGATGGAATCCGTGATGGCGCGCACCGGATTCAAGGGGTCCCGCCCCGACTTCGTACGCTTCCTGCACGAGTCGCCGCAGTTCTACTACGACAAGCCGGAGGACATGCTGACCGACTATCGCGACATCGCGAAGCGGGCCGACGCCGAGCTGCCCAAGCTGTTCGCCGAGCTGCCGCGGCTGCCGTATGGAATCCGGGCGATGCCCGCCTACGAGTGCGACAACGCCGAGCACTACATCCGCGGCAGCGGTGATGGAACGCGGGCCGGGTTCTTCGAGGCCAACGTGAACCATCTGCGCACGCGCCCCAAATACAACATGGAAGACCTGCTGCTGCACGAGGCGGTTCCAGGACATCACCTTCAGATCGCGCGCGCGCAGGAACTGAAGGATCTGCCGGACTTCCGCCGCTTCGGGTTCTTCGTCGCTTATAGCGAAGGCTGGGGGTTGTACGCGGAAAGCCTCGGCGACGAAATGGGCTTTTATGCCGACCCCTACTCCAAATTCGGCCAACTCTCGGGCGAGATGATGCGCGCCTGCCGGCTGGTGGTCGACACCGGATTGCACGCCTTCGGTTGGGAACGCGACCGGGCGATCCTGTACCTGATCGACAATGCCGGACTCAATGAAGATTTCGCCAAGTCCGAGGTCGATCGATACATCGTGTGGCCGGGCCAGGCGCTGGGCTACAAGATCGGCGAGCTGAGAATCAAGGCGTTGCGTGCCAAGGCCAAGGCGGCGCTGGGGGATCGATTCGATCTGCGACGCTTTCATAACGCGCTGATCGATGACGGTCCGCTGCCGCTCGACGCACTGGAATCGCGCATCGACGAATGGATCGCCGCACGCAAATCCGAGCACTGAACGCTTCGCCATTGGCATGCGGTCCCGGGGGTCCTGCCACGGTCTCGTCCGGTCCGTTTGCGCTTCACGCGCCCGATTCGGCACTTCGTCGCAACCGGATGGCAGACCCCAGGGCGGTCGCCTACATTGCCAGGCTCGGTCGACCTGAACACCCTGATGAGGGAGAGGCATCTATGTGCACAGGATTCGCTGCTCGTTCGATGGTGAAGACGGCTGTTCCGCTCGCCGGCACCGCGCTGGCTGGCATTCTGCTCGTTCTGTCCCCGGCCGGGTCCGCGTTCGCGCAGGCACCGTTTTCCTTCGAATCGGCGTTCGGACGTTTGCCCAAGAACGTCGTGCCGATCGATTACACGATCGCGATCGTTCCGGATGCAATGGCACTGTCGCTGACTGGCGAGGAATCGATCGTGCTCGATTTCCGACAGGCCACCGATACGATCATGTTCAATTCCCTCAACCAGACACTGGACCGCGTCCGGCTCGACGGTGACGCCGTCGCGAGCGCCGTATCCGACGATCAGAAGCAGCTGACGACGCTGAAGCTCGCAAAGCCGGCCGCGGTCGGACGGCACACGCTGACGTTTTCCTACCAGGGAAAGATAGAAAAGGATCCTCAAGGCCTGTTCGCGCAACACTATGTGAAGCCTGGCGGTGGCGAGGGGCTGCTGCTGTCCACCCAATTGGAGTCCACCGACGCTCGCCGCATGTTTCCGTGCTGGGACGAGCCGGCTTTCCGCGCCACCTTTCGTCTGACCGCCACCGTGCCGGCCGAATGGGTCGCCGTGTCGAACATGCCGGTCACCAGCCGCACGCTGCACGACAAGCTGGCGACGGTCAGCTTTGCGGTGACTCCGAAGATGCCCACGTATCTGCTCGAATTGTCGGCTGGAGATCTGGCCGAGGTGTCCGCCGATCGAGCCGGAACCCGACTGGGCGTGTGGGCCGTTCGCGGCCAGGAGAAGGACGGAGCCATTGCGCTCGCCAACGCAGAGCAGATCCTGGTCGACTACAACGACTACTTTGGCTACCCCTTTCCTCTGCCCAAGCTCGATTCGATCGCGGTTCCGGGTGGATTCGCCGGAGCCATGGAGAACTGGGGTGCCATCACCTATAACGACCAGGTCCTGCTGGTCACCGCCTCCAGCACGGTCGCCGACCGCCAGCAGGTTTTCGCCGACCAGGCGCACGAGATGGCCCACCAATGGAATGGCGACCTCGTGACGATGGGCTGGTGGGACGACATCTGGCTGAATGAAAGCTTTGCTTCGTGGATGGCGGCCAAGGAAACCGATCTGCGCAATCCAAGCTGGAACTGGTGGGAGTCCGAGGACGCCACCAAGGAAACGGCGATGGGCGCCGACGCGCGGGTCACGTCTCACGCGATCCAGCAACACGTCACCGACGAGCTGGAAGCGCAGAATGCATTCGACCCGCAGATCACGTACAACAAGGGCGAAGGCGTGCTGCGGATGGTGGAGGCCTACCTGGGCCCGGATGCGTTTCGCGACGGCATTCGGCGCTTCATGAAGGCGCACGCGTACTCGAACGCGACGACCACGGACCTGTGGAATTCACTGAGCGCGGCGAGCGGCCGCGACGTCGGCGCCATCGTATCGGCCTGGCAGGCGCAACCCGGCTTTCCTCTCGTGTCGGTGGTGGCGAGCTGTGACCCGGAGGGCAAGCGCACGATCACGCTGGCCCAGAGGCGCTTCCTACTGAGCGGAACGGATCCGAACGCTTCCCATTGGAACGTACCGCTGCAGATCCGCTCCGGGTCGGATGGCGCGCCCCAGGCGCTGTTGCTGACCAAGGACGGACAAACGGCCTCGGCAGGCCGCTGCGACGAGCCCTTGACCGTCAACGCGGGAGCGATCGGCTTCTACCGCGCGCTGTACGACGACGCCACGCTGCGGACCACCACCCGGAAGTTTGCAACCTTGTCCAGGCGCGATCGGATTGCCTTACTGGACGATCAATGGGCCCTGGTCGAGGTGGGAGAACAGGACCTGCCGACCTACCTGGCACTGGTCGCCGCCATGGGTGACCGCCTTGAAGAACGAGCGTGGACCCAGATCACGATGGCGCTGGCCACGATCGAGTACGACGAACGCGGCACGGCGGGCCATGAAGCCTTCACCGCCTATGCCCGTTCGATCCTGAAGCCGGTCGCTGCGCAGCTCGGCTGGACCTCGAAGCCGGACGAAACGCCGGGCATTCAAAACCTGCGTCGCCTCGTGCTCGAGGATCTGGGCGATTGGGGCGACCCGCCAACGATCGCCGAGGCGCGCAAGCGCTTCACCGCGTTCGCGGGCAACCGCAGTGCGATCGGCGCCGACGACCAGGAGGCGGTGCTGTTTGTGGTGGGACGGCATGCCGACGATGCGACATTCGAACAGCTGCACGCGGTTGCGAAATCCGCGAAGAACGAGACGGAAATGCGCCGCTACTACGCGGCGCTGATGCGCGCACACGACCCCAAGCTGGCGCAGAAAGCGGCGCATATCGCGCTGTCGAAGGAGATTCCGCAGCAGGCCGCGACACTTCGCCTGAATCTCGTGGTGGCGCTGGTCGACCAGCAGCCGCAACTGTCGTGGACCACCTTCGCCGACAACGTCGATACGCTGACGTCCCCTCTTACGAGCTACGCCCCTCTGTTCGTCGCCCAGTACCTGCCGGCGGCCTTCTGGAACTCCGTGCCGCTCGATCAGCTCGAGGCCTGGCTCAAGGCGCATGTGCCCGCCGAGATGTCGTCGAGCATCGCGCGCGGCATGGAGACGGCGCACTTCAAGCTGAACCAGAAAACCAGGCTGGTCCAGGCCGGTGATCGATACATGGCCTCGCTCGCGCAGGGCGCAGGCATGGCGGGTGGCGCTTCGGCCGGCGCGCGAGCGCACGAAGGCGACTGACCGCGTCGCTGTTGGGAAGAGCACTCCCCTCTCCCGCTTGCGGCAGAGGGTGACTTCCTGATGCGCAGACCCCTACTTCTGGGGCTCGACGGCGAAACCGCGCACGTACCAGGCGTTCGCCTTTTCCGGCTGATCGAAGCGCAGCACGAACGGGCGGCCGTCTTCGCCACTCGGTATCACTCGCACGGGCCGGCTGTCGCGCTTCAGGTGCGTGCCGGCCTCGCATCGGAACTGGGCTTCGATCAGGGCGCCGATCTTCTGCGGCATCGATTCCATCGGTTCGATGCAATAGGGAACGACGCGCATGCCCGGGTCGGCCTCGGCCGGCTTGGACTGCTGCGCAACAGCGAGCGCCGGCAGCGCCAGCAGCGCTGCGGTCGGCAGCATCATCCGAGCTCTCATGACGGCAGGAAGTCTACAGGCCAGGTGACGACCATCTGCGCCACATCCTTGGCGCCAAAATCGAACTGGCGGATGCGCGCCAGCAGCTTGCGTTCGAGCTCCGCATCCTTCAGCTCGCTCGACACGATCTTGCAGTCCAGGACCTGTCCGGATGGCGCGATCTTCAGCTCCAGCACGACCTTGCCCTGCAGCGTAGGATCCTCGCGCAACGCTCGGTTGTAGATCGCGTAAATGGCGCCCTTGTTGCGCTCGAACACCAGCTTGATCTCTTCGATCGAGCGCGACGCCTTGCCATCCCCGCCTCGCTGCAACGTTCCGCCAGCTCCGCCACCGGGACCGCCTCCTCCGCCTCCTGCGGCCACCCCCGCCACCAGCGTGGTCGCGCGCCCCGCGAGGCCGCCGCCGCCGGTGTCGCGGCTGTAGCCGGCCGTGTTGATGCCTCCGCTGCCGTTGGTCGCGTTGGACGTGATCATCGACCGCGTGGGTATGCCCAGGCCCTGGCCGGAACCCACGCCGGCTCCGGTGCCGGTCCCGACGCCGGGACCCTGCTTGATGTTGTTCTTCAGTTGCAGCGCAAGCGGCGCGCCGTGCATTTCCTGCAGCTCTTCCTTCATCGCGAGCAGCCCGACGCCCGCTGCCTTCTTGCGAGCGGCTTCGAGCGCCTCACCGGGCGGTTTCTCGGGGACCGGCTGGCGCGCCTCGGGCACCGGGATCTTCTCCGGCCGCACCTTGGGTGTCACCTGCTTGGGCAACACCGACTTGGTCGGCTCAGGCAGCGGCTGCGGCTTGATAACCGGTGCAGGCGGCAGGGGCTGGTGCTCGAGCAGGAGTTTGGCCAGCCGCGGTGAGAGCTCCTCGGTCTGCTCGTGGTCGACCTTCGGCACCGGCAACCACCTGATCGCCAGCCCGAGCAGCAGGCTCAGCAGCATCACCTGGCCCAGGATCCGCCGAAACCTCTTTTCGTCGGCAGACGATCCGGTCCACGGCAGAATCGCCGCGCGGTAGGCGATCGTTGCAGCCGCCATTACGCCTCGCTCTTTCTCAAAACCGCGAACGAGACTTCGGTGAAGTTCGCGCGCGCGCAGGTGACCATCACTTTGCGAAGCAGCTTGTAGGGGATCTGCTTGTCGCCCATGATCGTGACTGCCTTGGTGTGCGCCTCGTTTTCAGGGCGGATCACCTGGCGCCCCGCCTGCAAGTCCAATTCCGCCTTCAAGGGTTCGATCAGATCGCTATCGAGGTTCATCACATCGGCGACCTGAGCGACTTTGCGCCCCTGCACCAGGATGTCGTTCGGGGTGACCGTGACCACGATCGACTCGCGCGGCTGTTTCTCGGCGGTCGACTCCGGCAGCTTCACGGCCTTGTTGCTCGGCAGAATCTCGACGTCGGCCGAGTTCGACAGCAGGAAAAAGATCAGGATCGTGAAGATGTCGATCAGCGAAACCAGGTTCATGTCGACCAGCGACACGTTGCGGGTCTTGCGCTCGGAGCGCCTCTCGAGGGGAGTGAGCTTCATGACTTGGCCTCCGCAGCACGGATCGGTGCGTCGCCGATCGAGATGTCGGGGAACAGGTCGGCGCGCACCACATTGGCTCCCTGCGCCACGTGGGTTTCGCGCACGGCGTCCATCACCCCCACCAGCACGTCATACGGCGTGCCGGCCTCGGCCAGGATCGAGGCTGCGGTCTTGTCGGGAAAGCGCGCCTTGAGCTCGAGCATCAGATCGGCAAGGGCGTGGTAGTCGTAGCCGGTGTCCTTGTTCGGGATCCACAGGATCTGGCCGCCGATGCGATCACCGACGTTCAGCCCTTCGGGCCGAATCACCACCTCCAGCTGCAAATCGCCCTTCAGCTGCTCAACCCCGCTCGATTGAGCGGGCAGCGTCAACTCGAGCACCGCCAGGCGCGAGAACACCGCGGTCGATAGCAGGAACGGCACGAGCACCACGATCAGGTTGATGAACGCGGTGACTTCCAGCGCCGCCGCATGCTTATGCAGGCGTCGAACACGCATGGCTAGTGCGCTCCCCGGACCTCTTGTTGCGAGTGGCTCTGGACCAGGTTCAGGAAGCTGATCTTGGCCGCTTCCAGACTGTCGACGATCTCGCTGGCCCGCGCATTCAGGAACGAATGGATCAGCAGGAACGGGATCGCCACCGCAAGGGCGAAGGCCGTGTTGTTCATCGCGATCGAAATACTGGCCGACAGCATCTCGGCCTTCTCAGCCGGGTTGACCTGGGCCACCGCGGTAAATGCACGGATCAGGCCGGAAATCGTGCCCAGCAGACCCACCAGCGTGATCACATTGGCGAAGGTTGCGATGTAGTGCGTACGCTTTTCCAGCCGCGGCACGATCTCCATCATGCCTTCCTCCATCGCGGCGTCGATGTCTTCGCGACGCCGTGCGGTCTGCAGGCGGGCCAGGCCGTTGGTGACGATCTTTCCGATCGCCGTGTCGGACTTGGTCGTATAGCCCAGCACCTGCTGGAACTTGCCACCCTGCAACATCGGCAGGATGCGGTCCCACACTTTGCGGTTTTCGGCCCGCGCGCGACCCAGAACGATGAACCGTTCGATCGCAATCGACAGGCCTGATGCCATGATCAACAGGCTGGGGTATATGAACAAGCCGCAGTCCTGGAAAAACTTCACGATCGTATCGAACGTACTCATTACCAGATCTCCGATTGCGTAAATTCGCTCGCTGAAAGGACAACGACCTAGTTCCGGCCTGGAGCCGGGCTTGCCGCGTCGGTCCCGCTCGATGGGGCCGCTACGGCCGGATGCATTAGCGTGTCATAGTGAACCTGCCGCCGGAACACGTCGCGATCGACGGGGGCCAGCGCCTCGTCCAGAACGCTCTCCACCGGCGGCCCCGACAGCTCGCCGGCTGCCGGTTTTTTCCAGGGAACAATGTAAAGCACCTTCGGCAATTCGCGGTTGCCGATGATCTGGGTCTTGTCGATGGTCGCCCGGTCGTCGGCCCAGGCTGTCGCGGCGCTCAACAGTGTCGCGAGGGCGATTGCCGTATGCATGCCAACTTTGCGCTGTTTCATGGCTGCTCCTGCCGGCTCAACTTACTGCCTTGCTGAGTGCGATTCTTGATGTCGGCGACCCATTTGACCACCTTGTCATCGCCGCCCGGGGTCAGCGCGAGGTACTGATCGTAGAGGTCGAGCGCGCGCTTGCTGTCCCAGAAATATAGGTCGAAAAGTATCCCTAAATTCAAATAGGCGGCCGAGTAA
>DATBCI010000328.1:0-8394 GCA_036270555.1 Burkholderiaceae bacterium
AAGTCGATCGAAGAGATCGCCGCCACGATCCTGCAGGAGTGGCTGCCCGAACGCCGCAATAACGGCAAGTAACTCCTCTTGCAGAGCGATCCAGCCCCCGCGGGCTGATGAACAGGCCGGAGTGGACCGGGTGCGGTGGAGCGAGGTCAGCACGGCCGAGCCCCCGTGATGGCGAAGGCCGTAACGCGAGCGGAACCGCACCCGATCCCCTCTGGCCCGGACGCGGCGGCGACTCGAGCACTCCGGCCTTGCTTGGGCTCCGGTCGAGGTCACTCCGCCAGCGACGGCTGGCCGGGGAACAGCACGTCGGTGAACCCGAATGCCCGCAAGTCGCGCACCCGCGTCGGGTAAAGGATTCCATCCAGGTGATCGCACTCGTGCTGCACGACCCGCGCGTGAAAACCGTCGACTTCGCGCTCCAGCGCGACGCCGAGTTCGTCGAAGCCGCGATACCGGACCCGCTCGAAGCGCGGTACCAGGCCGCGCAGACCTGGTACCGACAGACAGCCCTCCCATCCGTCCTGCATCGCATCGCCCAGGGGCTCGATGACCGGATTGATCAGGATCGTTTCCGGAACGGCAGCCGCCTCCGGATAGCGCGCATTCGATTCGAAGCCAAACACGACGACCCGCAGCCCGACCCCGATCTGTGGAGCCGCCAGACCGGCGCCGTCGGCCGCGTGCATCGTCTCGAACATGTCGGTCAGAAGCTGGCGCAACTCGTCGGTATCGAAACGCGTCACCGGCTCCGAAACACGAAGCAGGCGCGGATCGCCCATGCGCAGGATCTCGCGAATCATCGAAAAGCCTCAAGCGATGTCATCGACACGAGCCTTCGAAAGCACGACTCTAAGGGTTGCAGACGCAGGCTTCCAGGATGCGCACGGCGCGCACCATCGTTTCTCCCAGCACCTCTTCCAGCTCGCCCATCGCGATGCGCTCGCGGCTGGTGCCTTTGCCGGCCGCATGATTGACCACCACCGCCAGGCACGCGTAGTCCAGCTCGAGTTCCCGCGCCAGCGCGGCCTCGGGCATTCCGGTCATGCCGACCAGGTCGGCTCCATCCCGTTGCAGCCGATCGATCTCGGCGGCGGTCTCCAGCCGCGGGCCCTGCGTACAGCCGTACACGGCACCGTCGATCACCATTTCCCCGATCCGCCCCGCAGCCTGCACCAGACGCAACCGCAATTTTCCCGAGTACGGTTGCGTAAAGTCCACATGCATCACCGGAGTACCGGAGCCTTCGAAAAAAGTCGATTTGCGGCTGTGCGTGTAGTCGATGATCTGGTCCGGAACCACCAGAGTTCCCGGACCGAGGTCATCGCGGATGCCGCCGACCGAAGCCAACGCGAATATTCCTTGGACATCCAGTTCCTTCAGCACCCACATGTTGGCACGGTAGTTGATTTCGTGTGGAGCGATCGTATGGCCGTAGCCGTGCCGGGCCACGAACACCACGTCCGCTCCGGCCAGTCGCCCGAACGTCAACGCTCCCGAGGGCTCGCCGTACGGCGTGCGCATCACGCGCCGGCGGGGCGAGTCCAGGGCCGATAATTTTGCCAACCCGCTGCCACCGATGATCGCAAACATGGGCAGACGCCTATTGGACCTTGGGCGCGCCGCTCAGCAGCTGCCGCAGTTCCGATTCTCCGATCACGCGCACGCCGAGCTCGCGCGCCCGCTCCAGCTTGGAGCCGGCGTCCTCGCCTGCGACGACGAAATCGGTCTTTTTGGAAACTGAACCACTGACGCGCCCTCCTGCAGCCAGGATCATGTCAGCCGCCTCGTCGCGCGTCAGTCCCGACAGCGTACCCGTCAGCACGAACGTGCGACCGACCAGGACGCCCTCACTGGGCGCAGCCGTATCCCTGGTTGCGGCCGATTCCGGCCATTGCACGCCGGCCTTGCGCAGGGCCGCGATCACCTGCTGGTTATGCGGTTCATCGAGGAAGCGCCGGATCGACTGGGCCACGACCGGGCCGATGTCCGCCACCTCGAGCAGCGCGGCCTCATTGGCGCCGATCAGCGCATCGAGGTTGCCGAAATGCGCTGCCAGTGCATGCGCCGTCGACTCCCCCACGTGCCGGATCCCCAGCGCGAAGATGAATCGATCCAGCGCGGTGTGGCGAGACCGTTCAATCGCTTGCTGCAGATTCAAGGCGGATTTTTCTCCCATTCGGTCCAACCCGACCAGCGCTGTCTGATCCAGATGGTACAGATCGGCAGCCGTACGAACCTGTCCGGAATCGACCAGCTGATCGACCAGCCGCTCGCCCAGGCCGTCGATGTCCATGGCGCGGCGTCCGGCAAAGTGCAGCAGGGCCTGCTTGCGCTGGGCCCCGCACACCAGGCCGCCGGTGCAGCGGGCCACGGCCTCCTGCTCGAGACGCTCGACCGCCGATCCGCACACCGGACACCGGGTCGGCATCCGAAAGGGTTGCGCCGCCGGTGGACGCCGCTCCAGCACAACGCCGACCACCTCGGGGATCACATCGCCGGCGCGCCGCACGATCACCGTGTCGCCCACCCTGACATCGCGGCGGGCAAGCTCCTGCTCGTTGTGCAGTGTCGCGTTGGTGACGGTGACCCCGCCCACCGTGACCGGCGCCAGCCGCGCAACCGGGGTCAGCGCGCCGGTGCGCCCCACCTGGACTTCGATATCCAGGACCTGCGTCAACGCCTCCTGTGGCGGGAACTTGTGCGCGAGCGCGAAGCGCGGGGCGCGCGACACGAACCCCAGTGCCCGTTGGGCCTGGACCGAATCGACCTTGTACACCACACCATCGATGTCATACGGCAGGCTGTTGCGCCGCTCGGCGGTGCGCCGATAGAACGCGAGCAGCCCGTCGACGCCTTCGACGGTGTCGCGCTCATCGGACACCGGCAGTCCCAACGATTGCAACCAGTCGAGCATCGCCGACTGACGCGCAGGCTCGGGCGCCCCGACCAGCTCGCCCAACCCGTACGCAAAGAAATGCAGGCGGTGGCGGGCAGTGATGCGCGCATCCAGCCGCCGCAAACTGCCGGCAGCCGCGTTGCGGGGATTGGCGAACTCCTTCTCCCCGCTGGCGCGCTGCGCCTGGTTCAGCCGCTCCAGGTCCCGCTTGTACATCAGCACCTCGCCGCGCACCTCGATCACGGCCGCCTGGGTGTTCTTCAGGCGCAACGGCACGCTGTGAATGGTGCGTACATTGGGAGTCACATCCTCCCCGAGGGTGCCATCGCCGCGCGTGGCGGCCAGGCTCAGCGTGCCGTTCAGGTAGCGCAGATTGACCGCCAGGCCATCGAATTTCAGCTCGCAGGCGTAGGTCACGGCCGCGACCGCCTGGCCTGCCTTGGCCAGCAGATCGCGCACCCGCTCATCGAACGCAATCGCGTCGGCCTCGGCAAGCCCGTTGTTCAGCGACAGCATCGGCACGGCGTGCCGCACCGACGGCAGGTCCGCGCGCGGCGCGCCGCCGACCCGCAACGTCGGCGAATCCGCGGTCGCCAGCTGCGGATAGCGGGCTTCGAGCTGCTGCAACTCGGCAAACAAGCGGTCGTACTCCGAATCGGGGATCAGGGGCGCATCCAGCACGTAGTACGCGGTGTTGTGGCGCTCGATCTCGGCGCGCAGTTCGCTCGTGCGCGCCACTGCACCCGCTGGAATCGCCTCAGCCACGCCGCTCAGATCCATGCGAAACCATCAGACGTACAGCCGCCGCGCGCGCTCGCCCCCGGGATCGATCCCGGCACTGCGCATCTGCTCGTAGAGCCTGGTCAACTGCGCTTCGATCGCCGACACCGAATCGGAATCGATGGGGCGGGCGTTGTCGTCCACAATGCGTGCGTTCAATTGTGTGGCGAGCTGATTGCTCAGGCCGAAAAGCTGCTGCACCGCCCCTTCGCTCACGCCGATCGTGGGCACGTCCAGCTCGAGCATCAGCCGGTCGGACGCCGGCGCCGGCATCGTCAGAACCAGCGGCGCGGGGCCTGGCCCGTGCAGCGGCGCCCAGCGCAATTCGGCCAGCGGCTCGAGCCCAAGCTGGGCGGCGGCTGCGTCGACGCGCGCCTCGGTCCAGCCGCCGGAGACCGATTCCAGCGTCAATCCGATCCTCACGTCGAAGCGAGCGCACAATCGATCGAGTTCGCGCGCGTTGGCCGCCACCCGGACGACGTCGGGCGGATCGCAGTCGGCATCCAGGGTCGCAGCCATCCGGCGCACCGACGACACGAAGCGGTCGATCTGCTCTTCGGTCAGCAGGCTGCGCCGGCTGGCGAGCTGGATGGCGGCGAGCGCGTCGGTGTAGTAGCCAAAGCGGTCGGGATGCACCCATTGCTGCGCGCGCGCGTCCCATACGACGAACGAGACTGGCATCGGCCATTGCGACGCAGTCAGCGGCATCGCGGCGTCGATGAATGACACGCCATCGACCGGCCGGGCGCAACGCAGCTCCAGCACACAGTCCAGCAATGGATCCTCGATCCACTCGGACCGCCGCGCGGGCGCGGCCGGTGATGGAAGCGAGACACGCGGTTCCTCGGTCTGCGGCGCATCGAGCGGCGCACCGTGCAGCTGCGGTTCGATGCGCGGCCGCGGGCTGCCGGACCTGGGGGGCGCTGCTTCCGGCCGAGCCGCTTGGGGATCGTCCAGCAGTGCATCGCCCACCCCGCCACCGAATTGCTCCCCCAGCCGGCGTAGCAGCCGGCGCTCCTGCCATTTGCCAACCAGGTACAGGCCGGCCAGCACGGTGCCGGCGATCAGCAGCAGCGCAATCTGCAGGTCGGACACGATGTCTTACGATTCAGAACGGCCGGATCGCAAAGTCAGGGAAGACAACAAGTCAGGCTGCCTCGGCGGCGGCCAGCTTCACCGCGCTGTCGATATCGACCGCAACAATACGCGAGACACCCTGCTCCTGCATCGTGACCCCGACCAGCTGCTCGGCCATTTCCATCGCGATCTTGTTGTGCGTGATGAAAAGGAACTGGGTCTCAGCGGTCATCGACCGCACCAGGTCGCAGAAGCGCTCGGTATTGGCTTCGTCCAGCGGCGCATCCACCTCGTCGAGCAGGCAAAACGGCGCCGGATTCAGCTTGAACAGCGAAAACACGAGCGCAGTGGCCGTCATCGCTTTTTCTCCGCCCGACAGCAGGTGAATCGTGCTGTTGCGCTTGCCCGGTGGCTGAGCCATGACCTGCACGCCGGCGTCCAGGATCTCCTCCCCCGTCATCAGCAGCCGCGCATCGCCGCCGCCAAACAGGCGGGGAAACAGCTCTCCAAAATGCCGATTGACCTGGTCGAAGGTCGAGCGAAGCATTTCGCGCGTTTCCCGGTCGATCTTGCGGATCGCGTCCTCGAGCGTCGTGATCGCGGCTTTCAGGTCGCTCGACTGCGATTGCAGGAACTCGCGCCGCTGGCGAGCCGCCTCCAGCTCCTCGAGCGCCGCCAGGTTGACCGCTCCCAACGCTTCGATCGCCTGCGCCAGCCGCGTGATCTCGGCCTGTAGCGACGAGGCGCTGGTGCCGCGCTCGATGCGCGCACCGAGCGCCTCCAGATTCGCGCCCGCTTCGGCAAGCTGGGTGTCGAACTGCTCGGCCGCCAGTCGCGCGGCCTGCTCTTTGAGCTTCAGGTCGGTCGCGCGGTCGATGCGCGGTTGCAGGTCGCGCTCCAGGGTCAGGCGGCGCTCATCGCCGCTGCGCACGCGCTCGGCCACCTCATCCTGCCGGGTACGGGCATCGCGCAGCGCCTGCTCGGCGGTGAGGCGCTGCTGCAAGCGTTGCTCCAGGTTCTCGCGCGCGGAGCTGTCGTCCAGCCTGGCTTCCTCCAGGCGCGCCTGTTCCACGTCTCTCGCAAGCCGCTCGCACTCTTCGACCGCATCGCGCATCGCCCCTTCACTCTCGGCCAGACGCTCGCGGGCCACGTTGATCTCGATCTGCAGTCGCTGCCGTTCAACCTGCAGCCGGTGCGAGGACTCGCGCCCCTCGCGCAGGTTCTTCTCGGCCGTCTCGTATTCGACCCGGGCCGTCTCGACCTGCTGCTGCTGAGTCCCCAACGCCTGGTCCAGCTCCTCGAAGCGGGTGTGCGCGTCGGAGCGCTGCTGTTCGAGTGCGCGCCGATGAGCGCCGATTTCCCCCAGTTCGGCGTCGATCTGCTCGCGCCGCAACCGGATGCGCTCCTGCGATTCGCCCAGCCGAACGGCTTCGAGCTGGCCTTCGTGCAAGCGTATTCGCAGCCGTTCGACCGCCTCGCGCTCCGACTGCGCCAGCTCCTGGGCGCGGCGCAACCCCGACTCGGCCCGCGCCAAGCGGGCCACCGCGGCTTCCTCGATCAAGCGCTGCGCCTTCAGCTGTCGCTGCAGATTCTCGATTTCGAGCCGTCGCAGCAGCAGACCCGCCTTGCGATCGTCGGCGGCGTAGAAGCGGACCCCATGCCGGCTGATCCGATGACCGCTGCGCACCACGAGCTGGGCCCCGGCGGCCAGCTGATGTCGCTGCTGCAACGCGCTGCGCAGGTCGGGCGCCACATAGACGCCGGCCAGCCAGTCCCGGACCACACTCGCCAGCGCTGAATCGGCGTCGCGCAGCTTACCGGCCAGTGGCGGCCACAGCGCGGGCGGCGGCTGCGTCTCGGACCCTGCGCCCACGGTGAAGAACGCGACGCGAGACGGGGGTGCCGCCGATTCGAAGGCGGCCAGCGTGTCCAGGTTGCCAACCTCGATCGCCTCGATGCGCTCGCGCAGCACCGCCTCGAAGGCGGCCTCCCAGCCACTTTCAACCTCCAGCCGCTTGAACAGTCTCGGCAGCGAGTCGACTCCGTGCGTCTTCAACCACGGGTCGAGCCGCTCGTCAGCCTCGACGTTGGCCTGCAGCTCGCTTAAGGCGTGCACCCTGGCCTGCATGCGAGCCAGCAGGTCGGCCGCTTCCCCTTTTTCCTGGCTCGCAGCACCGCGCTCGGTCTCGAATTCGACCTGCTGCTCCTCGGCCGCGCGCGCCCCCCGCACACGCTCCTGGAGCTCGCGATCGAGTTGTTCGACCTGCTGCTGCAGCGCGCCCAGGCGTTGCTGGTCCAGCGATTCCTGTTGCGCGCGCTCCTCGCTCAGCCGCTCACGGCGTTGCGCCAACGCGGCCAACTGATCGTCCAGCGTGCGGGCATGCTGGGCGGCGCCCTCGATCGCTTGGGCGGCTCCGGCGGCAGACGAGCGCGTCTCGGTCAGCGCTTCGCGGGCTGCGTGGTAGGCCGTCTCGAGGCCCGGCAGCTGGCCATCCTGCTCTTCACTCGCGGCACAAGCCCGTTCGTGATCGGTTCCGTACTGGCTGATCGAGGCGTTCAGCTCGCCCAAGCGCTGCGCCAGTCGCGCCTGCTCCTGGGTGCGCTGTTCCTGCCGCTGCAGGTAGCCGGCGATCTGGCCCGACAGGCGCGCGCGGCTGTCGGAGATCATCCGGATCTCGCCTTCCAGGCGCCCGATGTCCGCATTCACCCGAAGCAGTTCGCCCTGGGCGGCGTGCGTTTGATCGCCGGCGGCAAAATGGGCGCTGCGGTCCTCTTCCAGGGTTCGCTGCAGCGCGCTCAGTTCGGCGCGGTGGGCTTCGATCGCGGCCTCGGCCTGTTCGACCTCGCGCCCACAACGCTGCCTCTGCGCATGAGCGTCGCGCGACCGCAGCAGCCACAACATCATCTGCGAGTCCGTGTGTTGTTGGGTCAGCTCTCGATACTGGCGCGCCAGTTCCGCCTGCTGTTCCAGGTGGACGACCCGCTCGTCCAGCTCGCGCAGGATGTCGCCCACCCGCGCCAGGTTGTCGCGTGCGTCACGCAGGCGGGCTTCCGTTTCGCGCCGCCGCTCCTTGTACTTCGAGACGCCCGCCGCCTCCTCCAGATACACGCGCAGCTCTTCCGGTCGGGCTTCCACGATGCGCGAGATCATTCCCTGGCCGATGATCGCGTAGGCGCGCGGCCCCACCCCCGTGCCCAGGAAAAGATCATGAACGTCGCGTCGCCGCACGTGCTGTTGATTGATCAGGTAACTGGAGGCGCCGTCGCGGGTCAGAATTCGTTTCACGGACAGCTCGCTGAAGCGGCCCCACTCGCCTCCGATCCGTCCCTCGCTGTTGTCGAACAGCAGCTCCACGCTGGCGCGCCCGGCGGTGGCGCGGCTGGCGGCGCCGTTGAAGATCACGTCCTGCATCGATTCGCCACGCAATTCCGCCGCCTTGCTCTCGCCCAGCACCCAGCGCACGGCGTCGATCACGTTGGATTTGCCGCAACCATTGGGGCCGACCACGCCGACCAGGCGCCCCGGGACGTCGATTTGGGTCGGGTCGACAAACGACTTGAACCCGGCCAGCTTGATCTGTCGCAGCTGCACGTTGCTCTTCTCGGAAAGGTGCCTTTTGACTTGCGCTTCGAAAAGGGTG
>DATBCI010000329.1:0-9935 GCA_036270555.1 Burkholderiaceae bacterium
ACGCCCTCGGTCGTTGCGTACATGGACAACGACGAAATCCTGGTGGGCGCGCCGGCCAAACGGCAGGCCGTCACCAACCCGAGGAACACCTTGTTTGCGGTCAAGCGCCTGATCGGCCGCCGCTTCGAGGAAAAGGAAGTGCAGAAGGACATCGGCCTGATGCCTTACAAGATCGTCAAGGCCGACAATAGCGACGCCTGGGTCGAGGTGCGCGGCAGGAAGATCGCGCCTCCGCAGGTTTCGGCCGAAGTGCTTCGCAAGATGAAGAAGACGGCCGAGGATTACCTGGGCGAGCCTGTCACCGACGCCGTGATCACGGTCCCGGCCTACTTCAATGACTCGCAGCGCCAGGCCACCAAGGATGCCGGGCGCATCGCGGGCCTGGAGGTCAAGCGGATCATCAACGAGCCGACGGCGGCGGCACTGGCGTTCGGCCTGGACAAGAAGGAAGAGCGGGGCGATCGCAAGATCGCCGTGTACGACCTGGGCGGCGGCACCTTCGATATCTCGATCATCGAGATCGCCGACGTCGATGGCGAAAAGCAGTTCGAGGTGCTCTCGACCAACGGAGACACGTTCCTGGGCGGCGAGGACTTCGACCAGCGGATCATCGATTACGTGATCGGCGAGTTCAAGAAGGACCAGGGTGTGGACCTGGGCAAGGACGTGCTGGCCCTGCAGCGCCTGAAGGAGGCGGCCGAGAAGGCCAAGATCGAGCTGTCCTCGTCGCAGCAGACCGAGATCAATCTGCCGTACATCACGGCCGATCAGAGCGGGCCCAAGCACCTGAACCTGAAGCTCACGCGCGCCAAGCTGGAAGCACTGGTCGAGGATCTGATCCAGAAAACGGTCGAGCCGTGCCGGACCGCGCTGAAGGACGCCGGCGTGAAGACGTCCGAGATCAACGACGTGATCCTGGTGGGTGGTCAGACGCGCATGCCCAAGGTGCAGGAAACCGTGCGCGAGCTGTTTGGGCGCGAGCCGCGCAAGGACGTGAACCCGGACGAGGCGGTCGCTGCAGGCGCTGCGATCCAGGGCTCGGTGCTGTCGGGCGACCGCAAGGACGTGCTGCTGCTCGACGTGACGCCGCTGTCGCTGGGCATCGAGACGCTGGGTGGCGTGATGACCAAGATGATCCAGAAGAACACCACGATCCCGACCAAGTTCGCGCAGACCTTCTCGACCGCCGAGGACGGCCAGCCGGCGGTGACGATCAAGGTGTTCCAGGGCGAGCGCGAAATGGCGGTCGGCAACAAGCTGCTGGGCGAGTTCAACCTGGAGGGGATCGCGCCGTCCCCGCGCGGATTGCCGCAGATCGAGGTCACGTTCGATATCGACGCCAACGGCATCCTGCATGTGAGCGCGCTGGACAAGAAGACCGGCAAGGAGAACAAGATCACGATCAAGGCCAACTCGGGCCTGACCGAGGACGAGATCCAGCGGATGGTGCGTGATGCCGAGGCCAACAAGGCCGAGGACCACCGGCGCTTCGAGCTGGCGCAGGCGCGCAATGCGGGCGACGCCACCGTGCACCAGATCCGCAAGGCCGTCACCGAGCATGGCGGCAAGCTCGACGCGGCCGAGAAGAGCGGAATCGAAGCCGCGCTCAAGGACCTCGAGGACGCGCTGAAAGGCGACGACAAGGATGCGATCGACACCAGGACGAAGGCGTTGATGGCCGCTTCCCAGAAACTCGGCGAGAAGATGTACGCGGAGACGGAGACGCAGGCCGCGGGCGCGGGTCCGTCCGGGCCGTCGTCGGCACAGGACGATAAGAAGCCGGCCGACGATGTGGTCGATGCCGACTATCGGGAGGTCAAGCGGGGCTGAGGTTCGCCACGCCGGCCAGGGTTTTAGCGTCCGCCGCGCGGGTTCGATGAGCCCGCGCGGCGGCCGTTTTACATCGTCAGACGGAATATGGCCAAGCGAGATTTCTACGAGGTCCTGGGTGTCGCCAAGAATGCCTCCGAGGAGGAGATCAAGAAGGCGTATCGCAAGCTGGCGATGAAGCATCACCCGGACCGCAATCCGGATGACCGCCACGCCGAGGGCAAGTTCAAGGAGGGCAAGGAGGCCTACGAGATCCTGTCGGACTCGCAGAAGCGCGCTGCCTACGACCGCTTTGGTCACGCCGGCGTCGATCCGAATGCGGGAGCCGCGGCCGGCGCCGGCATGGGCGGTTTTGCCGAGGCCTTCGGCGATATCTTCGGCGACATCTTCGGGGCGACCCGTGGCGGGCGCGCCGGCGGCGCGTTCCGCGGCGCGGATCTGCGCTACAACATGGAAGTGACGCTGGAGCAGGCGGCCCGCGGCTTCAACACCGACATCCGCGTTCCGGCCTGGGATCACTGCGAAGTGTGCGGCGGCAGCGGCGCGCGTCCTGGCACCAAGCCGAAGATGTGCGGCACCTGCGGCGGCTCCGGCGCCGTTCGAATGACGCAGGGCTTCTTCTCGATCCAGCAGACCTGCCCGACCTGCCACGGTGGCGGGCGCGTGATTCCCGATCCCTGCACCACCTGCCACGGTGAGGGGCGCGTGAAGCGCAACAAGGTGCTGGAGGTCGGCATCCCGGCCGGTATCGACGAAGGCCAGCGGATCCGGCTGGGCGGCAAGGGCGAGCCCGGCATGAACGGCGGCCCGCCAGGCGATCTCTATGTGGAGATCCGCCTGAAGGCGCACGATGTGTTCCAGCGCGACGGCGACGATCTGCACTGCGAGGTGCCCGTTTCGGTCGCGACGGCCGCGCTCGGCGGGGATCTGGAAGTGGCGACGCTGAGCGAGAAGGTCGGCATTTCGATTCCGGAAGGAACGCAGAGCGGCAAGACCTTTCGCCTGCGGGGCAAGGGCATCAAGGGCGTGCGGTCGAGCTACCCGGGCGACCTGTACTGCCACGTCAAGGTCGAGATCCCGGTGCGCCTGACCGAGAAGCAGAAAAAATTGCTGCGGGAGTTCGAGACTGCGCTGAAAGAGGGCGGCGGCAAGCATTCGCCCCAGGCGCGCTCGTTCATGGAGCGGATGAAAGGCTTCTTCGCGACCGAATAGCTGATCGTCCGAATCACGATGAGCGGAGACAAGCGATGAGCCTGGTTACGGGGTTGGCCCTGGCACTCGGAATCGTGATGCTTTCGGCGACCGCGCTGACTGCATTCGGCATATTCCTGCGGAACCGTGATGCCCGCGAGCAGGAGCGGCAGGGACGGCTGAGCCACGGTTGACTCCGGTCCGCATGCCACGAGCGTGCTAGCTTTCTTTAGTAGGCGGCTTGTGCAGGACAATCGTTTCCGATTCAACGTTTGCGATAGCAGTACGGCTTGACCTCTCCCGACGATCGGCTGACCTGCGTCGGCGATCTGATCAGGCTGTTCGGTAGCGACGGCACAATCCCGCGAAGGAAATGGCCCGCACATCGAACACCTTCCAAGTCAGATCCGTCTTGACCTGGCCCGCCGGCTGTGGCTTGATCCACTCCTTCAGCGGGTTCGGATCTTGTCGATTCGGATGATGGGGGACTGCAGATGCACGCGATACCTATGGTTGTTCGAAACTATCCTTCCGGCGTTTGCGCTTTTCTGCTCGGCGCGTCCCTCGCGTTGCGCGCCTTCGGTGCGGAGGCGCCGCCGCCAAGACAACCCGCACCTTCCCCTGAACAGCCGGCCGTCGAGCAACACTTCAAGGCGGAACAGCAGACCAGCGAGGGAAGCGTATCGATCGGCGGAAGGAACATCGACTACCAGGCGCTCGCGGGCACCTTGGTGATCCATCCCAAGGGCTGGGACGACGTCCCCCAGAATGCCGATAAGGACAAGCCCGTGCCCGAGGCCAGCATGTTCTACGCGGCCTATTTCGCCAAGGGTGCCAAGGCCGAACGCCGGCCGATCACGTTTCTATACAACGGGGGGCCTGGCTCCTCCACGGTGTGGTTGCACATGGGAGCATTCGGGCCGCGGCGCGTCGTCACGGCAAGCGATACGCACACGGCCGCCGCTCCCTACGAGATCGTGCCCAACGAATATTCCTTGCTCGACGTGAGCGATCTCGTCTTCGTCGACGCTCCGGGCACGGGCTTCAGCCGGATAGGCGGCAAGGACAAGGAGCGGGAGAAGGCGTTCTACGGCATCGACGCCGACGCACAGGCATTCGTCGATTTCATCTACCAGTTCCTGTCGCGATACGAGCGCTGGAATTCCCCGAAGTTTCTGTTCGGCGAGAGCTACGGAACGACACGCAACGCCGTCGTCGTGAATCTGCTGCAAAGCGAACGTTTCGTCGACGTCAACGGCGTCATCGACCTTTCGCAGGCGCAACTCTGGGAGGATTTGCCCGATTTCGAGGACGCGAATCCCGGTTCCGATCTGGTGTTCGTCCTGGGGCTGCCGACCTTCGCGGCGACGGCTTGGTACCACCACGCGCTTGCGCCCGATGCGCCGCGCGAACTCGAGGCCCTGCTCAAGGAAGTCGAGCAATTCGCGACGAGCGAATACCTGGTCGCTTTGCAGGCCGGCGCCGGCCTCGACGCCGCGGAGCGGCGCTCAATCGTAAGGAAGCTGAATCGCTATACAGGGCTGCCCGAAGCAACGATCGAGAAGGCGAATCTTCGAATATCGGGCGGCGTTTTCGAGAAGCATCTGAAAGGCGACTCGGACGTGACCGTCGGTCGCCTCGACAGCCGATTCTCCGGGCCGACGATGGACCCCCTCAGCAAAGCGGCGGACTACGACCCGCAGGAAGCCGCCATCGGCTCCGCCTACGTCTCGGCGCTCAACAAGTACGTTCGATCCGACCTGAAGTTCGGGGCCGATCGGACCTACAAGCCGGAAATCGACGTGTTCCCGGTCTGGAATTTCCAACACCAGGCGCCCGGTATTCCGGCCGCCCTGCCCCTGACACCCAACGTGCTACCGGACCTGGCCGCGGCCATGAAGCGAAACCCGCAACTCAAGGTGATGTTCAACAGTGGCTACTACGACATCGCCACGCCGTTCTTTGCGACCTTGTACGAGCGGGACCACCTGTCGATCCCGGAAAAGCTGCGCGCGAATGTCGAGGTTGCGCTTTACGAGTCCGGGCACATGGTCTACGCACACGAGGCGTCCCACCGCGCCCTGCATGACAAAGTGGCGAGTTTCATCCAGCGAGCGTCGGCGGAACCGGCGGCTGCGACACAACGCGACCGGTAACGGTGCCAGGCATCGACTGTCGCATCTACCTCACTGGCACGACACCCGGACGTGCCTGTTGGCCGCGGTGACGCTCTTTACCCTGGCCGCGCGCAAAGGACACATCGTGGCGCCAAGCTGGCGCCGAAGCCTGCCTGAGGCAGCCTAACTCGGGTTGTAGGCGAGGCGGACGTACAGCGGCGCGTACGGCTCGGCCTGAGTGACTTCGATCAGGTTTTCGCGCGCGAGCTCCAGCAGCGCGAGAAAGTGCACGATCAGCAGCGGCACGCTGTGCGCCCCTTTGAAAAGGTCGCAGAACTCGGCAAACCGGCGTCCCTGCAGGCGCTTCAGGATCAAACTCATGTGCTCGCGCACCGACAGCTCTTCGCGCCCGATGTGATGGTGCGCAGTCAGCCTGGCGCGCCGCAGCAGGTCGAGCCAGGCCTGTTGCAGATCCGGCGCCCGCACCGTCGCCAGGCGGCGCGCTATCGTCTGCTCCATGAATACCAGCGCGCTCGCGAAGTCACGCCCCACCCGCGGCAGCTCGTCGATCCCGTGCGCGGCCAGCTTGATGCGCTCGTACTCGACCAGGCGCCGCACCAGCTCGGCGCGCGGGTCTTCCAATTCTTCGCCGGTATCGGCCTTCCTGACCGGCAGCAGCATGCGCGACTTGATTTCGATCAGCAGCGCCGCCATCAGAAGATATTCGGCCGCCAGCTCGAGGTTGCGGGAGCGGATCTGGTCGACATAGGCCAGGTACTGTGCCGTCAAGGTCGCCATCGGGATGTCGAGCACGTTGAAGTTCTGGCGGCGGATCAGGTACAGCAGCAGGTCCAACGGACCCTCGAACGCTTCCAGGAACACCTCGAGCGCGTCCGGTGGGATATACAGGTCCTCCGGCATCGAGAACAGCGGCTCGCCGTACAGCCGGGCGAGCGCCACGCCATCGATGACATCGGGCGCCGACGCGCCTGACGGCTCGACCGGAAGTTTCAGATTCGCTGAAGCGTCATTCATGCCCGGTTCGATCGGGGGACGGCAGGTCCAAGGGGCAAGCCGACCGAAGAATAGTCGATCGCGCCGGATGCGCTTGTTGCCTCGATCGGTGCCTGCGTGCTAAGCCTATGCGTCACGTCACGGATGATGCGCACCCCGGGTGAACCCGAGCGCCTGCTGCGTCTGCTCGTCTTCGGCGATCGGCCGCACTTCGACGCACCCGATCCTGGCGCCCGGTATTTGCGAAGCCACCTGGATCGCCGCCGCCAGATCGCGCGCCTCGATCACGTAGTAGCCGCCCACGTGCTCCTTGGTCTCCGCGAACGGACCGTCGGTCGTCCACACCTTGCCGTTGCGAACGCGCAGCGTGACCGCGTAATCCGGCGGCAGCAGCCGGTTGACGCTGACCAGGCGGCCGCTGCGCCGCAGGTTGTCGGTGAACTCCCGGTACTCGTCGTAATGCAGGGCAGCGTCGGCCTCGGTCATTGCCTCCATCATCGTCTGCGCGCAGATCAGGCACAGGAATTTCATCATCACGCCCCAGGCCGTTGAACGGCGCTGCCGTATCGATCGTACTGGTCACGGGAAGCAACGCGGGGATAATTCACCGGAAGGGTACGTCGGCTCGGATTTCGGGGACGCATGGGTACCTCCGTTCTGTGCACAAGCGGTCTTGGGAGATAGTCGGATGAGGCCATGCCGAATCGACAGGCCAGCGACTTTTTTATGGGAGGGCGCGAAATGCTGCAAGCATCGAGCTGGGTTCGACCGGGGTGGCACGCGATGGGCCCGATCCTGACAGCGCTGGGCGTGCTGGTCCTGATGGCGTCGCCGGTGGGTTATCGCCTGGGCTGGTTCGGCGTTCCGACCGCGCTGCTGCGCCTGATTCCGCTGGGATTGGGGCTTTGCGCGCTGGGGCTGGTCGTGTCCCTGATCGCGATCGTGCGAACTCCGGCCGGGGCCGGCTGGTCCGGATCGGCGGCTGCGTGGGCGGCCGTGATCGTGTCGATCGCGGTGTGCATCATTCCGATCCTCGGGACCCTGCACGCGCGACAGGTCCCTCCCATCCACGACATCACGACCGACACGGAGGTTCCGCCCACATTCGTTGCCCTGGCCGGGGCCCGGGTGGCTTCACCCAACGGCCTTGATTACGGCGGTCTGGAAGTTGCTGCGGCGCAGAAGGCGGCCTATCCGGATCTGAAGACGCTGTTCTCGAAGCTCTCGCCCGACGCCATGTTTGCCCGCGCGCAGCAGGCCGCTCGCGATGCGGGCTGGCAAGTGGCCGAGGCCAACGCCAGTCAGGGACGCATCGAAGCAGTCGATACGACGTTGCTGTACGGATTCAAGGACGACATCGTCGTTCTGATCCGATCCGATGTGAACGGCAGCCGCCTGGATATGCGCTCGGCGTCCCGGGTTGGGCGCAGCGACCTGGGAGTCAACGCCGCGCGCATGCGCAGCTACCTGGCGCGCCTGTCGCAGTAGTTTTTCAAATAGCCTGCTACCGGGTCGATGCCGGCCTGCTCCTGCCGAAGGCGCGGGCGATCAACCGCATCGATTCGGCAGAGTCCCACTCGCGCGCGCCGTAGATCTTGTCCACCACGCGGCCCTGGGCGTCGACCAGTACCGTCAAGGGAATCGTCGACGCGCCCAGCATGTTCTCCATCTGCAAGTCGTGATCGATGAAATGGCGGATCGTGGCATTGGATCGATTCAGCAAGGCCAGGGCCTTGTCGGGGTCGTCGTCGGTCGAGATGCCGATCAGCGAGAACGGGGCGCGATCCTCCCTCCAGGCGAGCCTTTCGAGCGAGGCCATCTCTTCGGTGCAAGGGCCGCACCAGCTGGCCCAGACGTTGATGAGCAGGGGCCGCCCCCTGTATTCGGCCAGCCGGCGCGGCGGGCCGTTCAGGCCCTGCAGCGTTGCTTCGCGCAGCACGCCTCCGACCGGTACCTCGCCCGGCGTCGCGGCGCAGGCGAGCGGGTCGACGAAGAGGCACGCGTTCAACGCGAGGCATTTCAGCGCGAGCCACAGCAGGGCGCCGCCGGCGCTGCGGTGTGAAACCAGTCCAGGCATGCACCGACCAGGAAGTGGGTGCCACCATCTTACGCGCGACCCCGTACGCCCCTGCTACCGGAAGCAGGGGTTGGAGGTCGCCGAACCGGGCGGTCGAAATTGGGCGATGATTGGCCGATGATCCATCCACGCCGGTGGCATGCCGCACAGCGCGGCAGGGAGCCTGAATGAAGTATTTGTGCCTGGTTTATGGTGAAGAAGACAAGATCTCGACGATGGACGATCACGAATGCCTCGCGTGCGACGCCGACTTGCGCGCCAGCGGGCACTGCCTCGCGTCCGAAGCGCTCGAATCGGTGTCCACCGCGGCCACCGTGCGGATCCGCAACGGCCGGCTGTCCATCTCGGACGGACCGTTCGCGGAAACGAAGGAGACGCTGGCCGGCTTCTACCTGGTCGAAGCGCGCGACCTGAACGAGGCGATTCAACTGGCGGCCAGGATACCGCCGGCCCGCCTGGGGTGCGTCGAAGTCCGACCGATCCGGCCGATCCGCGAGCATCCGCGTTCCGGTGCAGCGTGAGGTGCCGACGGCGCACCCGATGACGCACCTCGTCTCGGGAGGCGAGGCATGGTCGCTGCGCTTGGCGCTGCGCGCTTTGCATCGCGTTCCCGAGGCGCCGTGCGTGGCTGCCTTGCTGGAGCCGGCCCGGCTCGATGCGGAACGTTCGGCAGCGGCGCTGAAGCTGGCGCACCAGTTGACGCGATCGCTGCGCCAGCGGCGTGCCGGGGCCAGCGGGGTCGACGCGCTGATGCACGAGTTTTCACTGTCGAGCCAGGAAGGCATCGCGCTGATGTGCCTGGCCGAGGCACTGCTGCGTATTCCGGACACGGCCACGGCTGACGCGCTGATCCGCGACAAGCTCGTCGCGGGCGACTGGCGCTCGCACATCGGTCGTGGCCGGTCGCTGTTCGTCAACGCAGCCGCCTGGGGCCTGATGATCTCCGGAGAACTGGTGTCGACCCACAGTGAGGAAGGTCTGGCGGCAGCGCTGGGGCGCCTGGTGGCCCGCGGTGGCGAAGGCCTGATCCGGCGCGGAGTGGACCTTGCGATGCGGCTGCTCGGCCAGCAGTTCGTCCTCGGGCGCACGATCGGCGAGGCGCTGCAGCGGGCGCGGGTCTGCGAGGCGCGCGGCTACCGCTACTCGTTCGACATGCTGGGGGAGGCTGCGCTGACCGCTGACGACGCGCAGCGCTACCTGCGCGACTACGAAGCGGCGATCGAGGCGATCGGACAGGCGGCCGGGGCGCGAGGCGTGCGCGATGGCCCGGGCATTTCGGTGAAGCTGTCGGCGCTGCATCCGCGCTACGCGTTCAACCAGCGCGATCGGGTGCTGGCAGAGCTGGCCCCGCGCATCGCTCATCTGTGCCTGGCGGCGCGCGACCGCAGCATCGGCCTGAACATCGACGCCGAGGAAAGCGAGCTGCTCGAGCTGTCGCTCGATCTGCTGGAGCAGCTGGCCGCCATGCCGCAGCTGGCCGATTGGCCCGGCTTGGGATTCGTGGTGCAGGGCTACCAGAAGCGCGCGCCCGCCGTGATCGATTACCTGGCGGATCTGGCGCAGCGCAACGGACGGCGCCTGATGGTCCGCCTGGTCAAGGGAGCGTACTGGGACAGCGAGATCAAGCGCGCTCAAGTCGAGGGCCAGGTCGACTTTCCGGTGTTCACGCGCAAGGCCCACACCGACGTGTGCTACCTCGCCTGCTG
>DATBCI010000330.1:0-1882 GCA_036270555.1 Burkholderiaceae bacterium
CAGGGCGAAGCAGGGCACCCGGCCCAGCGCGAACGCGACAACCGCGCGGTGCTCACCGAATCCCTGGGCGAGGCCATCGACCTCGAGACGATGCTCGAAACCGATGCGTCGCTGTCCTACCGCCGCAACGGCATCAGCGCCGACACGCTGCGCAAGCTGCGGCGCGGCTTCTGGGTGGTGCAGGCCGAGCTCGATCTGCACGGCCACCGCGTGGCCGAGGCCCATCAGGCGTTGAGCGCCTTCCTGCGCGAAGCCGACCAGCACGGGTTGCGCTGCCTGCGGATCGTGCACGGAAAGGGACGCGGCTCGCTCGATGGCGTGCCGGTGCTGAAGGGAAAAGTCAGAAGCTGGCTGGCCCGGCGCAACGACGTGATCGCCTTTTGTCAGGCGCCGCCCGCCGATGGCGGCGCCGGGGCGTTGCTGGTGCTGCTGAAACCCTAAGCGCTCCCCTCTCCCACGCGTCAGGCGCCGCCCGCCGATGGCGCCGCCGGGGCGTTGCTGGTGCCTAGCGCTCCCCTCTCCCACGCCAGTGGGAGAGGGGCCGGGGTGAGGGTGTCCGCCCTTAGACAGCCGCCTCGTCCGTCTCGCCGGTCCTGATCCGTACCACGTGCTCGACCGAGCGCACGAAGATCTTGCCGTCGCCGATCTTGCCGGTACGAGCCGCTCGCGTAATCGCATCGATCGCGCGCTCGAGGATCGAATCGGCCACGACCGCCTCGATCTTGATCTTGGGCAGGAAGTCGACCACGTACTCGGCGCCGCGGTACAGCTCGGTGTGGCCCTTCTGGCGACCGAAGCCCTTCACATCGGTGACCGTCAGCCCCGTGACACCGACGTCGGCCAGCGCCTCCCGGACCTCGTCGAGCTTGAACGGCTTGATGATCGCGGTGATCTGTTTCACGGGAGCTTTCCAGTCAGTGCGCCGGCCGATGCGGCGATTGTACTGTCCTGCGCCGCCGCTGCGTCAAAAGCGGCCGCGTGCTCGCGAAACCGGTTCGTGAGCGGGTAGCGCCAGTCGCGACCGAACGCTCGGTGGGTGATCCGGATTCCCACCGGCGCCTGGCGCCGCTTGTACTCGCTGGCGTGGATCATCGCGACCACGCGCCGCACCTCGGCCTCCGGCATACCGGTTTCCAGGATGCTCTCGATAGGGGCGCCCTCCTCCATGTACTGGTGGATGATCGCATCCAGCGTTTCGTAAGGCGGAAGCGAGTCCTGGTCGGTCTGGTTGGGCCGCAGCTCGGCGCTGGGCGCGCGCGTCAGGATCCGCTCCGGGATCACCGAGGAGACCGAATTGCGGTAGCGCGCGGCGGAGTACACCATCGTCTTGAGCAGATCCTTGATGACCGCGAAGCCGCCGGCCATGTCGCCGTACAGGGTGGCGTAGCCAACCGCCATCTCGCTCTTGTTGCCGGTGGTCAGCACGATCGATCCGGTCTTGTTCGACAGCGCCATCAGCAACAATCCACGGATCCGCGCCTGGACGTTCTCCTCGGTCGTATCCCAGGGGGCGCCCCGCAGCGGCTGCGCCAGCACCGACATCACGGCGTCGAACGGCGGCTGGATCGGTATTTCTTCGTACGAGACGTTCAGGTTGCGCGCGAGCTGGCGCGCATCCACCCACGACATCTCGGCCGTGAACTGCGATGGCATCATCACCGCGCGCACTTTGTCGGGGCCCAGCGCGTCGCACGCCACCGCCAGGGTCAACGCCGAGTCGACGCCACCGCTTAACCCCACAATGCCGCCGGGAAAGCCGTTCTTGCCCAGGTAGTCGCGCACGCCCAGCGTCAGCGCCGAATACACCTGCGCCTCCAGCGGCGCCGGTTCCGGACACACCTGCGGCCGCGGCACGCCGTGATCGAAATCGACCAGCAGCAGG
>DATBCI010000331.1:0-4345 GCA_036270555.1 Burkholderiaceae bacterium
CGCAGCGACGATGACGGCGGCGCCGATTCGCAAGCCGATGCCGGCTTCGCCTCGCTCGTACCCGCGTCGATGCTGCCGACCGGCGCGGCCACGCAGGCGGCGGCCCACGCACTGTCCGCTCAGATCCAGCAAGCCGTGCCACAAGCCGCCGGCGGCTCGGCGCCCCACGCGGGCAACGTCGCCGCGTCGCTCCTGACGAACGATCCGAGCGGCAACCTGGCCAGTGCGGCGTCCGGCACCGGCGCCTTCGGCAGTGTCACGGCGTATCCGGCCGAGGGCCGCGCCGCGGTCGCAACGCCCGTCGGCCAACCCGGGTTTGGCCAGGAGCTCTCGGAGCGCGTGGTTCTGCTGACCCGCAGTGGCGTTCAGAGCGCCCAGATCTCGTTGGAACCGACCGGCCTGGGTCCGGTCGGTGTATCGATTCAGGTGCACGGCCACGCGGCATCGCTTGTCTTTACCGCGCAACATGAAGCGACCCGCAACGCGCTGGAGGCTGAACTGCCACGCTTGCGCGAAATGTTCGCCGCCAGCGGAATGCAGCTGTCCGATGCCAGCGTCGGAGGACGCGCACAACCGGATTGGTCGGCGCCGAACCATTCACCCACGTCCGGCAAAGCGCCTGGCGGGGGCGACGCCGACCCGGTGGCTGCCGGGCTGGCCGAGCCGGCTACGACCGCGGGCGCCCTCGCGGTGCCGCGGCTGGTCGACACCTACGCCTGAATTCGGGCCAGAAGAGGCCCCTTAAGCAGCCGCGCAAAGTCCACCGTATTCGCCCGATCATACGAACCGCGGGTCCCGAATAATCGGCCGCTAGAGCGCGAACTTGATCACGTAAACGCGCGAGGCGTGTCGCCTCAGCAGCCTTGGCGGGATTCGATATGGCGGACATCAAGCAGGGTGCAGCAGCTGCGGCACCGGCGGCAGCACAGGCCCCGGCCAAGAAGCGGCCGCCCACGAAGTTGATCATTCTGGTTGCCGGCACCCTGCTGTTGGTGGGTGGCGGCGCGGGCGCATTCATGTACCTGAATCACAAGCCCGAAGCCAGCCCCGAGGCCGCGAAGAAGGCCGAGACGCGCAAGCTGCCGACTTTCGTCGACCTGGACCCGTTCACGGTCAACCTGGCCGAGAAGGACCAGGACCGCTACATGCAGATCAAGTTCAGCCTCGAGGTTGCTCCGAACGAAGCCGAGGCGACGATCAAGGACATGATGCCGGCGCTGCGCAGCGAAATCCTGCTGGTGCTCGGCTCGCGCCAGGCTTCCGACCTGGGCAGCCGCGATGGCAAGGAGGCGCTGGCCAGGGACATCGTCAACGCGGCCAACAAATCGCTCGAACATACCTCGGCCGAGCGCGCGGTCAGCGCCGTGCGCATCACGCAGTTGATCATCCAGTAGCGCTCGCGGCGAACCGGCTCCCATGGCTGAACAGTTTCTATCCCAGGATGAGGTCGACGCCCTGCTGGAGGGCGTCACCGGGGAATCGCAGAAGCTCGATCAGCCCGAGCAGACCGAGGGCATTCGGAGCTACAACCTGGGCAGCCAGGAGCGCATCGTTCGGGGGCGCATGCCCACGATGGAGATCATCAATGAACGGTTCGCGCGCAATCTGAGGATTGGACTGTTCAACTTCATGCGGCGCAGCCCGGAGATCTCGGTCGGGCCGGTGCGTGTGATCAAGTACTCGGCGTTCCTGCGCGACATCGCCGTACCCACCAACATCAACATCCTTTCACTGGCGCCGCTGCGTGGCTCCGGCCTGCTGATCTTCGACCCGACGCTCGTGTTCACGGTGATCGACACGCTGTTCGGCGGCAATGGCAAGTTGCGGTTCCGCATCGAGGGGCGCGATTTCTCCCCGACCGAGCAGCGCATCATCCAGCGCCTGGTCCAGGTTGCGACCACCGAGTACGCGAAGGCATGGGCAGGCCTGTTCAAGTTCGACTTCCTGCATCAGCGCTCCGAGATGCACACGCAGTTCGCCAATATCGCGTCGCCATCGGAAATCGTCGTCACGACCACTTTCAACATCGAGATCGGCGACAGCGGCGGCGAGGTGCACTTCTGCTTTCCATACGCCTCGCTGGAGCCGATTCGCGACGTGCTGTATTCGTCGCTGCAAGCCGACGGCCAGGAGCCGGACCGGCGCTGGGTGCGCCAGTTGACCGAGCAAGTCCAGAGCGCGGAAGTCGAGCTGTGCGGGGAGCTGGCCACCACGCGGATGCGGCTGGGCGACCTGATCCGCCTGCAGGCGGGCGACTTCGTGCCACTGCCGCTGCGCGACATCATCCCGGTCAAAGTCGACGGCGTGCCGGTGATGGAGTGCAGCTTCGGGACCGTCAACGGTCACATCGCGGTGCGAATTGAGCGCCTGTTGAAGTATTCGCACTTCAAAGACAGCTTGGCGATCGAGGAGTCGTGAGCGTGAACGAAAACTCCCCTGGCATATCCGGCGCGGACGAAGATTGGGGCGCGGCGATGGCCGAGCAGTCGGCGGCCAAGGGCGCGGTCGAACCGGCGGCCCAGCCCGCCAACATATTCCCGCGCCTGGCCCCGGGCAGCGCGCCCGAAACGGGACAGGATCTGGACCTGATCCTGGACATCCCGGTCAACCTGACGGTTGAGCTGGGCCGCACCAAGATTCCGATCAAACACATCCTGCAGCTCGCGCAGGGCTCGGTGATCGAGCTCGATGCGCTGGCCGGTGAACCGATGGACGTGCTCGTCAACGGGTGTCTGATCGCCCAGGGCGAGGTGGTGGTGGTGAACGAGAAGTTCGGCATCCGCCTGACGGACATCGTGACGCCGAGCGAGCGGATGCGCCGCCTGCACCGGTAAGGCACCCGCCGTGATCAGACGCCCGCCCTCGAAGTCGCGGACGCTGCGGTCGGCCTTCGGTGCCAGCTCGCTGCTGGTGACGGCCGCCGCGTGGGCCGAGTCGCAAGCGGCCGCTCCTGCGAGTGGCCCGTCGCTGACCCCCCTCGTGGTCGGACTGCTGTTCGTGCTGGCGCTGATTCCGGCGGCCGCCTGGCTGATGCGGCGCGCTGGACTGGCCCAGCCGGCCGCGGCTTCGGGCCTGCGTGTGGTCGCCCAGCTGGCCCTCGGCCCGAGAGACCGCGTTGTCATCATCGAAGTGGCCGATCGCCGCTGGCTGCTCGGCGTCAGCGCGGCGGGCATTCAGCGCCTGGGCACGCTGCCGGCCGGCGACGAGGCCGGCGCGCCGCCGCCGGCGGCCTCGCAGGGCGGCTTCTCCGACATCGTCCGGCGCCTGGTGTCTTCGCGATGAAGCGAGTCCTGCTCCTGCTGGCCGTGCTGTCCGCGGCGCTGGCGCTGGTCGGGCCCGCGTGGGCCCAGCAGAACCCGCTGCAGATCACGACCGCACCGCTGGCGGGCGGCGGCACCCAATATTCGGTGCCGGTGCAGACGCTGCTGTTCCTGACGCTGCTCAGCTTCCTGCCGGCGATGCTGCTGATGATGACGTCGTTCACGCGCATCGTGATCGTGCTGTCACTGCTGCGCATGGCGCTGGGCACGCAGGCGTCGCCGCCGAACCAGGTGGTGGTGGGGCTGGCGCTGTTTCTGACGCTGTTCGTGATGGGACCGACCTTCGACCGCATCCACGACCAGGCCTACCTGCCCTACAGCCAGCAGAAGATCTCGTTCGATCAGGCGGTGACGGCCGGGTCGGCGCCACTGCGGGAATTCATGCTCAAACACACGCGCGAAGCCGACCTCGCGCTGTTCGCCCGCGTTGCGCGCGTCGAGCCGGCCTCCGCGCCTGACGGCGCATCGGCCGACCGGCTGGCTGAAACCAGCGCGGTGCCGATGCGCGTGGTGATACCCGCCTTCGTGACCAGTGAGCTGAAAACCGCGTTCCAGATCGGCTTCATGGTGTTCATTCCGTTCATGATCATCGACATGGTGGTGGCCAGTGTGCTGATGTCGATGGGGATGATGATGCTGTCGCCGGTGCTGGTGTCCCTGCCGTTCAAGCTGATGCTGTTCGTTCTGGCCGATGGCTGGAACCTGCTGATCGGCTCGCTGGTGGCCAGCTACTCGACTTGAAAGCCGAATCGCCGTGACCCCTCAATCCGTCGTGACCCTCGGCCAGCAGGCTCTGACCGTCATGCTGCTGCTGGCGGCGCCGATGCTGCTGACCTCGCTGGTGGTCGGCCTGATCATCTCGGTGCTGCAGGCGGCCACCCAGATCAACGAGATGACCCTGGCGTTCATTCCAAAGCTGATCGGCACGATGGCCGCGCTGATCATCGCCGGGCCGTGGATGCTGACGTTCTTCGTCGACTACCTGCGGCGCCTGTTCGAGTCGATCCCGGGCAGCATCGGCTAGT
>DATBCI010000332.1:0-15076 GCA_036270555.1 Burkholderiaceae bacterium
CACATCGAGTTGCTCCTTCAGCAGTTCAATCGCGGGCAGCACGCGGTCACGGTGCAATCCGTCCCGATACAGGCCGTCGGGCGGCTCATTGGAGGTCATCACGAAGCCGACGCGCAGCGCGAACAAGCGGGCCAGCAGGCGGTACAGGATCATCGCGTCGGCGATATCCGTGACGTGAAACTCGTCGAAGCAGATCAGGCGACTGCGCCGCGCCAGTTTCAGGCCAACCTGGTCCAGCGGCTCGGCTTCACCCTTGACCTCCTGCAGTTGCCGATGCACGTCACGCATGAACTCGTGAAAATGCACGCGCGTCTTGCGCGCGAGGGGCACCGCGCTGAAAAAGCAATCCATCAGGAAGCTCTTGCCACGGCCCACCCCGCCCCACAGGTAGACCCCGCGCGGGATCGGTGGCCGAACCAGCAGGCGTGAAACCGCGTTGGAGCGCCGTGCCTTGTAGTCGGCCCACTCGTCACACAGCCGCTGCAATCGCAGTGCGGCCTGCTGCTGCGAGGAGTCGGCTTGGAAGCCGCGCGCCGCCAGAGCTTGTTCGAACGCTTCGATGACGGACATCGGGTCGGGAGCCGGCCTCGTTGGAGCTGCAGCCGACCCTGCTGTTGTTGCTCGCGGCGCCTCGGGCGTTTAGATGTTCAGCGCGCGCCCGTCGACCGCCAGCGCCGCTTCGCGCGTAACCTCGGATAACGTTGGATGGGCATGGCAGATGCGGGCCATGTCCTCGGACGATGCCTGGAACGACATCGCCATCACGGCCTCGGCGATCAATTCCGAGACCAGCGGCCCGACCGCGTGCACGCCCAGCACACGGTCGGTCTGCGCGTCGGCCACGACCTTGACCAGGCCGACGGTGTCGCCCATCGCACGGGCGCGACCGTTGGCGGCAAACGGGAAAGTGCCCGTGCGGACCGCCTGACCCGACGCTTTCAGCTGCTGCTCGGTGCGGCCGACCCACGCGATCTCCGGGGCCGTGTAGATCACCCAGGGGATCGTCTCGAAGTCCACGTGACCGTGCTGTCCCGCGATGGTCTCGGCAACCGCCACCGCTTCCTCCTCGGCTTTGTGCGCGAGCATCGGGCCACGCACCACGTCGCCGATGGCCCACACCCCCGGCACGGCGGTGCGGCAGTGGGCGTCGACCTCGATGAATCCGCGTTCATCCAGCCGCAACCCGACCGCCTGCCCGTTGAGCCCCTCGGTATTGGGAAGCCGTCCGATTGAAACGACCAGCTTGTCGCACTCCAGCGTCTGCGCCGCCTTGCTCGAATCCAGGTAACGCACCTTCACTGCATCGGCGCCCGCATCGACACCCTCGATGTTGATGCCGAGCTGGATCTTCAGCCCCTGGCGCGTCATCTGCTTGAAGGCCTCGCGTGCGATCTGCTCGTCGGCCGCGGGCAGGAACGCGGGCAAAGCCTCCAGCAGGGTCACCTCCGCGCCGAGGCGCCGCCAAACGGAGCCCAATTCGAGTCCGACCACGCCCGCCCCGATCACACCGAGCCGGCGCGGCACCTGAGGGATCGCCAGCGCGCCATCGTTGGACAGGATCCGCTTTTCGTCGAAAGCCAGCCCCGGAAGGGGGCGCGCCACCGACCCCGTTGCCACGATCACCTGCGAGGCGGACAGCAGCGCTTCGCTCGAGCCCTGAACAGCGATCCGATGGATGTCCGCGGCGGGGGCCTCGAAGCGGGCCCGTCCGTGAAAGAACGCTATCTTGTTCTTCTTGAACAGATACAGGATTCCTTCGTTGTTCTGGCGGACGACGGTTGCCCTGCGCGCCAGCATCTTCTCGACATCGATCGCGATCGATTCGATGCGGATTCCGTGATCGGGGAAGTGGCGCTTGGCATTCTCGAAGTTTTCGGACGAATGCAGCAACGCCTTGGACGGGATGCATCCGATGTTGGTGCAGGTTCCGCCCGGAGCCGGGCCCCCTTTCTCATTGCTCCAATCGTCCACGCAGGCGACGCGCAGAGCGAGTTGCGCAGCGCGGATGGCCGCGGTGTAGCCACCCGGTCCCGCGCCGATCACGACGACGTCGAAGGTATTGTCGGCAGCCATCTGCTCAGACTTCCAGCAGCAGGCGAGCCGGATCCTCCAGCGCTTCCTTGATCGCGACCAGCGACAGCACAGCCTCGCGCCCGTCGATGATCCGATGGTCGTACGACAGTGCCAGGTAATTGATCGGCCGGATCACGATCTGCCCGTCTTCGACAACCGGGCGATCCTTGGTCGCGTGCACTCCGAGGATCGCCGACTGAGGCGGATTGATGATCGGCGTGGACAGCATCGAGCCGAACACGCCTCCATTGGAAATCGAAAACGTGCCCCCGGTGAGCTCATCGATGGCCAGGCGTCCCTGCGTCGCCCGCGCACCGAAGTCGGCGATGCGCCGCTCGATTTCGGCAAAGCTGAGCTGATCGGCGTCACGCAGGATCGGCACCACCAGACCGCGCGGAGATCCGACCGCAATCCCGATATCGAAGTATCCGTGATAGACGATCTCGACCCCGTCCACCGAAGCGTTGACGACCGGATACTTCTTGAGCGCCGACACCGCGGCCTTGACGAAAAAGGACATGAAGCCGAGCTTCACGCCATGCTCCTTCTCGAAGCGGTCCTTGTAGCGGCCGCGCAGCTCGACCAGCGGCCCCATGTTCACTTCGTTGAAGGTCGTCAGAATCGCGGCGGTCGACTGCGATTGCACCAGCCGCTCGGCCACCCGCTGGCGCAGGCGCGACATCGGCACGCGCTGCTCCGGCCGCCCGCTCAGCAACGCGGCGTCGATCGGAGCTCTCACGTCGGGCAGAGCGGGCCGCACGGTGACCGCAGGCACGGCAGCCGGAGCGCCCGGCGCGAAGGAGGCAGGCGCGGAGGCGGACGCGACTGCAGCTGCTGGCGGCGGCTGGGGAGCCTGCAATGCCGACAGCACGTCGCCCTTGGTGATGCGTCCGTCGCGTCCGGTGCCGGCCACCTGCGCCGGGGTCAGGCCGGCATCGGCCAGCAGTTTGGCAGCCGCCGGCATCGGCGCCGCCTTCGCGCCGGTCGCGGCGGGCGCGCTCACCGCGGCCGGCGCAACCGACTTCGCCTGTTGCGCAGCGGCGGGCCCGCCCGCCGTAGCGCCGGGGGCGCGAAGCGCGGCCGGCGCTGAGGCGGGATCGATCGTCGCGATCAGCTCCCCGGCCACGACCGTGGCGCCATCGGGCTTCACGATCTGGGCCAGCGTGCCAGCGGACGGAGCCGGCACTTCCAGGATCACCTTATCGGTCTCGACCTCGACCAATACCTCGTCGAGGGCAACCGCTTCACCAGCTTTCTTCTTCCATTGCAGCAGCGTCGCCTCGGAAACCGATTCGGACAGCTGCGGAACCTTGACTTCGACCATCGAGCGTCCCGTTTCTTGTCGTATTCAATGTCAGCGGTGCAGCACCAGGCCCTTGAGCTTGGCGAACGCTGCATCGATCAGCGCTTTCTGCTGCTCGATGTGCTTCGCGTAGTAGCCCACGGCAGGCGAGGCCGAGGCCGGGCGCCCGGCGTACCCGAGCTTGTGCGACTCGCTCATACCCTCCAGCAAATGATGCTGCGCGTAGAACCAGGCGCCCATGTTTTGCGGCTCGTCCTGGCACCACACGACATCGGTCAGATTGGGCAGGCGTTTGAACTCGGTGGTCAGTGCTTTGTGCGGGAACGGGTACAGCTGTTCGATGCGCACCAGGGCGACGTCGTCGGCCTTGCGTTCTTCGCGCGCGGCTTTCAGGTCGTAGTACACCTTGCCGGAGCACAGGATCGCACGCTTGATCTTCTGCGGGTCGGGCACCGAGGTGTCCGGGATCACCGTATGGAACTCGCCGCGCGCCAGATCAACCAGCTCCGAGGCTGCGTCCTTGTGGCGCAGCAGCGACTTGGGCGTCATGATCACCAGGGGCTTGCGGAACATCCGGATCATCTGGCGCCGCAGCAGATGGAAGATCTGCGCTGCATTGGTCGGCTGAACGACCTGCAGGCTGTTGTCTGCGGCCAATTGCAGGAAGCGCTCCAGCCGCGCCGACGAGTGCTCCGGCCCCTGTCCTTCGTACCCGTGCGGCAACATCAGGACCAGTCCCGACTGGCGACCCCACTTGACTTCGCCCGAGGCGATGAACTGGTCGATCACGACCTGGGCACCGTTGACGAAATCGCCGAACTGGGCCTCCCAGATCACCAGCGCGTTAGGAGCGGCGCTCGAGTACCCGTACTCGAAGCCCAGCACCGCCTCCTCTGACAGCACCGAGTCGATCACGGTGAACGGGGCTTGCTTGTCCAGCACGTTCTGCAGCGGAACATAGGTTCCCACGTCCCACTTTTCGCGGTTCTGGTCGTGCAGCACCGCGTGCCGATGCGAAAACGTGCCGCGCCCCGAATCCTGCCCCGTGATACGCACCGGATAGCCGCTGGCGACCAGCGATGCGAACGCAAGGTGTTCGGCCATGCCCCAATCGACCAGCGCCTTGCCCTCGCCCATGTTGCGCCGGTCCGCGATCACCTTTTCGACCAGCGGATGCAGCTTGAAATTGTCGGGGACCGTGGTGATGCGCTGAGCCAGCCGCTTGAGCTCCGACACAGGAATGGCGGTGTCCGCGCTGTCGGTCCACTTGCGGTTCATGTACGCCGTCCAGTCGACCGCGTACTGGCTCTTGTAATTGGTCAGAACCGGATCGACCGTCTCGCGTCCCTGGTCCAGCACCTGCCGGTACGCGCGCGACATCTCGTCGGGCTCATCGGGACCGATCGTGCCCTGGGTGACCAGCTTGTCGGCGTACAGCCTGCGGGTGCCCGGGTGGGTGGCGATCTTCTTGTACATCAGGGGCTGGGTGACGGCCGGGGTGTCCTGCTCGTTGTGGCCAAGGCGCCGGAAGCACACGATGTCCAGCACCACGTCCATATTGAACGCCTGCCGGAAGTCCATCGCGACGCCGGTGGCCAGCACCACCGCCTCGGGGTCATCGCCGTTGACGTGCAGGACCGGCGCCTCGATCATCTTGACCACATCCGAGCAATACAGCGACGAGCGCGAATCGCGCGGGTCGGAGGTCGTGAAGCCGATCTGGTTGTTGATCACGATGTGCACCGTGCCGCCGGTTCCGTAACCGCGCGTCTGCGCCAGCGCCAGCGTCTCCATCACGACGCCCTGCCCCGCGAACGAGGCGTCCCCGTGCACCAGCACGGGCAGCACCTTCTCTCCGCGGTGGTCGCCGCGGCGCTCCTGGCGAGCGCGCACCGAACCCTCGACCACCGGATTGACAATCTCCAGGTGTGACGGGTTGAACGCCAGCGACAGGTGGACCGGACCGCCCGGCGTCGGAACGTCGCTCGAAAACCCCAGGTGGTACTTCACGTCTCCCGCGGGCAGGTCGATCGCCGCCTTGCCCTCGAACTCGGCGAACAGCTCCGCCGGCGTCTTGCCGAGCGTATTGACCAGCACGTTCAGGCGCCCCCGGTGCGCCATCCCGATCACGATCTCTTCGACCCCCGATTCGCCCGCATGCTGGATCAGCTCGTCCATGGCCGCGATGAAGCTTTCGCCACCTTCCAGCGAGAAGCGCTTTTGGCCGACGTACTTGGTGTGCAGGTAGCGTTCCAGCCCCTCGGCGCCCGTCAGCCGGTTCAGGATGTGGCGCTTCTTCTCCGCCGAGAAATTCGGCGTTGAGCGGATCTCTTCCAGTCGCTGCTGCAGCCAGCGCTTCTGCGCCGGGTCCGCGATGTACATGAACTCGGCGCCGATCGTTCCGCAGTAGGTCTGGCGCAGCGCCTTGACGATGTCGCGCAGGCTCATCTGCTCCTGGCCGAAATACGTGTTGGTGGCCGAGAACTCGGTGTCCATGTCCGCTTCGTTCAGGTCGTAGAACGCCGGCTCCAGCTCGGGGATCTTGGGGCGTTCCTGGCGTTTGAGCGGATCCAGATCGGCCCAGCGACTGCCGAGGAACCGGTAGGCGGCGATGATCGACTGAACGTGAACCTGCTTGCGGGCCACCGACAGGTCGGTTGGAGCCACCGATGGGCGCAGCGTCCCGGCCTTGGCGCGCAGCGCGAAGGATTCGACGATCGGGGCATGCGCGACGTCCGGCGTCGAGGCCTTGCCGTCGGCTGCGGGAACCAGCTGCATCTGGTCGAAATAGGCGCGCCAGCGCTCGGGTACCGAGCCTGGATTGTCGAGGTAGCGCTCGTACAACTCCTCGACGTAGGGCGCGTTGCCCCCGAACAGGTACGAATTGACCTGAAACTGCCGCATCATCGCGTCGGCCCCTTCAAACGAGTTTCTCGTCAGAATCCGGCGCAGGCCCGCGACCGAGCACCGCGCCGTCTCGCGTCGGATTCCGACGCTACGCAGTTCCGATGTTGCCTTGATGAACCGTCCGCAGCTTGCCGCAGGATTTGTTGGAGGAACACCAGGGGCCGGTATCGTAGCACCGCACGCATCGAGGCGTCGGCCATCACTTGGCCGGCGTCACGTCGCGCCTGGCGTGACCGCTGTACAACTGGCGCGGCCGGCCGATCTTGTATTCGGGATCGGCGATCATCTCGTTCAGCTGCGCGATCCACCCCACGGTGCGGGCCAGCGCGAAGATCGCGGTGAACAGCGACACCGGAATGCCGATCGCCTTTTGCACGATGCCCGAGTAGAAATCGACGTTCGGGTACAGCTTGCGCGACACGAAATAGTCGTCTTCCAGCGCAATCTTCTCCAGGCCCATCGCAAGCTGAAACAGCGGATCATCGTGCAGCCCGAGCTCGCTCAGCACCTCGTGGCAGGTTTCCCGCATCAGCTTGGCGCGCGGATCGTAGTTCTTGTAAACCCGGTGCCCGAATCCCATCAGGCGCACGTTCGAGTTCTTGTCCTTGACCTTGGCGATGAACTCGCCGATCTTGGCCAGGCCCCCCTGCGCCTGCAGGTCGTACAGCATCGCCAGTGCCGCCTCGTTGGCGCCGCCGTGGGCCGGACCCCACAAGCACGCCACTCCGGCCGCAATCGCCGCGAACGGATTGGTGCCGGACGACGCACACAGGCGCACCGTGGATGTCGAAGCGTTCTGCTCGTGGTCGGCATGCAGGATGAAGATCCGGTCGAGCGCCCGCACCAGCACCGGGTTGACGTGATAATCCTCGCACGGAGTGGCGAACATCATGTGCATGAAGTTCGCCGCGTACGACAACTCATTGCGCGGGTACATGTACGGCTGGCCGGCGGCGTACTTGTACGCCATCGCGACCAGGGTCGGCATCTTGGCAATCATCCGGATCGCGGAAATCTCCCGTTGGCGCGGATCGTGTACGTTGATCGAATCCGGGTAGAACGCCGACAGCGCGCCCACCAGGGCCGTCAGTACCGACATCGGGTGGGTATCGCGCCGGAAACCACGCATGAAGAACTGCATCTGCTCGTGCACCATCGTGTGGCGCGAGACCAGTCCAACGAATTCCTTGCGCTGCTTCGAATCGGGCAGCTCCCCGTACAGGATCAGGTAGCACACCTCCAGGAAGTTGCAGTGGGTTGCCAGCTGCTCGATCGGATAGCCCCGGTACAGCAGCTCGCCGCGGTCGCCGTCGATGTAAGTGATCGTCGAGTTGCACGAAGCCGTCGACAGGAAACCCGGGTCGTAGGTGAACTTGCCGGTCTTCGCGTACAGCGCGCGAATGTCCAGCACGTCGGGGCCGATCGTGCCCTTGTAGATCGGCAGATCGACGGCGGCCGAGCCGTCACTGAAGGTCAGCGTCGCTTTGTAGTCGGACTCTTTCATGGCCATCGTCACACTCCTGGATGCAGGTACCGCATGAACTCAGGTGATATCTGGGGTTGCCTGAAGCCCGGCTGCCGGGCCGGCGCCCAGCCGGGCCAGCACGTCCCGCACCGCCGCAACGTCCAGTTCGCCGGCGGGCCGCTGGCGTCCGAGCAGCAATTCGAACAGCACCGGGTCGGGCAGCTCGAGCAGCCGTCCTAAAGCCTCGAGGTCGGACGCATTCAGCGCGTCGGCCTCGCGGTCCAGGAAGCGTCCGATCAGCAAATCATTTTCCAGCAGGCCTCGCCGGGCACGCCAGCGCAGCCGGCGCAGTGCTTCTGCGCTCACCTGCGATCGGTCAGGAGCCCTCATGTCGACACGCTAAACCTCTCGCCGCACCATCAGCTCCTTGATCTTGCCGATGGCGCGGGTCGGATTGAGCCCTTTCGGACACACGTCCACGCAATTCATGATCGTGTGGCAGCGGAACAACCGGTAAGGGTCGTTCAGGTTATCGAGGCGCTCGCCGGTCGCCTGATCGCGGCTGTCCGCGATGAATCGGTAGGCCTGCAGCAATCCAGCCGGGCCGACGAACTTGTCGGGGTTCCACCAGAAGCTCGGGCACGCGGTCGAGCAGCACGCACACAGGATGCACTCGTACAGACCGTCCAATTGCTCGCGCTCGGCAGGCGACTGCAAGCGCTCCCGCTCGGGCGGGGGTGACTGGTTGACCAGGAACGGCTTGATCGAGTGGTACTGGTCGAAGAAGTGGCTCATGTCGACGATCAGGTCACGCACCACGGGCAGCCCGGGAATCGGTCGCAGCCTGACCGGTTCCTTCAGCTCGCGCAGGTTGGTCACGCAGGCCAGGCCGTTGCGGCCATTGATGTTCATCGCATCGGAACCGCACACGCCTTCGCGGCACGACCTGCGAAACGCCAGGCTGTCGTCAACCTCGGCCTTGAGGCGCATCAGCGCGTCCAGCAGCATGCGGTCGGTCGGCTGCAGACGAACCTCGTAGGCCTGCATGCGGGGCCGCACGTCGCGATCCGGATCGTATCGATAGATCTGGAAGCGCAGGGACCGGGCACCGGTTCCCTCGCCCGTCCTGGTTGTGGCAGGGCCGCTGATTTGGACTTGAGAGTTCATGGCAGGTCGATCCCTGGTGCGTGCCTTCGGTGCGTGATCTCAGTAGGTGCGCTTCTTCGGCTCGAAACTGGCCACGCTGAGCGGCTTGAGGTTAACCGGCTTGTAATCGAGCCGGTCGCCGTCCCGATACCAGAGCGTGTGGCGCATCCAGTTCGAATCGTCGCGATTCGGAAAATCGTCGCGCGCATGGGCGCCGCGGCTTTCGGTGCGCGCCCCGGCCGACACGATCGAAGCCCTGGCGGTTTCGACCAGGTTGGCCAGTTCGAGCGCCTCGACCCGGGCCGTGTTGAACACCTTTGAGTGATCGTCGATCGAAACCCGATCGGCGCGCTGCTCGATCTCGGCGATCATCTGGATCCCCTCGCGCAGGCGCGGCCCGGTTCGAAACACGCCACAGTGCGATTGCATGGTGCGCCGCAGATCGTTGGCCACGGTCTGCACGCGCTCGCCCTTGGCGCGGGCATCGAGCGCCGCCAGCCGCTCCAGCGTCGCCTCGCCCGCCCCGGCGGGCAGCGGCTTGTGCATCTGCTCATCCAGCTGCTGCCCCACGATGAAGTTGCCGGCCGACCGCCCGAATACCACCAGGTCCAACAGCGAATTGGTCCCCAGCCGGTTCGCCCCATGCACCGAGACGCACGAGCACTCGCCGATCGCGAACAGCCCCGGCACGACCGCGTTCGGCTCCCTGCCGCGCGGCGCGACCACCTGGCCATGCACGTTGGATGGAATGCCGCCCATCTGATAATGGATGGTCGGCACGACCGGGATCGGCTCGCGCACCGGGTCGACGTTGGCGAACTTGATCGCGATCTCGCGGATCGACGGCAGCCGCTTGGTGATCGTTTCCACGCCCAGGTGGTCCAGCTTCAACAGCACGTGGTCGCGCTCGGGGCCACAACCACGGCCTTCCGTGATTTCCTGGTCCATCGAGCGCGACACGAAATCGCGCGGTGCCAGGTCCTTCAGCGTCGGCGCGTAGCGCTCCATGAAGCGCTCGCCACGAGAATTCAGCAGGATGCCGCCCTCGCCTCTGACCCCCTCGGTAATCAGCACTCCGGCACCCGCCACTCCGGTTGGATGGAACTGCCAGAACTCCATGTCCTGCAGGGGCAAGCCGGCGCGTGCGGCCATGCCCAGTCCGTCCCCCGTGCAGATGTAGGCATTGGTCGACGCCGCGAAGACCCGGCCCGCGCCACCCGTCGCCAGCACCGTGGCTTTGGCCTCCAGCAGCATCGGCGTGCCGGTTTCGATTTCGAGTGCGGTGACCCCGACGCAGCCGCCGTCGGCGTCCATCACGAGATCGAGCGCCATCCACTCGACCAGAAACTGCGTGCGGCAAGCCACATTGCGCTGGTACAGCGTGTGCAGCAGCGCGTGGCCGGTTCGATCGGCCGCTGCACACGCCCTCGGTACGGGTTTCTCGCCAAAGTTGGCCGAATGGCCGCCGAACGGCCGCTGATAGATGGTGCCGTCCGGATTGCGATCGAACGGCATGCCGAAGTGCTCCAGCTCGTACACGACCTTGGGCGCCTCGCGGCACATGAACTCGATCGCGTCCTGATCGCCCAGGTAGTCGGAGCCCTTCACCGTGTCGAACATGTGCCACAGCCAGTGATCCTCGGTCATGTTGCCGAGCGATGCGCCGATTCCGCCCTGCGCGGCAACCGTATGCGAGCGCGTCGGAAACACCTTGGACAACACCGCGACGCTCAGGCCGGCCTGAGCCAGCTGCAGCGCGCAGCGCATGCCCGCGCCGCCGGCCCCGACGATCACCGCATCGAAGCGGCGTCGGCCCAATGCCATCGGTTCAGACCTTCCACAGGATTTGCACGGCCCACACCAGACAGGCCACCAGCCACAATATCGTTCCCAACTGCAGCAACATTCGAACCGCGGTCGGGCGCACATAGTCCATCCAGATATCCCGCACACCAATCCACGCGTGCCAGGCAATCGCCATGAAGGCGATCAACGTCGCGACCTTCATCGCAGGCGGCGCGAAGATCGCGCACCAGCTGTCGTAGTCGACCGGTGGCGCCGCGACGAGGCGGATCGTCAACGCGATCAGGTATCCGGCCAGGACCAGCGCGGTGGCACGCTGCACCAGCCAGTCCCGCAGGCCATAATGGGCTCCGACCACCAGGCGGCTTGCACCGAGCGACATCAGATCACTCCGAACAGGGCGAGCGCGGCCCACAGGGCGAGCGGCAGGCTGACCGCGAGCACGAGCCAGGCGCTGCGGCGCGCCGAGGGGCGGTCCACGCCCAGGTCGAGGTCGAGCAACAAGGTGCGCATGCCAGCCAGCACATGGTGCAGCAGAGCCCAGGCCAGCACGGCCAGGACCGCCTTGACGACCCACCCATCGACCATCTGGCGCAGCTGTTGATAGCCGAGCGCTGACCGCAGGCTTAGATCGAACAGCCACAGCGTCCAGGGCAACAGCAGGACCATCAGTGCCCCGCTGACACGATGCAGGATCGACAGCACGCCAGGTACGGGGAGCCGGTAGCGGGCCAGATCCGCCATCGAGATATTTCGTATGACCCGGCGCGCCGACATGGACTGGGCTCTTGTTGGTTATGAGAAGGTGTGCCTCGAGTCGGTGCGTCCGGGCTCGCAGCACACGTTGCAATGCAATATATTGTGGACTGAAATCGCGCCCAAGCAAAACGGGGCTTCCGGCAAGCGTTCGGACCCGATCAGCTCAGCGTGTTCCAGTAGTGAAAGTCGTCGGTCACACAGTGCCCGCGCCGAAACTCGATGGCGCGGTCGCCATACGTATACGAAACCCGGTCGACTCGAAGCAGGGGCGAGCCGGCGGCGACTTGCAGCGGCACTGCATCCTCCGCGGCCGCCGCCACGGCCCGCAGTTGCTCCTCGGCCCGAATCATCCGCACGCCGAATTCGCTTTCGAACAGCCCGTAGAGCGGCCCTTTGTACTGCGCCAGGCGTTCGGCGGACAGCGTATGAAACGGCCCGGCCGGAAGCCAGATGTCGTCCAACACCCGCGGCAGTTCGCCGAATAACAGGACGCGGCGGACATGGATCAGTGCCGCCCCGGCGCGCAGGCCCAGACGCGCCGTGATGTCCACGCTGGCACGAACGCGGCCGCACTCCAGGAAACGGCTGCGGGCGGCGGCGGCGGCCTCACCGTGATCCGGCGCCAGTCGCAGAAATCGGAACTGGGCTCGCGGCTCGTGGTGAGTCGCCACGAAGGTGCCCTTGCCCTGGCGGCGAACCAGCAGGTTTTCGGATGCCAGCTCATCGATCGCCTTGCGCACGGTGCCCTGGCTGACCTGGAAGCGACTCGCGAGCTCGGTCTCGCTGGGAATCGCGCTGCCCGGCATCCAGTCTCCGCGCCGGAGGCTTTCCACCAGCAGGTGCCTGATTTGACGATACAGCGGGGCGAGCATCGCCCTAATCTTATGTCTTATATAAGAGTCTGGCTATACTGTGCCGGCCTGCGGTTGAAGTCTGCGCCCCGAGGCCTCGGGGCACCCGGAGGGCGGCATTACACTGGCCTGCGAGCGTTGCAGCGCCGCATGCCTCCAGCCTCGGGTAGGCGGCACGACTGTTTGATCCGCGGAGGGTCTTGCCATGAACAAATCGCCCGTGCGAGTCGCCGTAACCGGCGCGGCTGGACAGATCGGCTATGCACTGCTGTTCCGCATTGCCGCCGGTGAAATGCTGGGTGCCGACCAGCCGGTCAGCCTGCAGCTGCTCGAGATCCCCGACGAGAAGGCGCAGAAGGCGCTGAGCGGCGTGATGATGGAATTGGAGGACTGCGCGTTCCCGCTGCTTGCTTCGATGCAGGCCTTCAGCGATCCCATGGGTGCGTTTCGCGACGCCGACTACGCGCTGCTGGTGGGCGCGCGACCGCGGGGCCCGGGCATGGAGCGCCGCGATCTGCTGGCCGCCAACGGGCAGATCTTCACCGCCCAGGGCAAGGCGCTGAACGCGGTCGCTCGCCGCACCGCAAAGACCCTCGTGGTCGGAAATCCCGCCAACACGAACGCCTACATCGCGATGAAATCGGCGCCGGATCTGCCCAAGCGCAACTTCACCTCGATGATGCGCCTGGACCACAACCGCGCGCTCTGGCAGATCGCCGCCAGGCTCGGCGTGCCGGTACAGCGGGTCGAATCGCTGTGCGTGTGGGGCAATCATTCGCCGACGATGTACGCCGATTGGCGGTTCGCCACCGTGGACGGCAAGCCGGTGCCGCAGGCGATCAATGACGAAGCGTGGAACCGCAACGTACTACTGCCGACGGTGGGCAAGCGCGGCGCCGCCGTGATCGAAGCGCGTGGAATGTCCTCGGCCGCTTCGGCTGCCAACGCTGCAATCGGCCACATGCGCGATTGGGTGCTGGGAAGCGCGGGTCGCTGGGTGTCGATGGGTGTGCCGTCGGACGGCAGCTACGCCATCCCGGTTGACACGATGTTCGGGTTCCCGGTGATCTGCGACCGCGGCGATTGGCGGATCGTCCCCGGCCTGGCGATCGACGAGTTCTCACGCAGCTGCCTGGATCGCACGCTGACCGAACTGAACGAGGAGCGGCAGGCGGTCGCGCATCTGCTCGGATAGGAAGAAAACGAGGGGGCTGGGCTGGCCCCCTCGTGCTCCCCCAGCCAATATGGATAGGAGATCGCTGCAATGACAACACCAGATCCATTCGGCAGCCTGCAGGAGTTCTCGTTCAAGGGCAGCGGGCGCAGCAAGTTCTACCGCCTGTCCGCGCTCGAAGCATCTGGCCTGGGATCGATATCGCGGCTGCCGCATTCGATCCGGGTGGTGCTGGAATCGGTGCTTCGAAACTGCGACGGCAAGAAGATCACCGAGGAGCACGTCCGGCAGCTTGCGGCCTGGGGACCGCGCGCGGCGCGCACCGAAGAGATTCCGTTCGTGGTGGCGCGGGTGGTGTTGCAGGACTTCACCGGCGTTCCGCTGCTGGTCGACCTGGCGGCGATGCGCGGCGTGGCGGCGCGGATGTGGCGCCCCCCGGCGCTGATCGAGCCGCTGGTACCGGTGGATCTGGTGGTCGATCATTCCGTGATGATCGATCACTACGGGACGCCCAATGCGCTGGATCTGAACATGAAGCTGGAGTTCGAGCGCAACCGCGAGCGCTACGGGTTCATGAAATGGGGCACGCAGGCGTTCGATACATTCCGCGTCGTGCCACCGGGCTTTGGAATCGTGCATCAGGTCAACCTGGAGTTCCTGGCACGCGGTGTGCACCAGCGCGACGGCGTCACCTTCCCGGACTCGCTGGTCGGTACCGACAGCCACACGACGATGATCAACGGCATCGGGGTCGTCGGCTGGGGCGTCGGCGGCATCGAGGCCGAGGCGGCGATGCTCGGGCAGCCGGTGTACCTGTTGACGCCGGACGTGGTCGGAGTCGAGCTGAAGGGGCGGCTGCGCGGCGGCGTCACCGCCACCGATCTGGTCCTGACGATCACCGAACTGCTGCGCAAGGAGAAAGTGGTCGGCAAGTTCGTCGAATTTTTCGGCGACGGGACGGCTGCGCTTTCTGTGCCGGACCGCGCGACCATTGGCAACATGGCCCCGGAGTACGGCGCGACGATGGGGTTCTTCCCGGTCGACGAAAAGACGATCGCCTATTTCGAAGGCACCGGCCGCACACGCTCCGAGATCGACGCGTTCGAGGCGTACTACCGCGCCCAGGGCCTGTTCGGCGTTCCCAGGGCCGGCGAGATCGACTACTCCAAAGTGCTGAAGCTGGATCTGGAGAGCGTCGCGCCGTCGTTGGCCGGACCGAAGCGACCGCAGGACCGGATCGAGCTCGGCCAGGTGAAGCGCACCTTCTCGGAGCTGTTTTCGAAGCCGGTCGCCGATGGCGGGTTCAACCAGTCGAAGGACAAGTTGCAGCGTCCGGTGCAGGCCGCCAACGGCTTGAGCATTCGCAATGGCGACGTGCTGATCGCCGCCATCACCTCGTGCACCAACACCAGCAACCCGAGCGTGCTGCTGGCGGCAGGGTTGCTGGCCAAGAAAGCCGTTGAAGCCGGCCTGTCGGTGCGCCCTCACGTCAAAACGTCCCTGGCACCCGGCTCCCGGATCGTCACCGAGTACCTGCAGCGCGCCGGCCTGCTGCCCTACCTCGAGAAGCTCGGCTTCAACGTCGCAGCCTATGG
>DATBCI010000333.1:0-3403 GCA_036270555.1 Burkholderiaceae bacterium
GGTGGTGCCATCGACGCTCGTGTTCTGGATGATCATGTCGACGTCGACATTGGCGTCGGCGATCGGGCCCAGGATCTGGTAGGCGATGCCGGGGCGATCCGGCACGCGCGTCAACGTGATCTTGGCCTCGTCGCGCGAAAAGGCGATGCCGGAGATGACGGCTTGTTCCATCTTGGTGTCTTCCTCATACGTGATCAGAGTGCCGGAGTTGGCCTCGACCGAAAGCGGCTGGTCGGAATCGGTCAGGCTCGACAGCACTCGCAGGCGCACCCGATACTTGCCGGCAAACTCGACCGAGCGGATCTGAAGCACCTTGGAACCGAGGCTCGCCAACTCGAGCATCTCTTCGAAGGTGATCGTGTGGAGCCGGCGCGCCTCGGGCACGATGCGCGGATCGGTCGTATAGACGCCATCGACGTCCGTATAGATCAGGCACTCGTGCGCTCGCAACGCAGCCGCCAGCGCCACCGCGGAGGTATCGGAGCCCCCGCGCCCGAGCGTCGTGATGTTGCCCAGTTCGTCCTGCCCCTGGAAGCCCGCCACCAGCACGATCGTGCCCGCATCCAGGTCCGCGCGGATGCGCCTTTCCTCGATCTCGATGATGCGCGCCTTGGTGAATGCGGAGTCGGTGAGCACGCGAACCTGGTGGCCGGTGTAGCTCTTCGCCTGCAGGCCGAGCTGCTTCAGTGCCATCGCCAGAAGCCCAATCGTCACCTGCTCGCCGGTCGATGCCACGACATCGAGCTCGCGAGGGTCCGGCACCGGCTGGATATCCTTGGCGAGCGCGATCAGGCGATTGGTCTCGCCGCTCATCGCCGACGGCACGATAACGAGCTGGTGGCCGGCGCGGCTCCACTTGGCGATCCGCAATGCGACGTTCTTGATCCGTTCGATCGAACCGACCGACGTGCCACCGTACTTCTGGACGATCAATGACATTGCGGCAGACCGTTGCGCTGCGAGCGTGTTGGATGCGCCTTGATTATAGTGGCCGCTCAGCAGAGCTCGCGCTCTCAGTCGTGCAGCAGCGGCGCGGCGCCGACCCAATCGATCCTGACGCGCTCTCCTTCGTCCACCAGCATCCGGACATCGGGTCCGATGCCGGCTACGTAGATCAGCCGCCCGTCGCGCCATACCAGCGGCAACGTCGAACGCTGATACTCCGGAATGTGTGCCTCCTGAAAGATCTGCTTCAGCCGTTTGGATGGACGCGTCGGGTGCGGCTTGAACCGCTCGCCCCCGGTGCGCGGTCGCAATTGCAGCGGCTCCGCGCCGAGCCAGCGAGCATCGAAGCCCTCTTCGGTGGTGCGGGTGAACAGGAGCGCCCCGCCCCAGCTGGGGACCGAAAGCTCTCCCTCGCCCTGCCACTGAAGCGCGTGAAGCGACGGGGTACTTTGGCGCGGCGCGCTGAGGTACAGCAGCCCACGATGCCGGCGCAGTTCCTGCTCGCCGATCCGGATCAGCATTCGCGCATCGGCGCCCGCGTGGATCGCCTGATGCAGCGCCTCGAGCAGCCGCGCGCGAGGCGGTGACGCCAAACCGGCCTGCGCCAGCCATTCGCGCAGCACCAGCGTCCGCCTGGCCTCGGGGAGCATCGCCAGCCGATCGATCCGCAGCATCGATGCCGGCGCATCGCGGCTGCAGGTCTGCAGGTCCTCGCGCGCTACCCAGCGCAGCACCTCGGCGCCCTCGGCGATCAGCTCGATCGAACGTTCGCCCGCGGCGCGGAAGCCCGAACGCAGGCGACCCAGCTCCGGCATCACGCGCTGGCGGATCACATTGCGATCGAGGCGCAGATCCGAATTCGAGGGATCTTCGACAAAGGGCAGGCGCTTGTTGTCCAGGTAGCGTTCGATACGTTCGCGCGAGATGTGCAGCAGCGGTCGCAACAAAGGGATGGTGGCCGAAGCAGCATCCTCACCCCCGGCCCCTCTTCCGCTCCGCGGCAGAGGGGAGTTCTCATGAAGCTCGCGCGGCTCGGCCATGGCTGACAGGCCGTCAAGGCCGGCGCCGCGGATCCACTGCAACAGGAATGTCTCGAGGCGATCGTCCAGGTGGTGTGCGGTCAGCACCGCGGACGCGCCCAGCTCGAGCGCCGCTTCTGCCAACGCACGATAGCGCGCTTCACGCGCGGCCGCCTCGACGCCCAGCCGGCGGCGCTCGACGCGTACCCGTCGCACGCTCAGCGGCACCTTCAACGCCCCACATTGCCGCTCGCAGTGCTCCGCCCAGGAATCAGCGTCCGGGTGCAGGCCATGGTGAACGTGCACCGCATGAGGGCTGGCGAACCCGCGTACGCGCTCGTCGCGCAGTCCGCACAGCAGATTCAACAGCGCGGTCGAATCGCGTCCGCCGCTGTAAGCGACCACCAGCGGCGCGTCGCTGCGCCTGCGCGAGCTGTGCGCGGCGGGGGGGTTGTCCGAGAGGGCCTGCTCGACCGCCGACTTGATCGCGGTCAACAGTGAGCGCTCGAGCGGGTCAGCTGTCGGCCGACGTTTCCTTGAACTTGCCATAGCCCATCAGGCGGGCGTGGCGTGCGGCAAGCAGCTCCTTGACCTTCACACCCTGGAACTGGCGCAGGCTGTCCGAAAGCGCCCGCTTCAAGAGGACCGACATCTGCTTCAGATCCCGATGCGCGCCGCCCACCGGTTCCGAGACGATGCGGTCGATCAGGCCCAGCGCCTTCAGACGATGCGCGGTCAAGCCGAGCGCCTCGGCCGCCTCCGCAGCCCGCTCGGCGCTCTTCCACAGAATCGAGGCGCAGCCCTCGGGGGAAATGACCGAATAGGTCGCATACTGCAGCATCAGCACCGTGTCGCCGACCGCGATCGCCAGCGCGCCACCCGAGCCGCCTTCGCCGATCACGCTGGCGATGATCGGCACCTTCAGCTGAGCCATCTCGCACAGGTTGTGACCGATCGCCTCGGACTGTCCACGCTCCTCGGCATCGATACCCGGATAGGCGCCCGGCGTGTCGATGAAGGTCAACACCGGAAGGCCGTACTTTTCCGCCAGGTGCATCAGCCGCAGCGCCTTGCGATAGCCCTCGGGGCGAGGCATCCCGAAATTGCGCAGCGCCCGCTCCTTGGTGTCGCGTCCCTTCTGGTGACCGATGATCATCACCGCCTGGCCGTTCAAGCGCGCCAAGCCTCCGACAATGGCCAGATCGTCCGCGTACACACGATCGCCGTGCAGCTCGTGAAAATCGGTAAAGATCTCACCGACATAGTCGAGCGTATACGGCCGTTGCGGGTGGCGCGCAAGCTGCGACACCTGCCAGGGTGTGAGCTTGGCGTAGATATCCTTCAGCAGCGCCTGGCCCTTGGCTTGCAGGCGCGCGATTTCCTCGGAAATGTCGAGCGCCGAGTCGTCCTGCACGAAGCGCAGCTCCTCGATCTTGGCT
>DATBCI010000334.1:0-3598 GCA_036270555.1 Burkholderiaceae bacterium
TCCCACCTACGCGTTCTTCGCCGAGGAGCGCCCCGAGTACGTGTTCCTGGCTGCCGCGATCGTCGGTGGGATCATGGCCAACAACACGCGTCCGGCCGAGTTCATACGCGACAACCTGGCGGTGCAGGACAACGTGATCGACGCCGCCTGGCGCAATGGCGTCAAGCGGCTGCTGTTTCTGGGCTCGAGCTGCATCTACCCGAAGCTGGCGCCGCAGCCGATGCACGAGCGAGATCTGTTGACCGGGCCGTTGGAGCCGACCAATCGGCCCTACGCGCTGGCCAAGATCGCCGGTATCGAAATGTGCTGGAGCTACAACCGGCAATATGGGACCCGCTTTCTGGCCGTCATGCCGACCAATCTGTATGGTCCGAACGACAACTACGACTTGCAGGGAAGCCATGTGATACCGGCGCTGATCCGCAAGTTCGACGAAGCCAAGCGCGCCGGCGCCCCGAGCGTAGTGGTCTGGGGAAGCGGCAAGCCGCGGCGCGAGTTCCTGTACTCGGAAGACATGGCCGAGGCGTGCGTGTGGCTGATGAACCTGCCCGACGACCGTTATGAAGCGCTGCTGGGCAGCGACGAGTCGGTGACCGGACGCTTCGAGCCGCCGATCGTGAACATCGGCGCCGGCACCGATATGACGATCGCCGAGCTCGCCGAGCTGGTGCGCGACGTGGTGGGATTCAAGGGGGAGGTCGTCTATGACACGACCAAGCCCGACGGGCCGCCTCGCAAGCTGCTGGATGTTTCCAGGCTGAGCGAGGCCGGCTGGCGCGCCAGCACGCCCTTGCGCGAGGGCCTGGCGCGCGCGTACTCGAGTTACCTGCAGGCACAGGGGGTGGATCTTCGGTGAAGATCGCCTACGTCGGCAGCCCCCGTTACGACTACCTGACCGCGACCCTGGTCGAGGGGCTGACCGAGCTCGGACACGAGATTGTTTGCACCGAATCGAGTAACTACGGGAGCGCGGTGCCCGATCCGGACTTCCTGCCATGGGCGGAACAGGCCGATCTGATCGTCGTCGGCTCCAACGTCGGTGTTCGCCATCACCTGCTGCAGGGTGTCGAGAACCCGCGCAAGGTTTTCGTGGACGGCAGCGATTCCGGCGGCTTCGAAGTCCCCGCCACGATCCGCTTCAAAGCCGTGTTCAAGCGCGAACTGTGCAAGGCGAATCGGGCAGCCCTGAGCGGTCGCCTTCATCCGTTGCCGTTCGCCGCCGAGAAGCGCTATTTCATGCCGCTGCAGAACAAGAACCTCCTGGTATCGTTCCTCGCGAACATGAGCACCAATCCGCTGCGCAATTCGGTCCATACGCGGCTGAAGAATTTGCAGAATCCCGCGATCGTGTCGGGTTCGACCAACGAGCGCGCGTACGACCCCGGCGGCGCCGGCCGGGCTGCGGTCGACACGCCAAGATACCGCCAGTTGTTGAGCCGCAGCCTGATTTCGGTCAGTGTTCCCGGGGCGGGATACGACTGCGCCCGCTATTGGGAAATCCTGGCCGCACGCGCCATGCTGCTGACTTACGAGCCGGATATCGTGATACCGGACGGTTTCACGGACGGGGTCGACTGTGCGACCTTTTCGTCCCTCGATGAATTCGAGGACAAGCTCAAGTTCTACACCGCCAATCCTCAGCGGGCTGCCGAGGTCGCCGAGAACGGCTTTCAGCGGCTTTTGAAGTATCACACGACAGCCCACCGCGCAGCCTACTTCCTGCAACACGCGAGCGCCGCAGTCGAGCATGAGGGCTATTGTGCGGGCTTTCTGCACCTCGAGATCCGCGCGATCGAAAATGTCTGTGTCGGACGGGGCATCGACGTAGGCTGCGGCGGCAGCAAGACGACGCCAGGTTGCATCGGCGTGGATCTGATCGCAAAGGATGCGGTTGGCAGCAACGGCAGCGAACCCGGAAAGATATCGGTGGCGGACGTGGCTTGCGCGGGCGATGATCTGAAGGATTTCGCGGATGCTTCGCTCGATTTCGTCGTCGCGCGCCACAATCTCGAGCATTATCACGAGCCGTCGAAGACGCTGTCCGAGTGGAAACGCGTGACCCGGGTGGGCGGGCGGATCGGCGTGGTGGTCCCTGACCACTCGGCGGTCGACAACCACGCCTTGGATCAGACACGCCATTGCGATTTCACGATGGAGTCGTTCTCCCAGCTGGTCGCCGCGGTGGGTGGGTTGAAGATCGACGACATTGGCGTGTGCGTGCCGAACTGGAGCTTCAAGGCGGTGCTGACGAGGATCGCATGAGGGCCTTTAACGCCAGCCGCAGTGGCGGCCACAACTCGCTTGGAGTCGCAACATGATGGATGAAGGACGCATTCTGGTCACCGGTGGAGCGGGCTTCCTCGGTTCGCATCTGTGCGACCGCCTGGTGGCAGAGGACTACGACGTGCTGTGCGTCGACAACTACTTCACCGGCACCAAGCGCAATGTCGAAGCATTGCTGCGCGGCCCACGCTTCGAGCTGATGCGGCACGACGTGACGTTTCCGTTGTACGTCGAGGTCGACCAGATCTACAACCTGGCGTGTCCGGCATCGCCGATTCACTATCAGTTCGACCCGGTGCAGACCACGAAAACCAGCGTGCACGGCGCGATCAACATGCTCGGCCTGGCCAAGCGGGTCAAGGCACGGATCCTGCAGGCCAGCACGTCCGAGGTGTATGGCGATCCCGAGGTGCATCCACAAGTCGAGAGCTACTGGGGAAAGGTCAACCCGATCGGTCCGCGCAGCTGCTACGACGAAGGCAAGCGCTGCGCGGAAACGCTGTTCTTCGACTACTGGCGCCAGCACAAGCTCGACATCAAGGTGGTGCGGATCTTCAACACCTACGGGCCGAGGATGCATCCCAACGACGGGCGCGTGGTCAGCAACTTCATCGTGCAGGCCTTGAAGGGCGAGCCCATCACCATCTTCGGCGACGGCAAGCAGACCCGCAGCTTCTGCTACGTGGACGATCTGATCGATGCGCTGGTCCGGATGATGCATTCGAGGCAGGGCTTTACCGGCCCGGTGAATATCGGAAACCCCGGCGAGTTCACGATGCTCGAGCTCGCTGAACTGGTGCTGAGGCTGAGCGGGTCGAAAAGCCGGATGGAGTTCAAGCCCCTGCCACGTGACGACCCGCGCCAGCGGCAGCCGGACATCTCGCTCGCGGCGGAGCAGCTCGGCTGGAAGCCCAAGGTTGCGCTGGAAGACGGCTTGAAGGAGACCATCGCCTACTTCCGGCAGGTCGTCTCCGCGTAGTCTGTCTGGCGCATCGGCGCAGAGCGAGGGTATCTTGAGTGTTCCGTCGCCACCGATGCCGGTTGCGCAACTGTTCGAACAGGCGCGCCACTGCCTTTTCGACGGCCGCATCGAAGAGGCGGAGGCGCACTGCCGGCGCGTGCTGAAGCTGCAGCCGCGCAATTCCGACGCGCTGCTGGTCCTGGCACTGTGCCGGCACGATCGGGGCGATTTCACTGGCGCCCTGAAGCACCTGGCCGGGGCGCTGAGGCTCGAGCCGCGCTCGGCCGCGCTGCACGTCGCCTATGCCAACAGCTTGCGCGCGATCGGCAAGCGCGAGTCGGCCGTCGAGCACTA
>DATBCI010000335.1:0-10324 GCA_036270555.1 Burkholderiaceae bacterium
CTGGGTCGCCATCTCACCCAGCGACTGCATCATGCAATACACAGCCAGGCCCATCAGCGCGTAGGCCAGCAAGGCGCCGCCCGGCCCGGCCTTCGAAATGGCCGCGCCGCTGGCGAAGAACAGGCCGGTGCCGATCGCGCCTCCAATCGCGATCATGCTGAGTTGGCGCTGTTGGATGGTGCGCCGCAGTCCGGTGGGCCCGCGCTGATCGGGTGTGTCGAAAGGCACTTCCTGGGTTTGAATCGCCATGGCTACCGGGTCATTGCGTAGTCCCATTCCTCGGCACCGCGTTCCAGCATGGCCTTGCGGTCCTCGGGCAGGATGAAACGTTCGCGGATCAGGGCATCCAGCGCGTCCGAATAGCGCTGCAGATAATCGTCCTTGCCCCGGTAGCGTTCCGCGATCGACAGCCGGGGGTCACCTGCCTGAACGCGCGTCGCCGCGTCCTTCGCGAAGGGTAAGAACGATCCTTCGAACGCGACGCGCTGCTCCGGCGCGCCGATGGATGGATCCCGAAGATTCCACGCCGCGTAGGTGGCGAGCGGTGCCGAATACTCCGGCAAATGGACTCCGCCGCGCTCGTTGCCATCGCGGTCGACCTGGGGCACCAGCACCGGGAATTGCCGCCCGACGTCAGGCGGCTGAATGCTGGCCACTCCGTTTCGCCAGTCAGGGCCGAAATCCAGGTGCCAGGCGAGGCTGGGGTCGTGCGCAGCGGTCACGCCCGGGATTTTCGGGAAGGCGTATGCGTCGACCGGTACCAGCGTGCCATCCTGGATGCGCGGATATCGGCTCGCCGGCGGCAGGGCGGCGCCGCGCAGCCACGCATCCATGTTGGCGATCATCGAGCGCCAGAAATATCTGACCGGGAGCGGACTCTGCGGTTGCTGCCCCAGCAGCGCTCCGGTGCCCCTGGCTGGCGGCCACGGGCCACTGAAATGCTGCAGTCCGGTAAAATGATAGAAGCGCACCTCGGGCGACAGCTCGACATCACGCTTTCCATCGACGCTGGTCGTCACCAGCGACGCCACGCGCCCCCAATATTCGTAGCTTGTATTAGAAAGGAAGATCTTCGGGATGACCTTTTCGGAGGACGCACGGACCAATAATCCATCGCGCTGCTTTGTGTCGGGATCCCTCTGCGGCAGATCGGTAAACGGGAAAACGTCGGTCGGGAAAAACACCGACGAGGTCGGCTGGGCATCACGCGAAGGTTGCGCGAACCGCTGATTGAAACTGCCGCGGCCTGCGCCCGCGACGTGGGCAATGACCCCGTCCAGCGCGATGCGGCCTTGCTCGTCCGCGTTGAACCCCTGGTACAGCAGGTCGCGCAGGAAGCGTCCGTTCTGCGAGATGCCTTCGGCGATCACGCGGCGCGCTGAGACGATCGCGTCGGGCGAGTGCTTGACGTAGGAGGCGAAGTCACGCACGGCGGCAAACCCCAGGCCTGCCACGACCGGGTCCGCCGCGACGTACACGTACTCGTAGAGCCGGCCCGGCTGGAAGCCACCCTCGAGGTGGATATGCCGGGCGCTGGGCTCGAGCGTGCCGTCGACCATGCGCGCGAAGCTCCACCGATCGCGCGCGATCAACTCGCGGCTCGCGTTGGGGGATGCGCGCACCGTCAGCGCATTGCGCGCATCTTCGGGCGCGGCGACCGGGTACTCCGAGCCACCGATCGCTTGAAGCAGCAGATGGCCCAGCGGTATCTCCTCCATTGGCCTGGGCGGCATCACATCGCCTCGAACCAGTCCGGTGATCGCGTGCCCGTGGTCTTTGGCCACGGGTGCCATCAGGCGCAGCGAATTTTCGCCCACGGCGTCCCACTGCCAGCCGAGCGCAACATAGGCATAACCCTGGCGCAACAGCCAACCGTCGCCGGCGTCCTCGGTGACGTTCCACTCGCCGCCATCGATCAGGCCGACGATGCGCGGGCGCCCGCGGTTCGGAATCTCCAGCAGTAAGGTGCCGTTGGCCTTGCCGGCGTCCTTCGGCTGGAGCACGACGACATCCGCCGAAAACTGGACGTCGCCGTCCTTGAGGTTTTCCGCCTTGTCGAGGTCGACGATTCGCTGATTGTGCGGATTGGCGATCGAAACAGCGAAGTGCACGCGGCCGACGATCCGTTCATAGGCGCCGGCGTCGCCGAACGCAGCTCCGCCCAGCACGTCCTGCCGTGACAATGTCTCGACCCGCAGCACGCGTGCCGATGCACTGGGCAGGACGGCGCACAGAGTCAACACAACCAGCGAGCATCGGAGCAGAGAGTCTGTGCGCACGGGAGCCTAGGATCAGGGCGCGAGGCTACGCCGGTAGCGAATCTCGTCAACCGGCCCGCCGACGCTCTTGCGGGTACGCCTACCAGCCGAGGCGCAGCGGCAGCACCATCAATGGGATTCCCTGCGCGTGCAGGCGCCGCTGCAATCCCAGCGCGGTCTGATTGTGGAGCCACTCGGCCAGCCTGCGGCGCGGCGGCAGGATCAGCTTATTGGCAAAGCACACGCAACCCGGAACGTTAGCCAGCGTCTGTTTCAAAAGCCGTTCGAGCTCCTTGGCAGGGTCGGTTCCGAAGCCGACTACTCGGGTTGCGGTCAGCCCGCACTTCGCGCAGAAGCCTTCCAGCTGCGTCATGGCCGCATCTCGTCTGAACGTGAGCCGGGCCAGGGCTTCCACCGCGCCCATGGCGCCGGCATCGACTTCGACGACGCTGACGACGATGACGTTGCGAAACTGCCCGGGAAAGAGGCGCTGGATCCACATCAGTGTATGAATCGCCGGGCCCCAGTGATCGGTCGCGAGCAGAACCGCGGTGCCACCCTCGGCGCGTGTTTCGACGGGCCTGATCGTATCCAGCTCGGCCTGCGACAGTGCGAACTGCCGATCGACCTCGTGCCGGCGCTCGTTGATCCAGTCGTAGTGGTGGCGAATGACGATGCAGCCACCGATCACGAGCAAGGTCAGGCAGGCCGTGGCCCAACCGCCCTCGAAGAACTTCTGGGTCAACGTGACGATCAGGATGCCGGCGCCGACGCAGAACCCCAAGGCCGCAATCACCATCCGGCGCCGCCAGCCGCGCGACCGGTGACGCCGGGACCACCAGTAGCGCAGCAGTGCGACTTTGGCAAGCGCCAGGCTGAGGAAGACGTTGATGCTGTAGAAAACGACCAGCACGGCGAGATCTCCCCGGGTCCAGCCGAGGATCGCCAGGGCGCAGGCCCCGATGAAGACGATCCCGTTTTGCCGCACCAGCAGCACCGAGAGGTTGCGGAACTGGTGCGGCAACCACGAGTCGGCCGCCATGTTGGCGAGCAGCGAAGGAGCGAAGATGAAGATCGAGTTGGCTGCCACCAGGAGAATGGCCGCTTCCAGCAGCAGGGTGATCCAGATCAGCGACCGCGCGGCGCTCGCGCTCAGTCCGAGGGCGGGCAGCACGGCGCCCAGGATGGCGGCGTTGAGCGTATGGCCGGGCAGCGGCCGGATGTCCCAAAGCGAGTACAACAGAATGAGCCCACCGGCGATGAAGGCGAGCGTCAGGGCGACATAGAACATCGTCAGGCGCCCGGTCTTGACGCGCGGCTCCGCCAGCAGATTGACGTTGTTCGAAATCGCTTCCACTCCGGAAAACGTGCTGCCACCCAGCCCGTAAGCCCGGATCAACAGCGCGATCACGAACACCCATCCGGTGAGACGGGACAGCTGCAGCGTGCCCGCAAACGCCTGGGCGACGTGTCCCGACAGCTTTGGCGCCATGGCGCCGACGCCGAACAGGATCAGGAATGCATGTACCAGCGAGAAGGCGAGCGCGATCGGGAACAGAAACCAGATCGCAACGTGCAGGCCGCGCAGGTTCAGCACGATCAGCAGGAGCGTCAGCGCCAGCTCGACAGTCAGCTTGTAGCCCTGCGCATCCACCGACAACAGGCTGAACAGCGCGTCCGTTCCGCCGGCCAGCGACACGCTGATCGCCAGCACGTAGTCGATCAGCAAGGCCGCGCCGGAGACGAGACCGAATTGCGCACCGAGCAGTTGCGACGCCACGCGGTAGCTGCCGCCTCCGTGGGGAAACAGCTCGAACATCTGGCTATACGCCAGCGCGAGGATCACCACCGAGACCACCATGATGAGCGCCAGCAGCGGCCCCAGTTCCGCATGCTCGCCCAGCGCGAGGTATGCCTTTTCCGGACCGTAGCAGGCGGCCGACAGGCCGTTCGCACCCAGGCCGGCCCAGGCCAGCATGGCCGCCAGCCGCGTTCGGCGGCGAACCTGCGGATCGAGCGGATTGCGCCTCGAACCGAGAACCAGTCGCAGAATGCGGCGCGGCTTCACGTTGACGCGGTCACCGATCGACGCCATCGATCCGGGAGGCTCTGGCGAGGTCCAGGGCCGCGCCAATCATGTCAGTGCAGCCCGTGGGCTGCGACCAGTGCCAGATACCCGCTCCAGAGGAACTCGACGCCGATGCACATCAAAATGAACGCCGACAGGCGCACCAGAACCTCGACGCCGGAGCTGCCCAGGAATCGGGTCAGGTTGCCCGCGAAGCGGTAGGCGACGTAGATGCTGATGCCGATCGCGACCAGTCCCGACACCGCGCCGACTCCGTAGAGCGCGAAATCGGCCAGGCTGAATGTGCTCAGCGGCTTGTGCGTGCCGATCGAGATCGCCACCGACATCGAGCCGGGACCGACCGTGAGTGGCATCGTCAGCGGATAGAAGGCGCCGGCGCGCGACAGCACATCCTGCGGCACCTGCTCCGACGGATGGTCGGACCACCGCGCCTGGCTCAGCAGTTTCCACCCGAGTGACGTGATGACCAGCCCGCCCACGATGCGCACCACCGGCAGCTCGATCCCGAAGAAAACCAGCAGCCAGGGCCCCAGCACCATCGAGCCGAGCAGCAACGCCAGACCGTTCAAGGCCACCTGGCGCGCCAGCACCTGCTGCCGTTCGATCGGCAGCTCGCGCGTCAGCACATAAAACAGCGGCGCCCCCTCGATCGGATTGACGATCGGAAACAGCGCTGCAAAGGTCAGCAGGAACGAGGTGACGAGCGTATGCATCGAGGCGAAGGCCTGCAAATCCGTCGAGCGCGCATTGTCGCCGGTTCCCGCCTCCGCGCGAAGAGCGCGGGCTGGAACGCCGTGCTCGTCGTGGTCGGTTGGCGCAGGCCCTTATTGAGCAGCGGGCGCAATGCGCCAGGTGTGCGTGTAGACCGAGAACGCGGTTCCTCTCGCGAATCCGACCAGCGTGAGCCCGCAATCGTGGGCGACACGGGCTGCCAGCCGGGTCGGCGCCGACACGGCAATCAGGGTGGTTGCGATGCAGGCCGCTTTCTGGACCATCTCGACGCTGGCGCGGCTGGTGACCACGACGAATCCCGGCCGGTCGTTGGCACGCGCGCCCAGCACCGCACCGATCAGCTTGTCGAGCGCGTTGTGCCGCCCGACATCCTCCCGCATGATCTCGGCGGTCCCTGGCAAATCGCTCCACGCCGCGCCGTGCACGGCTCCGGTCTCCTTCTGCAGGCGCTGGGAACGCACCAGCGCCGACAGGGCCGCGCTGACCGCAGCCGGTTCGATCGATGGACCCCGACCGGTCAGCGCGGGCAGTGGCCGGATCACCTGATCCAGGCTTTCGCTGCCGCAGATCCCGCAGCCGGTGCGGCCGACCAGCGTGCGGCGACGCTCCTTGAGGCGAGCGAAAGCCTGCGACGCGATGTCGATCGACACCGTAATGCCGGCGCTCGACGGATGAACCTCGACACCGTAGATCTCGCCCGGTTCACTGACGATGCCTTCGCTGATGGAAAACCCGAGCGCGAAATCTTCCAGGTCGCCGGGTGTGGCCAGCATGACGGCGTGCGAGACTCCGTTGTACTCGAAGGCGACGGGCACCTCTTCGGCCAGCACGGCCTGCCGGACCTCGACCTTGCCGTCGCGAAAGTGGGTCTCCACGGCCGGTTCGGCCAGCGCTGGGGCTGTCTCGGATTCGGATGAAAGCGGCATGGTGCAGGCGGCCATGGTGGGCGATTCCGTCAGGCTGAGCGAGAAACTCTATTCCAAACTGACCAACGCCGCGCATAATATGCATTACCTTGCCTATTTCGCACGCTAGCGAATTGCTGGCAAGTCAGCGCGACATCTGGCAAAAAATATAGCGCGTGTTTCCCGATTCTCCGTAAGTATTTGGCTTCCTATGTGGCGCATCTCGATTCATCCGCAATGGGTGGTCGCTCCGGCCGGCGGAGATCCGCACCCGCTGCCCGAGCTGCTGCCGTTGCTCACGGCGATCCAGGATTCGGGAAGCATCGCCGACGCGGCCCGCTCCACCGAGATGTCGTACCGGCGCGCCTGGGGCATGCTGCGCCGATTCGAAAGCGAATTCGGCGTTCCGCTGGTGATCAAGACACGCGGTCAGGGAACACGGCTGTCGGTGCTGGCGGAAAAGCTGCTATGGGCCGACCGGCGGGTCGCGGCGCGGCTGTCGCCGACGCTCGAGAGCCTGTCGTCGGAGCTCGAGGGCGAGCTCGAAGCGCTGCTGTCGCCCGAGCGGGCCAGCTTGCGGATCAATGCGTCGCACGGCTTCGCGGTCGCTGCCTTGGTCGAGGCGCTCGGGCGCGAGCATGTGCCGGTCGAGCTCAAGTACCGCACCAGTACGGAGGCGGTGGCCGCTCTGGCGCGCGGGGAGTGTGATCTGGCCGGCTTCCATGTGGCGGAAGGTCCGTTCCAGAAGGCGTCCGTCGAGCCTTACCTGGCCTGGCTCGACTCGCGCAGGCACGTACTGATCCACCTGGCCCATCGCACGCAGGGGCTGTTCGTCGCGCGCGGCAATCCGAAAGGCGTCAGCGGACTCGAGGACCTGGCGCGCTCGGATCTGCGCTTCGTCAACCGCCAGATCGGCTCCGGCACCCGAGTGCTGATCGACCTGCTGCTGACGCGCCATCGAATCGACCCGGCCCGCATCGTCGGTTACGAGAACACCGAGTTCACGCACGCCGCGGTCGCGGCTTACATCGCCAGTGGAATGGCGGATGTCGGATTCGGACTGGAAGCTGCTGCGCGCCGCTTCGGTCTGGACTTCATTGCGTTGCTGCGCGAACGGTATTTCTTCGGATGCGAGTCCGCCGCGGTCAACAAGGCGATGCTGCGCGACGTGCTGGCGCTGCTTCGCGGTGATCAGATGCGCGCGGTCATCGATGCGCTGCCCGGTTATGACGGGCGGCTCACCGGGTCCGTGGTGGAATTGGAGCAGGCCTTCGGTGCCGGATAGCATCGCGTCCGATCTGGCGCGCAGCGTCAACGCGGGTCTGGCGACGGCCGAGGCCGCCGTGCGCCGCTACGCGGACGCGATCGAGGCGCGCGATAGCACGCTGCAGGCGTTCGTGACATTTGATCGCGAGCAGGCGATCGAGGCGGCCCGGGCGATCGATTCGCTGCACGCCAAGGGCGCGCTGGCCGGCGTGCCGGTGGCGGTCAAGGACGTTATCGACACCGCGCAGTACGAGACCTGCTACGGCTCCCCGATCTACCGCGGGCACCGCCCCGCGCTGGATGCGGGGTGCGTCAGCCTGTTGCGCGGGGCCGGTGCGATCGTGTTCGGCAAGACCGTGACCGCCGAGCTCGCAACCTTCGCGCCCGGACCGACTCGCAATCCGCATGCGCTGGAGCACACGCCAGGGGGCTCGTCGAGCGGATCGGCGGCGGCGGTGGCGGCCGCACTGGCACCGCTGGCGCTGGGAACCCAAACAGCCGGCTCGGTGATCCGGCCGGCCTCGTTCTGCGGCGTCATCGGATACAAGCCTTCGGCGCGGCTCGTGCCGCGCTCGGGCGTCAAGGTGATCTCCGACACGCTCGACGAGGTTGGATTGTTCGCCACGTCAGTCGACGATGTTGCGCTGCTCGCTTCGGTGCTGGCGCTGCAGTCGGACTGGGCCATGCAGGCGGCGCAGGGGCGAATGGCGCCGCCACCGAAAGTCGGCTGGACGCTGACGTCGCGCGCCGATCAGCTGGATCCGGCGATGCGGCAGGCGGTGGTGCAAGCGGCTCGATGGGCGCGCGAGGGCGGCGCATCCGCCGAGGAGGTTGCGTGGCCCGCGCCGTTCGAGCTGCTGTTTGACGCCCATCGGACCATTCAGCTGGCCGAGACCGCGCGCTCCCTGGCGCCTGAGTACGCCTACCGCAGGTCGCAACTGTCGGCGCAGTTGATCGATGCGATCGAAGAGGCGCACGCCTTTGCCGGGCGTCGTTATTTCGACGCCATGCAGACCGGACGTCGCTGCGCGGCCAAAATCGAATCGCTGTTCGGCGATGCCGAAGTGCTGATCGCGCCCAGCGCCATCGGCGAGGCTCCCGCCACGTTGGCCCATACCGGCGATCCGCTGTTCAATCGGCCCTGGCAGTTGCTCGGCTGCCCGATGATCGGCCTGCCGTTCGGGCGAGGACCCCAGGGTCTTCCGATCGGTGTCAGTGTGATTGCGAGGCCGGGCCAGGACGCGCTGCTGATCGGCGCCGCGGCCTGGCTGGAGCAGTGCTGGCATCGTCGACCCGCCGAATAGGCCGCATCCCCATTGCTCAGGCTGCGGCCTCGATCAGCCCGGTGCGAGCATACGGCTTACGAGGCGGGGGCCGGCGGCAGGCTCGCGATTCCGGGGAAGAACAGATAGCAGGCGACGCTGATGACGATCAGGTAGACCAGGATCACCAGGCACCAGCCGAAATTGTGGCGGATCACTTCGCCTTCGTTGCGCACGAAACGCGTGGTCGAAACACCCACGCTCGCCGTTTGCGGCGCTACCGGCTTGCCGATCTCGGCTCCCACCGAGTTCACCGTCGGCAACAGCAGCGGCGGAAAACCCAGGATCTGCCCTACCAGTGCCTGGAATTTGCCGAACATCGCATTGGTCGAAGTATTACTGCCCGACAGCGCAACGCCGATGAAGCCCAGGATAGGCGCGACGACGATGAACGCCGTGCCCAGCGATGAGAACGCCTTCGCCAGTGACGCTGCCATCCCCGAGAAATTGAAGACGTATGCCAGCCCGAAGATGAAGACGCCAACCAGCAAGGCGCCCCACATCTGCGACCAGGTTTTGGCGAAGATCTCGGCCAGTTGCTTGGCGCTGACCCCCAGCAGCACTGCGACGATGATCCACGACGTCAGGATCGCCGTGCCACCGATGAACGGTACCCATTTGAACAATGCCGTGATCTTCGCACCGGCAGCGATGGACGAGGCTGCCGTCACCGAGAGCTGCAAGGGCACGATGTTCGCGAGCACCTTGGCCCACGACCATGGACCGGTCCAGGCCACGACCACGGCGACCAGCACTGCGATTGGCAGCCAGGCTTGCACCATGTCGCCGGCGGAGAGCCCGTGACCCTTGGCGTCGGACGAGGCCGTGACGGGGTTGCCGCCGTAGCCAAGCACCTGCGCCGGCCGCCACACCTTCAGCAGCACCAGCACGCAGATGAAGCAGACGATTGAACCGGCCACGTCCGGCAGATAGGGTCCGAAATACGTGCCCACCGGCAGCTGGCCCGCGATGTAGCCGAGCGATCCGACCACCGCCAGGGGCCAGGCTCCCCACATCCCCTTCTTGCCGGACACCAGGTACAGCAGGATCCACGGCGGCGCCAGCGCGAGGATCGCGACGATTTTGCTGATCGAGGCCGACAGCGCGAAAAGGTCGTATCCGGTGACCGCCGCCAGCGCAATGATTGGAGCCCCCAACGCGCCATACGACACCGGCGCGTTGTTCGCGATGGCGGCGACGCGGATGGCGTCCAGATCCGGGATGCCCAGGGCAATCAGGATCGGCGCCACGAACGCCCAGGGATATCCGAAGCCGACCAAGCCCTCCAGCAGCGCGCCGAAGGCCCACGCGAACAGAATCGTTTGAACCCGCACATCCTGTGTGCCCTGCGCGATCAGCCAGCGGCGCAGCTTGTCGAAGGTGCCGGTGACGACCATCGTGTTGAACAGCATCACACCCCAGAACGTGATCCAGTCGACGTTCCATATGCCGGTTGCCGAACCATAGATGTAAGCGAGCGCACCCTGGTCCAATGGCATCTTCCAGACCCAAAGCGCCAGCACAAACGTGATCAGTGAACCGACCAGGGTCGCTTTCCATGCCGACCAGCGCAATCCGGCCAGCATGTACAGCAGGGCCACCACGGGAATCAGCGCGACCAGCCAGGTGAAAAACAGATTTCCGATGGGGTCGAGAATTTGAGTAAACATGTGAGGCCTCCTCCTTCTTTTTCTGGACGCGCGCCGAGCGCACCTTGGCGGCAGCGCTACTATGGACCGGGTCGCGTGGTCC
>DATBCI010000336.1:0-4366 GCA_036270555.1 Burkholderiaceae bacterium
GCCGGCTCCGGTTCCTCGCAACAAGCCTGATCGGGCTCGATAGCGCCGGGCATGAGCGCCGCCAGGTTGCCGCGAATGCGCTGAAGCAGGCTGAGCAACAGGTCGCGCTCGGTGGTATCAAGGCCCGCCAGCCACTCGGCGCGGGCGCGGTCGGCGATGATCCAGATCTGCTTGAGCACCGGGGTGGCCGCCGGCTTCAAGCGCAGGCGCCACGCGCGGCGATCCTGTGGGTCTGCGTAGCGCTCGATCCAGCCATCCTTCTCCATACGGTCGAGGGTGCGCACCAGCGTCATCTGATCCGTGTCGCTGAGGTAGGCCAAGCGCTTCTGGTTAATGCCCTGGTTACGCTGCAGATAAAACAGCACCTTGCATTGCTCCAGCGTCAGCCCCAGCTTGACCGCGGCAGCATGGCGCTCGAAGTTTTTCTGCGACAGGCGCGCCACGTCCTTGAGCAGGAAGCCGATGGTCCGTAGAGGGTTCATTCAGGAGTGCTTCGGGTAATATTGACATCTATGATATCACATGATATAAACTGCGCAACATCAAAGATGAAGGCGTGCGGCTTCTTGCAGACACTCGAGTCGGGTGACATGCCAACCCGCGCACTACCGGGCCGCGGTGCGGGAGTCGCCTGGATCACGCGATGGACATACAGGATTCAAACGCTTGGCCCCACGTGCTGGTCGTCGACAACGATCCGGCGATGCGGCAGTTCGCTTCCGACTACTTGACGCAGAACGACTTGCGCGTGACCGCTGTGACGACCGGCGCCGAAATGGCGGGCGCCCTCTCCGAGAGCACGATTGACGTCGTCCTGCTCGAGGTCCGACTCGACGGCGAGGACGGCATGCAGCTCGCCAGGAGACTGCGCGAGGACTCGAACGTTCCGATCATCATAGTCACGGGCAGGAAAGACGAGGCGGACCGCGTCATGGGACTCGAACTCGGTGCCGACGACTACATCATCAAGCCGTTCAGCCCGCGCGAACTGCTTGCTCGCGTGCGTGCGGTAACGCGCCGCTACAAAGCCTCAATGGAGTCACTGCCGACGCGGGACGAGAAGCGCCGCGCGTATCGGTTTCTCGGCTGGGAGCTCAATCTGCGCACTCGCAGGTTAATCGCGCCTGACGGTCAGCGGGTCGGGATTTCCAACGGGGAGTTCAACCTGCTGCAAGCCTTCTGTGCGGCGCCCCGGAGAGTGCTATCGCGCGGCCAGCTGCTCGATCTGTCGAGATTGCACGCGGACGAGGTGTACGACCGCTCGATCGACGTGCAAATTCTGAAGTTGCGCCGCAAGATTGAAGCGGACCCCTCGGAGCCGCACTACCTCGTGACGGAACGCGGCGTTGGTTATTGTTTCGAAGCTTCGGTCGAAGTGGTCTATTAGGAACCATGGGCGGCTTGAGGCAAGTCCCTCGCGATGAGGTCAATGTTCCCGGTACAGCAGCAGGCAAGTGGCGGTGGCAACGAAGGCGAGCGGCCAGATCCAGCCGGCCACGCGCGAGGCCGTGCCGTCCAGCCGCACCTGTATCCAGCGCGACCAGGCCGCGGCAAGCACGCAAACAGCCAGCGGCTCATGCGTGATCTCGATCAGCAACTGGTCCTTCACATTGGTCAGCGCATGCGAATGGGTCAGCAGCATCGCCCCGCCCAGCGCGCACAGCAGGGGAAACACCAACAAGGCGCGTGCATTGGACGTGCGCTGGGTGCGCACGCGCCATTCCAGGATCCCGAAGAGCGCGGTCAGGCACTCGAGCACGCGATGCTGGACCACTTCCGGGTCGCGCAGGCTCTCCAGTAGGCCGATCTTGCCTATCGGCCAGAGCTCCGGATCGGCCCGCACCGACATCGGCACGGCCAGCACCAGCAACATCAACGGCCAGTGGCGCGCCCATGGCGCGCGCCCGGCGCGCTCCAGCAGCGCCAGCACTCCGATGACGAGGACAAACAGCCCGGCCCAGTGGTGATTGAATTCGGACCAGGCGATGTCCATCGCGTTGCGCGGTGGCAGGATGCCCTCGCCCGGCACGAAAGCAAGGGAGGTTGGCTGATGCTGCGTGGTAGCCACCGTGATCTGCGCGTTCAGCCGCGAAATGCCGAGCGAGTCGTAACCGGGGCTGACAAGGCGCGGCCATCGGGGCGTGATCCGCTCGACGACCTCGCGCAAGCTGGCCCGGTCAGCCGTCAGGTCGATGCCCGGCGGCTGTGAAGTCAGCGAGGCGGCCGCAAACAGAACCGTCACGCCGATGCCGAGTTCTGCTTCGGCGAAGCGCCTCAGCGCCAGGACCGAGGCCCGCGTACCGCCTGCCGCCCGCACCAACCGGAAATTCATCGCTCCTAAGAAGAGCAGCCCGCCCAGCAGCACGGTCTTGGTCGCGACCATCGTGCCGTAGGCGGTGCCGTACAGAGCTTCGGGCGAGCCGATGTAGGCGACCGCCATCGCCACGCCACCGCCGACCAACAATGACACCGACACCATCGACATCAGTGAATAGCGCCGCCCGATCAAGCGCCAGAGCGGGCCATCGGCCGTGCGCGCCAGCGCCGCCAGCAGGTACGGCAGTCCGCCAATCCACGCGGCTGCCGCCGCCATGTGGACGAGCCCGACCGCCCCGAGTACGAGCCGTCCGTCGATCCGTGCGGCTGCATGGCTGGTGGCGACCTGCGCGACCAGGACGACGAGCGCCGCCGGCCAAAGAATGCGACCCTTGGCATGCGAGCTTGGGCGCAGCGCGCCGACCGCGATCGTCACCGCGCCAGCAGCGATCGCCAGCGCTGCCACCGCAAATGACGCGGTGGCCGCCTCCTGCGGCGAGACCGCCAGCGTGCCCGCCAGCACCGTCACCTGCAGCGCCAGCGTCAGCAGTTCGATGCCGGCCAGCGCCAACGCGCTCCATGCGAGCAAGCGGCGTGTGCGATCGACGATCGAGTCTGCGGCCGAACCCAGCGCCGGCGCCAATGGCTGCGCCAGCAGCAGCAGGAAAGTGACGCCACCGATCGTGAACGATTGGGCGCTCAGCGCACAGCCGCGCAACAGCACTGACAGAAAACCGAAGATGTCGATCAGCAGTGCCACGGGCGCTCACCGTGCGATGTCAAACGGTATATCGCCCCGCGTGATGTGGCCGTCGACACTCATCACTTGCCAGCGCAGCCGGTAGCTGCCGGACTTGAGCGCGCTGGCGCTGGCGGCCACCACATCGGGCTCCGTGTCCGTCTCGATCGGAAGCACGGCGCTCTTGCCATCCGGCCCGAGCAACTGAAAGCGTGAACGGCGGTGATCGATACGGCTGTTGAAGCGCAGTTGGACCGACACTGCCGGATGCGTCAGCCTGGCACCGCTTGCCGGCTGGGACGAAACAATGATGGCGTGAGCATGCGTGGTGTTGCCTATCACCGCGAACGCGGATGCGGTCAGCCACCGTAGCGCCACCTTGCGCCATTCGAGACTGCCGCCGGTCACGACTTTAAAGTTGCCTGCGTGTCGGCGAGCGCATAGTTCGCGGCGAGCTCGTCCATACTTTCGAGCACCGAGTGGGGCCGAGTTACTGATCCGTTGCCTGGATGGGATCCACGTGTGCATGATCGCGCGGCTGCGTGTAGCTGCAATTTCAAGATTGTTAACACCGAAACACACACTCAGGCATTGAATTCTTGCCCGTCGCACCGCAGCGGCCCCAACATGCGAGACGGCGTAGTCACCAGCGTCGCGCAGCTGCGGGCACGGGTCACAACCGTGTCTCACGCGGCCGGTTCGAAGCGGTGCAGATCGTGCGTGACAAAAGGCTCATCGGCGCTCGGCTTGTCCAGCCAATGCGGGTGCTGCAGCGTGGCGATGATGTCGGACAGGCCGCTCGACCAGTGCTCGTACATCGTCAGCATGCCGAACTGGTAGTCCTTAGCGTAGCTTTCGTAAGGCTTGTTGCGATAGATCAGGTGGATGACGTTGCGCCGGGCGCCGGAGGCGAACTGCGCGGCGCGCTGATAGGGGGCGCTTCGCCGCTCCGACTCCGGAACAAGCACCAGCAGCTCCTGCAGCATCCGGCGCAGCCGCTGCTGCTCGCCCATGTACGTCGTGATCAGACGGGTCCGGCTCGAGTACTGCAGGTCCTTCTGGCGCACTGCCACCTGGAGCAGATCTTTGGGCAGGTTTCCGGCCGCGCTCCACAGATCGACCTGGAATATCAGCGCGTCGGACCGCGGCTGCGCGAGGAGTATCCAATAAAGCGGCGTGTTCGAAATCAGTCCGCCATCCCAATAGAACTCGCCGTCGATTTCGACCGCCGGAAAGCCCGGGGGCAGGGCGCCAGAGGCCATGAAGTGCTCCGGGCGGAGCCTCCTTTCGGTGTTGTCGAAGTAGACGAAG
>DATBCI010000337.1:0-2105 GCA_036270555.1 Burkholderiaceae bacterium
TTCAACGAGGCGCTGCACGAGCTGCGCGGGGAGCGCACGGGTCTGCGCTTTCGCCTGGCTGACCGTCTCACGGTGCAGGTGGCGCGGGTCGACCTGGAGGCGCGCCGGATCGACTTTCGGCTCGTCCGGGGCACGGCCCCGGCGGCCGGCGCCGCCAGAACCCAAGGGCGCCAGGCCGCCGCCCGCGACCGGCCTTCCGCCGTCGATCGGGCCGCAACGCGCAACGCCCGGCAGGCGCGCCGCGCCGAGCGGCTGGCGGCGCAGACGGCCGAGCGGGCACCGGCAGGCCGCCGCGGCAAGGTGGGAGTGGGCGGCCGCAAGCGGCGGCGTGGACGCACCGCTCGATGAGCCAACGAACCGCCTTGGCGGGCTTCCACGCAGTCACGGCACGACTGCGCAACGCTCCCCAGACGATCGAATTCCTGTACTACGACCCGAGCCGGCGTGACGCACGGATGCGCGAGCTGCTGCAACGGGCTCAACAGGCCGCAGTGCGGCCCATTGCCGTCGAGCCCGCGCGCTTGCAGGCCCTGGTCGGCCAGACCCGGCACCAGGGCGTGGTGGCGCTGTGCGCCCCCCTGGAAAGCCCGCTTTCGCTGCAGCAGGTGCTGGACCGGATCTCGAACGACTCGCTGCTGTTGCTGCTCGATGGCATCACCGATCCACGCAACCTGGGCGCCTGCCTGCGAACCGCCGAGGCCGCCGCGGTGGCGGCGGTCGTGTTGCCGCGCGACCGGTCGGCTTCGCTGTCGTCGGAGGCCTTGAAGGCCGCGAGCGGCGCGATCGAGTCGCTGCCGGTGGTGGCGGTCGTGAACCTGGCCCGCTCGATGGACGAGATCAAGGACGCCGGGGCCAGGATCATCGGAGCCGACCACGCCGCGCCGCGCAGCCTGTATGGGCTGGACCTGCGCGGGCCGCTGGCGCTGGCAGTGGGCTCCGAGGGGCACGGCCTGCGCCGGCTGACGCGGGAACGGTGCGATGAACTGGCCCATATCCCGCTGGCCGGGCAGGTCGAGAGCCTGAACGTCTCGGTGGCTGCCGGAATCTGCCTGTTCGAGGCCCGGCGCCAGCGCATCGGACCACTGACGTGAGGTCGCTTGAGATACGGCGCGGTTAGGGTAAAATCGCGCGGCTTTTTTCCTTGCTGCACCGCGACGCACCGGGCAGCTTAAATCCACAAGGAGCGGCACTCAATGCGTCACTACGAAATCTGCTTCATCGTCCACCCGGACCAGAGCGAGCAGGTCCCGGGCATGATCGAGCGTTATCGGACGCTCGTCGGCGCACAGGGTGGCAAAATCCACCGTGTCGAGGATTGGGGGCGCCGTCAGCTGGCCTATCCGATCGACAAGCTGGTCAAGGCGCACTATGTGCTGCTGAACGTCGAATGCGGCAAGGCGACGCTGGACGAACTCGAGCACGGATTTCGCTACAACGACGCCGTGCTGCGGCATTTGACCGTCGGCATGAAGTCCGCCCAGACAGGACCGTCCCCGATGATGAAGATCGTGGAAAAGGAGGAAGCTCGCAAGGCCGCTGCGGAGCAGACCACCACGTAGCGGCGGATCTGGCGCGTGAACCAATTCAGGCTCGACGGGGTGCTGGTGGAGCGGGCCGCTACCCGCCGTACGCCGGCTGGGGTGACGGTGGTCGAAGCCCAGATCAGGCATCGGTCGGATGTGATCGAGGCGGGCGCACCCAGGACGCTGGAATTCGTGGTCAACGCGATCGCGCTGGGATCGATCGCCGGCAAGCTCGAGCGCGAAGCGCTGGGTGAGCCACTGGATCTGGCCGGCTTTCTGGCACCGCGTTCACGGCGCTCGAGCAAGCTGGTCCTGCATTTGACGGAATATCAACGCAAACCAGCGTTGAAGACGGAGAGTTGAGATATGCCGATAGCACGCAAGTCGACCAGGGGTAAGCCGCCGGGGCGCGGTGGGGGCGGGCGGCGCGCGCAACAGCAGAATGCGCTGTTCAAGCGCCGCAAATTCTGTCGCTTCACGGCCGAAAAGGTCGTGATGATCGACTACAAGGATATCGAGACGCTGCGCGATTTCATTCTCGACAACGGCAAGATCATCCCGGCGCGGCTGACCGGGACCAAG
>DATBCI010000338.1:0-3674 GCA_036270555.1 Burkholderiaceae bacterium
TGCAACTTGTCCAGTGTCGCGTCCAGGCGCGACTCGGTGACCACGACCAGGTCCAGATGCCGTCCCAGGATGCGCTGGATCGCGTCATAGGACTGGTAGTCGAGCGGATCGGACATGCCGACCCGGATCGCGGAGCCGGCCTCGTCGACCGGAATCGCGCGGAAGCGCCGCGATTGGGCCTCGGTCAGCAAGCGGGCCACTGCCGGCGAAACGGCCTGCAGGCTCAGCTGCAGGTAAGGGATCTTCAGTTGGACGGCCAGGGCCTGGGCGATCGCCTCCTCGGTGGCGATTCCATCCTCGACCAGGATCCGGCCCAGCCGGCGTCCGCTGCGCTTGCGCTCCTCGAGCGCGCTTTCAAGCTGGGAGGGCGTCAGAACGCCCTGCAACACCAGCAATTCGCCCAGGCGCAGCCGCTGGCGCGCATTGGCAGGCTTGTTTTCGGTGGCCTGTAACAAGGCCGCCTGTTCGTGTCGATCGGCGGGTTTCACGCGGAATTGACCAGGATCGGATGGTGGGCGACTTGCCCCTTCATATGCCGTTCGCCCGGATGATGCCGCGCGCCTTGCAGCACGGTGCCCCAAATTGGACCTCGAAAGCGGGCCAGCGCCCGCAGTTCTCTAAAATGGCCGGCAAAGGCAAGGCAGACTGTTGAGTGCGTCGGGCCGCGACGTCTGCATCTGCCGGGGAGACGAGAATGGACAAGCAAACCGTGACGACCACCCATGCACCGGCTGCGATCGGACCGTATTCGCAGGCCGTCAAGACCGGCCTGGTTGTTTTCCTGTCGGGCCAGATCGGATTGGACCCGGCAACCCAGGCACTGGCCGGCGAAGACTTCGGCAGCCAGGCGCGGCAGGCCTTCCGCAACCTGGACGCGGTGGCACGAGCCTCGGGCGGTACCCTGGCCGACACGGTCAAGGTGACGCTATTCCTGACGGATCTTTCGAAGTTCAGCCAGGTCAATGACATCATGTCGGAAGTGATGCCCAAGCCTTATCCGGCGCGCACGACCATCGGCGTGGCCAGCCTGCCGCGCGGCGCCCAGTTCGAAGTCGAAGCGATCCTGGTGCTTTGAGCCGTCTTTGAGCACGAGTCAACGAGCGCTGGCGGGACCCGCCTCCGAGCTTCGCGCTACGGCGGGCAAGCCCGCCGAAGCCCCGCCAAGCGGGGCGAAGACGGGCGACCGCGCGCGTGCGCTGTTGCAGCGGCTCGGACTGACCCGGGACTGGGACTTGTTGCTGCACGTTCCGCAGCGCTATCGCAACGAATCGACACTGACCGCAATCGAGAACCTGGTGCCGGGCGAGGAGGCTCAGGTCGAAGCGGTTGTCGAGGCGAGCCGGATCACATTTCGTGGTCGCCGTCAGCTCGTCGCCACCTTGCTCGACGACAGCGGTGAGCTGCTGGTCAGGCTGCTGCACTTTTATCCATCGCACCAGGCTTTGCTCGCCACAGGCCGGCGCGTCCGTGCCATGGGGCCGGTGCGCGGCGGGGGGTTGATGGGCGTCGAGATGGTGCACCCGCAATTGCGTGCCGCCGACGAGTCGGTGGCGCTGCCCGATGCCTGGATCCCGATCTATCCGTCCACCGAAGGACTGCCGCAAGCCTGGATCAGGCGCCGCATCGACCGGCTGCTCGAGTCAAGCGTATTGAGCGACACGCTTCCCGAGGCGCTGCGAACAGAGCAGGGCCTGGCCGACATCGCGAGTGTGCTGCGCTTCGTGCATCACCCGCCGCTGCAGACCGACGCGCAGGCGCTGGCCGAGCGACGGCATCCGATCTGGGAGCGGCTGAAGTTCGACGAGCTGCTGGCGCAGCAACTGGCCTTGCGGATGGCGCGCCTGCGGCGCGAGAAGCGACCGGCCCCGGCCGTGCACGCCGATCCGAGCCACCCGGGTCTGCCCGGCAGGCTGCTCAAATCGTTGCCGTTCACGCTGACCGCCGCCCAGCGCCGCGTGTGGGCCGAGGTCGAGCGCGATCTGGTGGGGCAGGTGCCGATGAACCGGCTGGTGCAGGGCGATGTCGGCAGCGGCAAGACCGTAGTCGCCGCGCTGGCGGCAGCGCGCGCGATCGAATCGGGCTGGCAGGCGGCGCTGATGGCTCCGACCGAGTTGCTGGCCGAGCAGCACTTCCGGCGCATCGACGAGTGGCTGGCGCCGCTCGGAATCGAGGCGGTGTGGCTGACCGGCCGGCTGCGCGCCGCTCAACGACGCTCGGCATTGGAGGCCCTGCAGCAGGGTGGCGCGCGCCTGGCGATCGGCACGCACGCGCTGGTGCAGCCTGAAGTTCGGTTCGCGAACCTGGGCCTGGCGATCGTCGACGAGCAGCACCGTTTCGGCGTCGCGCAGCGCCTCGCGCTGCGCGATCCGTTGTTCGCCCCGCACCTGCTGATGCTGAGCGCCACGCCGATCCCGCGCACGCTGGCGATGACGTACCTGGCCGATCTGGATGTGTCCGTGATCGACCAGCTGCCGCCCGGGCGGCAGCCGGTTGCGACCAAGCTCGTTGCACGGCGACGGCGCGACGAGGTGTTGCAGAAGATCCGGGCCGAGGTGGCGGCCGGCCGGCAGGCTTACTGGATCTGCCCCGTCATCGAGGAAGGCAAGGATCCCGAGGCGACCGCCGCGACGCGGGTCTACGAGGACATCCGGGACAGCCTGCCCGAATTGAGAGTCGGACTGCTGCATGGGGCCCTGGCGTCGAGCGAGCGCTCGGCGGTGATGGGGGGCTTCGCGCGGGGGGACATCGATGTGCTGGTGGCCACCACCGTGGTCGAGGTGGGCCTCGATGTACCCAACGCCAACCTGATGGTGATCGAGGATGCCGGGCGCTTCGGCCTGGCCACCCTGCATCAGCTGCGCGGGCGGATCGGCCGCGGCGCGCAGCGGGGCGCCTGCGTTCTGCTGTACGAGGAGCCCCTCAGCGATACGGCGAGAGAGCGTTTGAAGATTGTGTTCGACTCGAACGACGGCTTCGAAATTGCGCGCCAGGACCTGCGGCTGCGCGGCCCGGGCGAGTTTCTGGGCGCCCGCCAGTGGGGGCTGCCGTTGTTGCGCTTCGCCGACCTGGAGCGCGATCAGCCGCTGCTGGAGCGTGCGCGCCAGGCGGCCGCGACGCTTTTGCTGCAACATCCGGAAGCGGCGCGCCGGCATGTGCAACGATGGCTGCCGCAGGCCGGCGATTTTCTGGATGCATGAGGTTCGGCGCCACCCTCACCCCCGGCCCCTCTCCCACTGGCGTGGGAGAGGGGAGACTTCCGCAGTCAATCTCTCACTTGCCGCAGAGGGGAGACTTCCGCATTCCCCTCTCCCGCTTGCGGCAGAGGAGTGGGGGTGAGGGTGATGGGATAGCATGAGCCACGGGGCAAGATGACTCTGACAGAGCTTCGCTACGTGGTTGCCGTGGCGCGCGAGCGCCATTTCGGGCGTGCTGCCGACGCCTGCCATGTCAGCCAGCCGACCTTGTCGGTGGCGATCCGCAAGCTCGAGGAAGAGTTGGGCGTTTCCCTGTTCGAGCGGCGCGCCTCGCAGGTCGCGCTGACCGATATCGGGGAGCAGATCGTGTCGCAAGCCAAGCGCGTGCTCGACGAAGCGTCTGCCGTGCACGAGATCGCGCGCCAGGGGCGCGATCCACTGGCGGCGCCGCTGCGGGTCGGCACGATCTACACGATCGGA
>DATBCI010000339.1:0-1528 GCA_036270555.1 Burkholderiaceae bacterium
AGCTGCGAAGCGCAGCGCGTCTTCCAAGCGGTCGTTGCCCCAGAACATTTCCGAACCGACAAAGAACGTCGGTGCCCCGAAGATCCCGCGGCGGCGCGCCTCCTCCGTCTGCTCCCGCAAGCGCAGCTTGTTGTCTTGGGACTGCGCCGCACTGAGCAGATCCGACGCCGGCAGACGCAGCGCAGCCAGGACTTCGCCTACGACCTGCGGCGTGTCGATATGGCGATCTTCGGCGAAATTGATCCGCATCATCCGCTGGCCGTAGTCGCTGATCCACGGCTGATCGGCACCGAGCAAAGCGACCCGCATCGGCAGGATCGCCCTGCGCGGAAACGTGGTCGGTCGCGTCCAGGCGAGACCGTACTTTTCGCACTGGCGCGCCATGTCGCGCCATACGTATTCGCCCTTTTCCTTCTGCAGCAGGAAAGGCGAAGTGGACCAGCCGAATGACTTGAAGATGGGCCCTAACAGGAATGGCTTCCACGCGATGGGCACGCCGTACTGTCGCGCCAACTGGTCGATCCGCATGACGGCCAGGTAGCTGTAGTTGCTGCCGAATTCGAACCAGAGCTCGAGCGGAGGCGATGCCTCGGCTGGCGGCTGCGCCGGGGCAGCGCTGTACATCATTCGTAGACAACGAGGCAGCGGGCTTCGATGCTCTGCCGCGGCGGCGCTCCGGCGGGTGCATCGGGGTGGCGGAACGCCGCGTGCAGCGTGAAGCGCGCAACGCCGCTGACCTGTGAATCGTACTGCTTGAACATCAACGCCTCCGCACGGTCCATCGCCGAGAAGTAGAACCAGCGATGGCGCGGGCTGTGCAATCCGAGAAAGATCTCGCCGGTGCGTCGCGGATAGCGTACCTCGGCGCTGACCAGGTCCCTGACATCAACGGTCCGAGCGTCGCAGACCGCCAGAGGGATGTCCAGCACCTGGCCCCTGATCGAACGCCACACATTCACAATGCCGTAGCGTCCCGCGCCGCGCTGCGCAACGAGCTCGCCCAGAACGAGCGCGAGGCGCTTTTGTCCGGACTCCTCGGTGTAGTCGTTGTGGACCTGTCCGTTGGCGGCTGGCGGTACGCCTCTGGCCGATCGGCCGAAGTCCAGCGGGGCGTTACCGGGCGCGCGTTTGCGGATCAGGTGATCGAACACGTAGGCGCGCGCAGCGCCGGTTGCCGTGCAGGCGAGCTCTGCCACCTCGGGGTAATAGCAGCGCTCGATCTCCTCCGGATCCGAGAAATCGCGCACGGTGGACGGTGCATCCCAAAGCGCGAAGCCTTCGCGATGCAATGTCGTACGGGACGCGCAAAGACGTGCGTTGGAAATTCCGAGCGCACGCTCGTCGCGTTGGTAGTTTTGCCACGGCGTGCCGGGCGGCGGTTCGCAAGCGTAGTTGAAGGGACGTTCGAGCGGCGGGTGCAGATAGGCGAGCTCAGCTCGCACCGCCGAATCGGGAGGCAGGAGGTCGTTCATGTGGGCTGCGTGTCTGGCGACGCGCTTTCGGGGGCCGATGCATCCATTGGAGCGCA
>DATBCI010000340.1:0-3379 GCA_036270555.1 Burkholderiaceae bacterium
GATGACACCGGCCGGTCAAGTCACGGTGCTGTACACGTTTCAAGCCAATGCGCAGGGTCACTATCCGAACGGCGAGGCGCCGGCCAGTCTGGTCGAAGGTCCTGACGGTTTCTTATACGGCGTTGCCGCCACCGGAGGGCAGTTCTCGGGCCTGGCCGTCTCGCAGCCGGGCAACGTCTTCAAGATCAGCAAGGCGGGAACGGGGTTCCAGATCGTTCACACGTTCTGTTCCCTGGCGAACTGCGCCGATGGCGCGCTTCCCGCCGGCCTGACACTGGCCAGCGATGGCAATTTCTACGGAACGACCGACGGCGGGGGCAGCTTCCAAGGGCAGGACTGCCAGAGCTTCGGCTGTGGCACCGTGTACCGGCTGGCGCTGAACGGCACATTCACTGTCCTGCACACGCTCAATGGAACCACCGAGGGCAGTTTGCTCGGGCGGATGATCGAGGCGTCGGACGGCAATCTGTACGGCCCCTCGTCCTGCCAGTGCGGCGCGGGAGCGCCGATCTTCGGCGCGATCGTGCGCATGACGCTCGCGGGGCAGTTCAGCGTTATCTACACGTTTCCGTTCCCGCAGATCCCCGTCACGAGGCTGACCCAGGGCTCCAACGGACTGCTGTACGGCGCTTACATCGAAGAGATCTCGGGATCCAAACCCGGCGGGATCTTCCAGATCAGCACGACCGGCCAGTATCTGCAGATTCATCCCTTCACGTTCGCCTGCTCGCACTCCGGAGGAGTCGCCCCGATCGTTCAGGCGTCGGATGGAAATTTGTGGACGAGCAATCCGTGTGACGGTGGCTGGGGTTCCGTGTACTCGATCTCGGTGAACGGAGCGCTGCTGCAGACGATCTACTTCAACGGAACGGATGGCACGTCGCCGGACCTGCTGTTGCAGGGCAGTAACGGTGACCTGTATGGTGGAACATACGACGGCGGCAAGGACAGCACCGGCAAGACCGCCTTCGGTGTCATCTTCTCGATCAACGCGGGGCTTGCCCCTCCGAAGTGATCTTGAAAGCCGGACCGGATGTGAGTGCAAGCGGGTCGCGCCGCATGAGCGCGGCGTGACCCGTCAGACCGGGCGTCGCGCGAGCGACAGCCACACGCCGCCCCCGATCAAGGTGGCCCCCGACACTCGACCGAGCAGTTTTGCGCGAGACGGTTTCATGAACCAGGCTCGGCCCAGTCCCGACGCAATCGCCCAGCAAGAGTCGCTTGCCGCCGCAATAACCGCCGACATGACGCACATCACCGCAAGCTGTCGGGCGACCGGGAGCGCAGGATCGACGAACTGCGGAAGAAACGCGGTAAAGAACGCGATCGTCTTCGGATTCGACGCAGCGACCAGAAAACCTCTCCAATAGTGCACCTGATCACCGGTTGGCAACGCATTCACCCGGCCGGCATGTCGCCACGCCTGACAACCGAGCCAGACGAGGTACGCAGCCCCGACCCATCGCATCAGTTCGAAGAGGTAGGCGGCATGCTCCAGGACCCAGCCAAGGCCAAGTGCAATCGCCGCCAGCAAGGTGACGTTGCCGGTCGACGTCCCGGCGGCCGTCACGAGTCCGGCTCGTACGCCTCGCGTGGCCCCGGTAGAAATCACCAGCGTCACGATCGGGCCGGGCGTGAGGATCAGGATGACGGTGATCAGCAGAAAGCCCGAGAACAGGTGCCAGTTCATGTCAAAGTACCCCTAAGAGAGTCGTGCGAGGCGCGCCTCGCGCAACGCGCGCGCAATGGCGGCCGGGTCGTCCTCGTGGCGGGCTGCAATGGCGCCGGCGTCGATGCCGCGCACGGCGGCCAGCGACGACCGCCAGACATCGGCCGGAGCCTCGCGCAACGTCTCGAAAGCCGCCAACAGCAGCTCGAAGCGCTCCGGTCGGCGTATGGCGTCGGCGCGCTCCAGAACCTGCAGCCGTTCCGGCGCAGTGCCTGCGCCGGCCAGCGCGGTCCGCAACTGCAGTAGCAGGCGCGCGAGCTGCACGCTGTCCTGATCGGCCCGCAGCCGGCTCAGCAGCCGATCCAGGGCCTCGGACGACGGCAGGCAAGCGGCCAGGATCGCGAAACGCGCCGGCAGCGGCAGCATCCGGCTGGCGGCGCGGTCCAGCGCCGCCAGCGTGTCGGGGCATTCGTCCAGCGCAGTGCCCCAGCGCTTGAGCAGCCCGCACTGGCCCAGCACCTGAATCATCCTCGACGGGCGCGCCTCCATCAGGCCGCGCGCCAGTTCGTGCCACGCGCGCTCGGGTACCAGCGCGTCGGCCTCGCCCTGTTGCACGATGCGCTGCGCCAGAGCCAGCGTCTCGGGAGCGATGCTGAATTCGTCAAAGCGCGCGGCGAATCGGGCCAGCCGCAGTATCCGGACCGGATCCTCGATGAAGGCGGGACCGACATGTCGGAGCACGCGCGCTTGCAGATCGCGCTGGCCACCGAACGGGTCCACCAGGCTGCCGGCCTGATCGAGCGCCATCGCGTTGATTGTCAGGTCGCGCCGCTCCAGGTCCTGCTCGAGCGTCACATCCGGCGCCGCATGAACCACGAAACCACGATAGCCGGGCGCCGACTTGCGCTCGGTACGCGCCAGCGCGTATTCCTCATGCGTCTGCGGATGCAGGAACACCGGAAAATCCTTTCCGACCGGACGGAAGCCCAGCGCCTGCATTTCCTCCGGCGTGCTGCCGACGACGACCCAGTCGCGATCGGCAGCCGCATTGGGTCGGCCCAGCAGCTGGTCGCGAACCCAGCCTCCAACCGTGTAGACCTGCATCGGGTGGGCAGGTTGCTGATGAAGAGCCGCAATGGCCGCGGTCCAGCCTCAGCGGCGGGCCCGGGTGCGATAGGCGCTGAAACGCGTGCGCGGGTGCAGGCCGGCCAGGTAGAGCACCGCTTCCGGCTCCATGGGGGTCGGGCGGACGCCGAGCTCCGGCGCCGGCCAATACGGCTGCCGCGAAGCAATGCTCTCGACCTGCAGCGAATCGAGGTTGTCGCGCGACATGATGGGCTCGCCCGGCAAGTGCTCGAAGATCCATGCCATGGTACGCGCGACCGAATCGGGCAATCCCACCACGATCCGGGGGTGGCCGCTCGCGCGCGCGGCGAAATCAACCAGCTCGCGCAGCGTGTACGTGCGAGGGCCGCACAGCTCGTAGGTGCGCCCATACGTTTCGACGTTATCGAGCGCGTTGACGATGGCCGAGGCGACATCGGCAACCCACACGGGTTGGAAGCGGGCATCGGGCCGCCCGATCGCCATCACGGGCAACCAGCGCGCCATCTGCGCGAACAGGTTCAGGAAACGGTCTTCGCGCCCGAACACGACCGAAGGCCGGAACACGGTCGTTTCGATCGCTGACGACGACTGCACGACGCGCTC
>DATBCI010000341.1:0-9242 GCA_036270555.1 Burkholderiaceae bacterium
GAAGCTGGGCGACAAGGCGCTGCTGATACCGGCGCGCTGCGACCTGAGCGCGAACCTGCACGACTGGATCGTCGCCGTCCGCAAGAACACCGTCGAAGCGGTCTGGCCGGTCGACGCGCGCGGCGCGCTGTACTGACAGGCTGCTGCCGCACCGCGGCGCGGGCGCAGTGCGGAGCCGGCGGTCAGGGCCTGCCCCACGAGACGCCGTGCTCGCGGAAGATCCTTTCGATGTGACCCTGGGCCAGCAGGCCGTCCATCGCAGCCTGCAGTGCGGCGGCGAGCGGCTCGTCGTCTGCCTTGACGGCGAGGCCGAGCGTCCACCCGCCCGTGGGTATGCCGGGCGCAACCGGATCGGTCAGCTCGAATCCTTCGGCGCCGGCCATGCCCGCCTGCAGCTCGCTGCGCAGCCCCATCACCGCCGTCAGGCGCCCCGCCTTCAGCTCGTCCAGCGCCTGGCCGGTACTGTGGTAATGCTGCACGTTGCCGCGCAGCCGTCCGCCGTCGGCCGACAACAGCACGATCGAGGCCAAGGTTCCGTCCTCGGCTCCCAGCGGCTGCCCCTGCAACGCCGCCAGCGAGTCGAGGGCGGGAACGCGCGCCAGGTTGCGCACCAGCTGCAGCTTCTCACGGAAGTAGGGAGCGAAGATTCGCACCTGAGGGTTGCGCTCGGCGAACGGGTGGTCCACCGGCACGTGCAGCATCACGTCGGCCGGACCGTAGCCGAGCAGCGTGCCGCGCCAGACCATATTGCGCAGGTCGTCCTCGACCTTCTCGTCGGCGTCGAAGGGCATCACGTCCGGCGACAGCTGCAGCGCCTGCGCCAGCGCCTGCCCGATCCGCACGTCGATTCCGCGGCCGTCCTGCGAGAACGGAGGAAAGTCCCGATAGACCGCGATCCGCAGGCGCCCGCGCCGACGCAGATCGTCCAGCTCGCCGGCGCGCGCCAACGCGACCAGCAGCGGGGCCAGCGCCAGCGCGCAGGCCCCTCCTAATACTACGCGGCGCAGCCGGTTCATTCGTCGACCCGCCGCGACTCCAGGTAGGTCTTGATCGCCCACACCGCCTCCTGGTTCAGCACGCCCTCGAACGGCGGCATCTTGTAGACGCCGTTCTGGGTGCGGCCATGGCGCACGGTGGTCTGGAAGTAATCGTCGATCTCGTGAAAGCAGGCCTCCTTCTTTTCCGCAGAGGCCAGCGACATGCAGTCGCGGTCCAGCTTGCGCAGATCCGGCGCGATACCACCTGAGATCGCTTCCAGGCCGTGGCAGCGCGCGCAGTTCTGGTTGAAGCCGGACGCCCCGACACGCAGGGCCTCCGGATCACCGCTGTACGGGTTGACGTTGAGCCACTCCTCACCGAGCGGCTTCAACGTATGCGTGTCGACGACTTGTGGCGTGACGTTGCCGTGAGCGGTCGCCGATTGAACGATCACCGCCATCAACGCCGCCGCGGCACCCAACCCCCATTTCCCGATGTGGTTCATACGAGCCCTCTGCATTGGAGACCCTGGACACGATTCAGTGGAACGCGCCAATTGGAGCGGTCGACGCTTTTTGCCGGCGCGATAGAGGCGAGTTGAGCAATCGCCGTGCCAGTTTCGGAGCCCGGGCTGTTTCAGGGTGTCGCCGGTACGCTTGCGCGGCAAAAGAGAGATGCGCTTGGCATTCGACTTGCTGGCCAAAGGGTCTGGTTGGTTGACGATTGTCAAGACTGTCCCATTTTGAGGCAGTCCTGGAGCAGAACCTGTCCGCAGAAACGTTCAAATGGCGCACAATCGAAAAGCGACGTTTAGAAAAGCGAAGTTCACCGCGACCGACGAGGAGACAGAGCTGATGCGCATGGGCGCCGATCCGCCGCAGGCACGACGTGCCTTGCGCCAATTCCTCGAACGCGGCAGCCTCGGCTCCGGCTCGGTGGACGGTCAAATCGAGCGGTCCTGGCAGCGGTGCCGCCAGATCGGCATCGCGCATGCGGATCGCCTGGCGTTCGATCCGGTCAACCCCCAGGACCTGGTGGCCGCGCGCGAACGCAATCGGGTGCTGACGGTGCAGGCGCTGCCGATCATGGAGGGCCTGCACCGCCAGATCATCGACACCGAAAGCATGATCCTGCTGACCGATGCGTCGGGGCTGATCCTGCATTCGCTCGGCGACGACGCGTTCCTGCGGCGCGCGGAGAAGGTCGCGCTGCAGCCCGGGGTGGTGTGGTCGGAAGCCAGCCGGGGCACGAATGCGATCGGGACCGCACTGGCCGATCGGGCGCCGCGACTGGTGCACGGCGCCGAGCACTTCGTGGAAGCCAACCAGGTGCTCACCTGCTCGGCGGCGCCGATCATGGATCCGCGCGGCAACATGATCGGGGTGCTGGACGTCTCGGGCGACTGGCGTGGCCATCACCGCCACACGATGGCGCTGGTGCAGATGTCGGCCGGGTTGATCGAGAACAACCTGTTCCACGGCGCGTTTCCGTCCAGCGTGACGATCCGCTTCCATGCGCGTGCCGAGCTGATCGGCACGCTGTTCGAGGGAATCGCGGTGTTCGACGCCGACGGCTGCTTCGTCACCGCCAACCGCAGCGCCCTGTTTCAACTCGGCGCATCGCTGGCGGAGTTGAGTGGGCGCACCTTCACATCGCTGTTCGACCTGCCGATGCCCGCATTGCTCGGACAGGCGCAGGCGCGCCCGGAGCACTTGATCGCGCTGCCGCTGCCAAGCGGAGTCAAGGTGCCGGCCAGGGTCGAGCTGGGAGTCGATCTGCGGTCCGCGCATCGAACGGTGTCGGCCCACCGCCCGCAGCCCGAGCGCGCTGCGGCGGCCGACAGCGCCCGCAAAGGCTACGTATGCCGCGCCCCCGGCACGCTGGCGGCGCTCGAAAGCGGCGACCCGCAGATCGGCACCGTGATCAGCCAGGTGCGCAAGGTGATCGGGCGCGACATCCCGATCCTGATTCTGGGCGAGACCGGAACCGGCAAGGAGTTGTTCGCACGTGCGATCCACACCGCTTCGCCGCGCGCCGAAGGGCCCTTCGTCGCGGTGAACTGCGCTTCGATTCCGGAAGGGCTGATCGAGTCGGAGCTGTTCGGCTACGAAGAAGGCGCGTTCACCGGCGCACGCAAGCGCGGCTATGCCGGCCGTATCCTGCAGGCCGACGGCGGCACGCTCTTTCTGGACGAGATCGGCGACATGCCGCTGAACCTGCAGGCCCGCCTGCTGCGCGTGCTGCAGGAGCGCGTGGTCGTCCCGCTGGGCGGCGTGCGGGCGCAACCGATCGACATCGCCATCATCTGTGCGACCCACCGGCGCTTGAAGGAGGCGATCGCGGAAGGGCGTTTTCGCGAAGACCTGTACTACCGGCTCAACGGCCTGCAGGTCAAGCTGCCGGCGCTGCGGGAGCGCTCGGACCTGGCCGTGCTGGTCAAGCAGATCATCGCGCAGCTCGGCGCTGACTCGAGCCGGGTGCAGGCGTCCGACGAGGTGCTGACGCTGTTCGGCCGCCATCGCTGGCCGGGCAACCTGCGCCAGCTGTCATCGCTGCTCAGGACGGCGCTGGCGATGCTGGACGACGAGAACGTGATCGAAGTGCGCCACCTTCCGCAGGACTTCCTGGAGGATGTGGGGGTTTCGGGGGCTGTGACGCCGGCTCCCGCGCAACAGCCAGCGCGCTCACCACTGCCGGCGTTGGTGCAGGAAGCGGCGCCGATCGCGCCGGCGCGCGGCACGCTCGAGGAACAGGAGAGCGAGGCGATCCGCAACTCGCTCAAGCAGCATGGCGGCAACGTGTCGGCCGCCGCGCGGGCGCTGGGCGTCAGCCGCAACACGATCTATCGGCGCCTGGGCGGGTCGGGCGCTGCCAATCCGACGTCGTCCTGAAGAACCGGCCGGGTGTCACGGATCTGAACAGCTGTGCATCGGCGCAACGCCGATAGCACCGCGCTTCAACACACGCGGCCGTCGCGAGCTCAAGCCAGACAGGCGTACCCGCGGCGAGCCCGTCGCCCAGTAACGCGCGGCGCTGTCCAATGCGCCGGTGCCCTATGGCGATCCGGCGCTGGCACGGAATTTGTCCTATTAGAGCTCCCGGCCTGAACAGTTGGCGATCTGCAACACCGTTTTCGAATCGGGTGTTGCAGGGCCAAGGTGCCGGCCAAAGGACGATTCATATACACGGAGGAGTTTCAACGTGACACGCAGATGCTCTTTTGCGCTCTTCGCCAGCGCGGTGCTGCTGACTGCACCGGTCGTTGCCCAGGTGACCGACACCATGATCGAGAACGACGCCCGCACGCCCACCAGCGTTCTGACCTCGGGGCTCGGAACCCAGGGGCAGCGCTTCAGCCCGCTCACCAAGGTCACCGCCAAGAATGTCGCCAACCTGGTCCCAGCCTGGTCGTTCTCGTTCGGCGGTGAGAAGCAGCGCGGGCAGGAGGCGCAGCCGCTCGTCTACAACGGGCGCATGTTCGTCACCGGCTCGTATTCGCGGTTGTTCGCGATCGATGTGAAGACCGGTGCCAAGCTGTGGCAGTACGACCAGCGCCTGCCCGAAGGCATCATGCCGTGCTGCGACGTCGTCAACCGCGGCGCCGCGCTGTACGACAACCTGGTGATCTTCGGCACGCTGGATGCCCAGCTGGTTGCGCTGGACCAGGCCACCGGCAAGGTGGCGTGGAAGGACAAGATCGACGACTACCAGGCCGGCTACTCGTTTTCGGGCGCACCGCTGATCGCCAAGGGGCTCGTCATCACCGGCGTGTCGGGCGGCGAATTTGGAGTGATCGGACGGGTCGAAGCGCGCGACGCGAAGACCGGCCGCCTGGTGTGGGTGCGCCCGACGGTCGAAGGCCATATGGGCTACAAGTACGACGCGAGCGGCGCCAAGACCGAGAACGGCGTCAGCGGCACCACCAATGCGACCTGGCCCGGCGATCTGTGGAAGACCGGTGGCGCTTCGACCTGGCTGGGCGGCACTTACGATGCCAGCACAGGTCTCGCCTACTTCGGAACCGGCAACCCGGCCCCCTGGAACAGCTACCTGCGCCCCGGCGACAACCTGTTCTCGTGCTCGACGCTGGCGATCGACATCGCCACCGGGCAGATCGTCTGGCACTACCAGAACACGCCGCACGACGGCTGGGATTTCGACGGCGTCAACGAGTTCGTGACATTCGATATGGATGGGCACCGGGTTGGCGGCAAGGCCGACCGCAACGGCTTTTTCTACGTCAACGACGCCAAGACCGGCAAGCTGCTGAATGCCTTCCCGTTCGTCAAGAAGATCACCTGGGCCACGAAGATCGATCTGGCGACCGGTCGCCCCGTGTACGTGGACGACAACCGGCCAGGCGACCCGACCAAGTCGACCGACAGCAAGAAAGGCGACGTGGTGTTTTCAGCGCCCTCGTTCCTCGGTGGCAAGAACCAGATGCCGATGGCGTACAGCCCGGATACGGGCCTGTTCTACGTGCCAGCCAACGAGTGGGGCATGGAGATCTGGAACGAGCCGATCTCGTACAAGAAGGGGGCCGCGTATCTGGGGGCCGGCTTCACGATCAAGACGATCAACGACGACTACATTGGCGCGCTGCGCGCGATCGATCCGAAGTCGGGCAAGATCGTCTGGGAATACAAGAACACCGCTCCGCTGTGGGGCGGCGTTCTGGCCACCAAGGGAGGCCTGGTGTTCGCCGGAACGCCGGAAGGCTACCTGAAAGCGTTCGACGCCCGGACCGGCGCGGAGTTGTGGAAGTTCCAGACCGGCTCGGGCGTGGTCGGCCCTCCGATCACCTGGGAGCAGGACGGCACCCAGTACGTGGCGGTCGTGTCCGGCTGGGGCGGCGCGGTTCCGCTGTGGGGCGGCGACGTGGCCAAGAAGGTCAACTTCCTGAACCAGGGCGGATCGGTCTGGGTCTTCAAGCTGTTCAGCCCTCAGGTGGCAGCGAACTGATCCACGTGCCCCCGACACGGGCCGGCCGCGCCGCCGCGACGGCCCGTTTTTTTCGATCCGGATCCTGAACCAGTCCCTGGCCGCCGCCGCGACATCGGCGTTGCGAACCCCAAGAGTCTGCACCAAGCCTGCCTTCAGGAGCCCCTTCCAGTCCGTCCGGTACCCCGATTCCGACAGCAGGTTGCGGCCGACGGTCGGCACCGTCGCCATGGCCGCGTACTCAGGTCTTCGAAACCTTGATGGTCGGCATCTTGGACGACAGGTCCTTGGCGCGTTCCGAGATCTTGATCGCCATTCGGCGCGCAATCGCCTTGTACTGAACCGCCAGCAGCCCTTCGGGTTCAGCCACCACGGTCGGCCGCCCCGAATCGGTCTGTTCGCGGATCCGAATGTCCAGCGGCAGCGACCCCAGGACCTCGATTTGATAGTCGCGCGCCATCCGTTCGGCGCCGCCCGAGCCGAAGATGTGCTCGGCGTGGCCACATTGCGAGCACACGTGCACCGCCATGTTCTCGACGATGCCGAGGATCGGCACGCCCACCTTCTCGAACATCTTCAGGCCCTTCATCGCATCCAGCAGCGCGATGTCCTGCGGCGTCGTCACGATCACCGCCCCTGTCACCGGAACCTGCTGCGCCAGCGTGAGCTGGATGTCGCCCGTGCCGGGCGGCATATCCACCACCAGGTAGTCGAGGTCCTTCCAGTTGGTTTGGGTCAGCAGCTGCTGCAACGCGTTGGTCACCATCGGGCCGCGCCACACCATCGGCGTGTCCTGATCGACCAGAAAGCCGATCGAGCTGACCTGGACTCCGTGGTTCTCCAGCGGCTCCAGCGTCTTGCCGTCGAGGCTCTCGGGCCGACCCGAGATTCCCATCATCATCGGCTGGCTCGGCCCGTAGATGTCGGCGTCCAGCATGCCCACGTGCGCGCCTTCGGCGGTCAGCGCCAGCGCCAGGTTGGCCGCGACGGTGCTCTTGCCTACGCCACCCTTGCCCGAATAGATGGCGACGATGTTGCGGACGTTCGGCATCACCTTAAGGCCGCGCTGCACCGTGTGCGGCACGATCTTCGTGCTGACGGCGATCTGAACGTCGGTCGCGCCGGCCTTCTTCAGTGACGTCGCGATCAGCTCGCGGATCAGCCCAAGCTGGCTGGCCGCCGGGTACCCAAGCTCGACGTCGAGACTGACGCGCGAGCCGCCGTCGATCCGGATGTTGCGTGCGGAGCGCGACGAAACGAAATCGTGTCCCGTGTTCGGGTCGATCACCGACGAGAGCGCCTGGTTGACAGCAGCAAGATCCAGCACCGGATTCACCCGTAGAATGCTCAGCTGACAAGCATACTTCAGACGAAGCACCTCGGCGGTCCGACCGCCCCCCTGGATGAACCCGAGAAAACTGTTCGTCACGACAGCGCTGCCGTACGCCAACGGCGCGCTGCATATCGGCCACATCATGGAGTACATCCAGGCCGACATCTGGGTTCGCTTCCAGAGAATGCACGGCCACACGGTCTACTTCGTCTGCGCCGACGATGCTCACGGCGCGCCGATCATGATCGCGGCCGAAAAGGCGGCTTTGTCGCCCAAGGAGTTCGTCACGCGGATCGGCGCCGCCCGCCTGGGGACCTTGCAGGGCTTCAGCATCAGCTTCGACCACTGGCACTCGACCGATTCCCCGGAAAACACCGAGCTGTCGCAGAGAATCTACGCGCGGCTGCGCGAGCGCGAATTGATCGCGATCCGGCCGGTCGAGCAGTTGTTCGATCCGCTCAAGGGCATGTTCCTGGCCGACCGCTACGTCAAGGGGCAATGTCCGAACTGCGGCGCGCCGGACCAGTATGGCGATTCGTGCGAGGTGTGCGGCGCGGTGTACGCCGCCACCGAGTTGAAGAATCCGTATTCGGTGCTGTCGGGCGCAACGCCCGTGCTGAAGACCTCCGAGCACTATTTTTTCGTGCTGTCCGACGAGCGCTGCACCGCGTTCCTGCGCCGGTGGATCCAGGAGTCGCACTTGCAGCCCGAGGTCGCCAACAAGGCCAAAGAGTGGCTCGAAGGGGAACGGGGCCTGGCGGACTGGGACATCTCGCGCGATGCGCCGTATTTCGGCATCCCGATCCCCGATGCGCCCGGCAAATTCTTCTACGTCTGGCTCGACGCGCCGATCGGCTACCTGGCGAGCCTGAAGTCCTATTGCGCGCGCCATGGGCTGGATTTCGAAGCGGTGCTGCGCGATCCGGCCACCGAGCAGATTCACTTCATCGGCAAGGACATCATCTACTTCCACACGCTGTTCTGGCCGGCCATGCTGAAGTTCGCCGGAGCGCCGTTCAAAGTGCCGGACCGCGTGTACGTGCACGGGTTCATCACGGTGAGCGGGGAGAAGATGTCGAAGAGCCGCGGCACGGGCATCGATCCGCTGCGGTACCTGGATGTCGGGCTGAATCCGGAATGGCTGCGCTACTACATCGCGGCCAAGCTGAACTCGCACGTCGAGGACATCGACTTCAATACGGAGGACTTCGTCGCGCGCGTGAACAGCGACCTCGTCGGCAAGTTCGTCAATATCGCCAGCCGGGCGTCGCACTTCATCCTGAAGAACTTCGATGCAGCACTGGCCGAACCTGCGGCCGCCGCCGACGGCGGCCCGGATCCGATCCTGCGGACGTTCCAGGCGCGCGCCGGCGAGCTGGCCGCGCTGTACGAGGGGCGTGAATTCGGCAAGGTGATGCGCGAGGTGATGGCGCTGGCCGATGCGGCCAACGAATGGTTCGATGCGCGCCGCCCATGGGAGCTCGCCAAGTCGGACGGTGCGGATTCGCAGCGGCAGCTGCACGGGGTTTGCAGCGTGGCGATCAACCTGTTCCGCTTGTTGACGATCTACCTGGCGCCGGTGCTGCCGTCGCTGACGCACGAGGCCGAGGCCTTCCTGCGGATCAAGCCGCTGCGCTGGGGCGATGCGCAGCAATTGCTGCCTGCCGGACACCGGATCGCGCCTTACCAGCACCTGATGACGCGCGTCGATCCGAAGCTGCTGACGACGCTGTTCGCCCCTCTTTCGCCCCCGCCTTCGCCGCCTGCGGCGGCTACGGCGGCCAAGGCCGCCCTGCCAGCGAGGGCGGATGGTCCGTCGGCAGCCAAGGCCGCCCGGTCGGAGCCTGCGCAGGGGACCACAGCCGCCAAGAGCGGGGAAGCCGACACCATCGGCATCGACGATTTCTCGAAGATCGACCTGCGGATCGCGCGCATCGCGGCCGCCGAGCTGGTCGATGGCAGCGACAAGCTGCTGAAGCTGACGCTCGAT
>DATBCI010000342.1:0-8537 GCA_036270555.1 Burkholderiaceae bacterium
TCGGAGCCGATCTGCACCTTGTCGGCGGCATCGAACACCGGATTGGCGAACGTCAGCAGGTCGCCGACCGAGTCACCCTTCGGGCCGATGTCGATCGTGGTGTCGGTGAGCGCGTGTTCGATCACCTGAAGGTGCTGGCCGGCGTGAGCAGGGAGTGCGGCAGTGGCCAGCATCGCGGCGGCGATCAGGGCCAGGCGGGAGGTGGTCGTCATCAGTGGGTTCCTCTATGCGGGTGTGGTCCGGAGGCCAGCAGCGTCGGATGGCGTATTGGCCAGGTGCAGCGTCGCCGCATCGCCGGCCGGCGCCCGGCCGCGGTCGTACGGCCGCGCGAGCAGCATGTAGACGAATCCCAGGACCACCACGCCGGCCGTCGTGACGATCATCGCGTAGTTGCTCCACCAGGGATCCTGCGGGCTGCGCGGCCAGGCCATGTCGATGATCGCGAAGATCTGATAGGCGAGCGCCGCCAGATTGACGAGCCAACCGAAGGCGCCCAGCGTGAACGAACCGGCCGGCTTCCAACCGCGAATCCTCGCGATCAGCGCTGCCAGCACAATCATCATGAAGGCGATGTAGATGCCGATCGCGGCGAAATTGATGATGGTCGCGATCGCGTTGGGCAGCCACAGCCCGGACACGGCGATGGCTGCCGGGATCACGCCCGCCATTACGAGCGAGGCGGTCGGCACATGGGTGCGCGGCGACAGCCGGCTGAACAGGCTGCTGTACGCGACCATGTCGTCGCGTGCGTATGAGAACAGCAGGCGGCTCGCCGCTGCCTGCATGCTCAGGATGCAGGAGCCGAACGAAACCAGCACGACGGCAATCACCGCGCGAAAGCCCCATTCGCCCATCGCGGCCCGCAACGTGGTCGCCACCGGATCCTTGTCGTCGCCCTTGAGTGCCTTGTCCACGTCGGGCACCGCCATCACCAGTGCCAGGCAGACCAGGATCGCGGCAAAACCGCCCACGTAGATGGTCATCCGCATCGCGCGAGGGATTGCGCGGCTCGCGTCGGGCGTCTCCTCCGCTACGTCGCCACAGGCCTCGAATCCGTAGTAGCAGAACATCGCCGCCACGCTGGCCGCGACGAAAGCGGGCCAGTACGGGCCGGCGGGAACCACGCGCCGGGTGTCGATCAAGGCCGACCAGTCCTGATGGCGCGCGAACACCAGCAAATACACGCCAACGACGATCGCGCCGATCAACTCACAAACGAAGCCGAACATCGCCACCCGCGCCAGCAGCTTGGTGCCACTCAGGTTCAGCAGCAGTGCGGCCACGATCATCGCCAGCGCGATAGCCGTCGTGACCTCCGGGCTGATGTCCGCCCCGATCAGCTGGGCGAAAAACGGCGCCCCGCCGGTTGCCACCGCGGCCACCGTAACCCACAAGGCCCAACCGTAGACCCAGCCGGCCATCCAGGCCCAGCGCTTGCCGACCAGCCGCCGCGCCCACGGATACAGGCCGCCGGAGATCGGGAACTGTGAAACGATCTCGCCGAAGATCAGGCACACCAGCAGCTGCGCCAGGCCGATCAGCAAATAGGACCAGACGACCGGCGGGCCACCCGTGGAAAACGACATGAAGAACAGCGTATAGACGCCGACGACGGGTGACAGATAGGTGAATCCGAGGGAGAAATTCTCCCAGACGGTCATCGTGCGATCGAAGTGCGATGTATAGCCAAGCGCCTTAAGCTGCTCGGCGTCCCGATCGGTTGCGCGCGTCGTGTCGCTGGGTTGAGCCAATCCCTGTTTCTCCCTCACCCCCGGCCCCTCTCCCGGAGTGGAGAGGGGAGGTTTCTCATCCCCGGCCCCTCTCCCAGAGGCAGAGAGGGGCGGTTTCCTCGTGCTGTGCCCTGTCGTGGGTCAGCGCGGGTGGGTCAAGCGGCGCTCAGCCCAGATTGATCCAGATCGATTTTGTTTGTGTGTGCGCCAGCACGGTCTCGAAGCACTTGTCGCGCCCCTGGCCGGACTGTTTGTAGCCGCCGAACGGCATCGTCATGTCGCCGTGATCGAAACAGTTGATCCAGACGACGCCGGCCTCGACGTCGCGCGCCAGCCGGTGCGCGGTCGTCAGATCCGACGTCCAGATGCTGGCGGCCAGTCCGTAGATCGTGTCGTTGGCGATCCTGGTCGCGTCGGCCACCTCCTTGAACGGGATCACCGCGGCCACCGGCCCGAAGATCTCCTCCTGGGCGATCTTCATCGAAGACTTCACGCCGGTGAACAGCGTGGGCGTCACGTAGTTGCCCTGCTGGAGATTCGCCGGCACCGGGCCGCCCATCGCGAGCTTGGCGCCGTCGGCCTTGCCGGCTTCGATGTAGCCGAGCACCCGCTTCTGCTGCTCCTCGGTGACCAGCGGTCCCATCGTGGTGGCGGGGTCGAGCGGATCGCCCGGTTTGAACGACTCGGCGGCCTTGGCCCGGAAGCGCTCGATGAAGGCGTCCGCCAGCGTCTCCTGCACCAGCAGGCGCGAACCGGCGTTGCACACCTCGCCCTGGTTGCCGTAGATGCCGTTCACCGCATACTGCACGGCCGTGTCCAGATCGCCCACGTCGCGCAGGATGATCTGCGGCGTCTTGCCGCCGCACTCGGTGGTGACGCGCTTCATGTTCGACTGTCCGGCATACACCATCATCAGCTTGCCGACCTCGGTGGACCCGGTGAAGGCGATCTTGTTGACGTCCATGTGCAGAGCCAGCGCGCGGCCGGCATCCTCGCCGTACCCGTTCACCACGTTGAACACGCCGTCCGGAACGCCGGCTTCCGCCAGCAGTTTCGCCAGCAGCAGCGCGCTGAGCGGCGACTGTTCGGCCGGCTTCAGCACCACCGAGTTGCCGGCGGCGAGCGCAGGCGCGCACTTCCACGAGGCCATCATCAACGGGTAGTTCCACGGCACCACGCAGCCGACCACGCCGAGCGGCTCGCGCGTGATCATGTGCAGCGCGGAGGGGTCGGTGTTGGTGACGGCCCCTTCGATCTTGTCGATCGTCTCGGCGAAATACTGCCAGGTCAACACACTGCCCGGCACGTCGATGTTGATCATCTCCGAGATCGGCTTACCCATGTCCAGGCAGTCGAGCAGTGCCAGCTCGTCCGCGTGCTCCTGCATCAGCTGTGCCGCCTTGTACAGGATCTCCATCCGGGCGCGCGGCGCCATCCGCGACCAGCTGCCGCTGCGAAACGCCTTGCGCGCCGCTGTGACCGCCAGGTCCACGTCTTTGGCGGCCCCTTGGGCAACCTCGGCCAGCGTCTGGCGTGTCGCTGGATTCAACGTCGGAAAACGCGCTCCGGAGGAGGCGTTGACGAACCGGCCGCCGATGAAAAGGCCTGTTTCAGGCTTCACGCGGGCGGCGCGGTCGTGCCAATAGCGCGACGAGGTGCGGTCGGTCGCGCTGGTGCTGATTGCTGTCATGGTCTGCTCCTCTGAGCGTGTCGGCAGGTCCGCTCATTGCGCCTGCACCACGCCGTCTTTCGAAAACAGTTCTACGCCACCCTTGCTCGTGGCCAGCGCCGCTGTGAGCGGCGCCCGGTCCGGGCGGGGCGACGGGGTGAAGTTGATTCCGTCCTTGCTGCTGACGACGACACCTTCCAGCCCAACGCCGATCACGTCGCCGTCCGGCGAAAGCGTCAGGTCCGTGATCGACCCCGTCACGCCGCTGGCCAGTTCCGACCACGTCTTCCCGGCGTCGGTGCTGCGCCAGATTTTACCGTTCAACCCGGCCACCAGCACCGAGTTGTCCGCCAGTGCCAGCCCGGCCCAGAACGACCCCTTGTTGCCGGTCTTGATAAGGCTCCAGGTCTGGCCGCCGTCGGAGGACTTGAACACCAGGCCGAGCTCGGCCGCGATGTAGAGCGTGCCGGCCTTGTCGCCGAACAGCTCGTACAGGTTCGGCCCCGCTTTGTCCGCTCCGGACAGCGTCGGCATCTTCACCGTCTCCCAACTGGAGCCGCCGTCGGCCGTGCGCAGCGCAAGCGACCACAATCCGACCGCGAGCCCGTGGTTCGCGTCCGAGAAATAGACCGAGAACAGCGGTTGGTCGACGCTGGTATCGGTGCGCTGCAGCTTCCAGGTCTCGCCGCCGTCCTGCGTATGCAGGATCTCGCCCCAATGGCCTACCGCCCAGCCCTGCTTGTCATCGACGAAGCACACCGAGGTCAGCAGCACGCGGGTCGGCACGTCTTTGGCCTGGCGCCAGGTCTTGCCGTCGTCGTCGGACAGGATCACTGTGCCGTGATCGCCGACAGCGACGCTGCGCGACCCGGCCCGTGCCACCGCCAGCATCTGGGCATGGGTCGGGTTGGGCAGATGCATCGCCGGTTGGTTCTTCAGTTCCTTCGGGAACTGGGTCAGGTCCCCGCCGGCGACGCCGCCGCCGCCCTCGAACTGGGCTGCGACCGGAACGATGATCGTCAGCGGCAGCATCAGCGCCAGCGACCGGATCAGCCGTGCAAGTAAGGTTCGCCTCATCTGAAACCCACTCTCAATGTTGCAGTACGCCTGGAATGTGGGCCGGCTTGGTGCGCGGGAAGATTCGCTCGAGCACGACCGCCAACGCGGGCAGCGCGGTCATCGCCATCACCAGGTTGATGATGAACATGAACGCCAGCAGCTTGCCCATGTCGGCCTGGAACTTCAGCGCCGAGAACGACCAGGTCACCACGCCAATCGCCAGCGTGATCGCGGTGAAGATCGTCGCCATACCGACCTCCAGGATCGAGTGCTCAAGCGCTGCGACGATCGGCTCGCCCATCGCCAGGTGGGACTGCAGCCGGTTATAGATATAGAAAGCGTAATCGACCCCGATACCGACCGCGAGCACCATAACCGGCAGCGTGGCAACGGTCAGGCCGATCTCCAGCTCCTTCATGAACCAATAGCCGATGAAGGTGGCGACGGTCAGCGGCAGACAGCAGGCGATCACGGCCCGCAGGTCCCGATACGCGATCAGCACGAGGATCGCAATCGCCGTGTACACCCACAGCATCATCGGCAGCTCGCTGCGCGAGACCTCCTCGTTGATGGCGGCCAGCACGCCCGCGTTGCCCGAGGCCAGCCGCACCGTGATGCCCTCCTGCTTGTGGTCGACGCGGAACTGCTTGACCACGTCGATCACCTTCTGGATGGTGGTCGCCTTGTGGTCGGTCAGGTAGGCGTGCACCGCCGTCATGCTGCAGTCGTTGCTGAGATAGCCACGCAGGCGCGCGATCTCGATCGTCAGGCCGGCGTAGTTGACCGGATCGATCGGCACCACGCTCATCTTCGGGTTGTTCTCGTTGTAGCCCTCGCTGTAGGTGCGCGTCAGCGTGGAGAACGAGGCCACACTGACGACCTCTGGCGCGTTCTGCAGCGTCCAGACCAGGTCCTGCTCGTACGGCGCGGTCGCCACTCGCGAACAGTTGTCGGGCGAGGGCGGCCGCTCCAGCACCACCGTCAGCCAGTCCAGCCCGACGTCGTAATTGCTCGCAATATCGACCGCGTCGCGGTTGTAGCGGCTGTCGGCGCGCAGCTCGGGCGCGCCGGCCTGCAAGGTGCCTACCACGCGGTCGCGGCTCTGCCAGATCGCCAGTGCCAGCACTGCGGCCGTCGCCAGCACGACGATGACCGCGTTGCGGGGCTCCGATACCCGCGACAGCTCCTTAAGCCAGCGCGCGCGCCGCTCGCGCTCCAGCATCGCCTTGTCGGCGAAAGCCTTGTCGAAGTGGAAGAACGAGGCCGCCACCGGCAGCATCACCAGGTTGGTGACGATCTTGTAGGCAACGCCGATGGCGGCGGTGATGGCCAGCTCCCGCACCATCGGGATCGGGATCAGGATCAGCGTGACGAACGACACGAAGGCAGTCACCAGCGCCAGCGTGCCAGGCACCAGCAGCCCCGAGAAGCTGGCCCGCGCGGCGTCGAAGGTGCTCTTGCCGTGCGCGATCTCGCGCACGATGTAGTTGATCTGCTGCACGCCGTGCGACACTCCGATCGAGAACACCAGGAACGGCACCAGGATCGCCAGCGGGTCCAGCCCGAATCCGAGCACGTGCAGCGTGCCGAACTGCCAGACCAGCGAGGTCAGTGAGCAAGTGATCGGAAGGAACGTGAACCGGAGGGAGCGGCAGTACCAATACACCGCTGCCGCGACCAGCAGCAGCGCGACGCCGCAGAACACCAGCACCGCCCGCGCCCCGTCGGCGATCTCGCCCACCTGCTTGGCGAAGCCGATGATCTCGATCCGGAAGTGGGCGTCCTCGAATTTGTCGCGGATGCGGTCGTTCAGCAGATGGTTGTAGGCGATGTAGTCGATCTTGACGTCGTTCCTGTCGTACTCGTTCAGTTCGGCCGTGATCAGCGCGCTGCTCTGATCGCGTGCGACCAGCACGCCGTCGAAGCCGCCTCGCGTCGTGGTGCGCTTGATCTTCTCGATCAGTTCCGGCGTCAGCGCATTCGGGTCAACCGTGTTGGGGATCAGCTGCTCGTTGCGGAAGCCTTCAGGTGTGATCTCCATCAACCAGGAATTCGACGTCCACAGCGACTGCACGCCCAGCCGGTCCACGTTCGGCATCGACGAAATGGCCTGCGTGACCTCGTACAGCCTGGTCAGGCCTTCCTTGGTCCAGATCTTGCCGTCGACCGCCCGCACCGCGATCGTCAGCCGGTTGGCGCCGAACAGCTGGTTGCGGTATTGGTTGAAGGTCTTGATGTACTCGTGGCCGACCGGCATCTGCTTCTCGAAGCCGGCCTCCATCCGCAACTTCAAGGCAAAGAAGCCCATCACCAGCGTGAAAACTGCGAGTACAGCGAGCACCAGCACGCGCTGGCCGAAAGCGAAGCGCTCGAGCGCCGCGAGCATGCGGGCCAGGGGGCTGAGGGGCGGCGGCGGGTTCATTGAAGTCAATTTTGGCCTCACGGGCCCGAACGGGTTGGTGGCTCCGGCCGGGCCGCGGGTTCATCCCGCGACCCGGTCTCCTGCGGACACGCGTCAGAACGTATAAGTTAGCGAAGCACCCCACCAGTCGCGATCGGCATAGAAATCGCGCAGGATCGAGGGATCACCCCCGCGGTAGGTGACATACAGGACGCTGGCCGACCACGTCTGCTTGTCCTGAACCAGCGTCAGCGCGTAGGTCGTCGCCAGGAAGCCCTGGAACCAGGTGTAGTTCTCGTTCGGTGTGTCGCCGGCGACGCCCAGCGACCAGGTGACGTTCGGAATCACCTGCCAGCCGGGGACCAACGTGCTGTCCCACGTCATGTCCAGGTACTGCACGATACCGAACGACTTGGAGGTGCCGAAGTGGCGCGCGTTGTGGTCGGCGCCCTGCCCGCCGAAGCCGTTGATGTCGTAGCTCAGGTCCGTCAGCAGGCCCAAGCCCTGGTACGAGTGGTTCGAGACCCCGGGGTAATCGATCAGCGCGAACTCGCCCTGGATGTTCGACGCCTGCGCCCCGGCATGCCGCACCAGCCAGCCGGCCACGTCGTTGTCGCTCGGATTGACCGCGCGCCACCAGGTCGTGTTCCACTGCCACTTGTGCGCGTCCCGATACGTAGCGAAGTTGCCGTGGCAGTTTGCGCCTCCCCCACCGATCAGCGGATCGGAACACGAGAACGGGTCAACCAGGATCGGATCCTTGGGCCGGTAAGACAGCTCGCTGCCGATCGCCCATTGCCCCACCAGCGCACTGCCGCTGATTCCGTACAGCATGTGGCCCTGCGGATAGACCAGTTGCTGCCCGTAGCCGAGCGGCAGATTCGCATTGGGGACGTACTTCAAGTACGGCTGCTTCTCGTGAAACCGCTCTATATAAGCGCCGAAGTCGAGCGCGCTGCCTTGCGGTTTGTAGTGGGCCGAAATGCCGAACTGACCGCCGTAGGACGGGGTCTGGTCCGGGCCCACGAAGGGCGCACCGACCTGCAGTGGGCACGTCCCGGTGGCAATCGAAATCGTGGCCACCGCGCAGAACGTGTAATTGTTCGACTGTGCCAGGTTGAGCGCCTGCAGCGGATCGGTGATGATCGGGCCGCTAGGGGCGCCCGGCGATACGAACGGCACACCTCCGACCACCTTTTGAACGCCGCCATGCTTCGCCGCGTAGCGCGGGTCATAGCTGGCGAACCAGTTCGTGCCGCCACCCTGACCAATGTAGTCGCTCGTGCTGAAGAACGTCCCGACCGGCACCAGCCGGTTCGGATTCCAGTCGAATTGATAGTAGGTTTCGACGTTCACGCCCAAGGCCGGCGACAGCGCCCAGCTCACCATCTCGGCCGGCAGCACGACCTCCTTCAGCGGGACTCCCGGATAGGTCAGCCGATACTGGTCGATCGCGGCCGTGGCGTTCACGCCGCCGGCGACGAACAGGCTCTCGCCCCAGTTGATCGTCTGCCGCCCCAGCCGCACTCGCGAGGCGCGCCCGAACACCTCGAAGTCCTTGCTGACCCACAAGTCGTAAAGGCGCAGGTCGTGCGCCGCTTGGGTGTGGGCCTGGTTCGACAGCCGCACGAACTCCGTGTCACCGGCCTTGCCGTCCAGGATCCAGCCGGTGCGGAAG
>DATBCI010000343.1:0-6143 GCA_036270555.1 Burkholderiaceae bacterium
CCGCCCCGGCAGGAACGGCGCCAGGTGCGACTTGACCGCGACCGGACCCACGCCCGGGCCGCCGCCGCCGTGTGGAATGCAAAACGTCTTGTGCAGGTTCAGGTGCGACACATCGCCGCCGAAAAGCCCCGGCGGCGCCAGTCCGACCAGCGCATTCAGATTGGCGCCGTCGACATAGACCTGCCCGCCGTGGCGATGCACCAGGTCGCAGATCGCGACGATCGCCTCCTCGAACACGCCGTGGGTGGACGGATAGGTGACCATCAGTGCCGCCAGACGCTCCGACCAGCGGCCGGCTTTGGCCTCGAGGTCGGCCAGGTCGACATTGCCAGCGGCATCGCACGCGACCGGGACCACCTGCATTCCGGCCAGTACGGCCGATGCCGGGTTGGTGCCGTGCGCGCTGTCCGGAATCAGGCACACGTCGCGCTGCACCTGGCCGCGTGCACGCTGCCACCCCCTGATCGCCAGCAATCCGGCCAACTCGCCCTGCGAGCCGGCGTTCGGCTGCAGGTTGACCGCGTCGTAGCCGCAACACTGCGCGAGCCAGCGCTCCAGCGAATCGGTCAGCTGGCGATATCCCTGCACCTGGTCCTCGGGCGCGTAAGGGTGCACATGGGCGAACTGCGCCCAGGTGATCGGAATCATCTCCGAGGTCGCATTCAGCTTCATCGTGCACGAGCCGAGCGGAATCATCGTGCGGTCGAGCGCCAGATCGCGGTCGGCCAGCTGGCGCAGGTAGCGCAGCATGGCCGTCTCGGAGTGGTACGCGTTGAACACCGGGTGCGACAGGATCGGGGAGCGCCGCGCGAGGTCCGGCGGAATCGCATCGGGAGTGGCCGCGTCGAGGTCATCGATGCGCGCCGCCACGCCAAACAGCGACCACAGTGCTTCGATATCGCTTCGTTCCACCGTCTCGTCCAGCGCGATGCCTGCCGAGTCGAGCCCCAGCTCGCGCAGGTTCATGCCTCGCGCGCGCGCGGCCGCGTGCACGGCGCGCGCGTCGATCCGGCTGACCGTGATCGTGTCGAAGAAATGACGGCTCACCTGCAGCCCGGCCGAGCGCAGCCCAGCCGCCAGCACCGCAGCATGCCGGTGAATGCGCTGCGCAATCCTGCGCAGTCCTTCAGGACCGTGATAGGCCGCATAGAAGCCGGCGATCACCGCCAGCAGCGCCTGCGCGGTGCAGATGTTCGAAGTGGCCTTCTCGCGACGGATATGCTGCTCGCGGGTCTGCAGCGCCAGCCGCAAGGCCGGCGCCCCCTGGGCGTCGACCGAGACTCCGACCACGCGGCCAGGTAGCGACCGCTTCAGCGCATCCTGGCACGCCATGAAGGCCGCGTGCGGGCCACCAAAGCCGAGCGGAAGCCCGAAGCGCTGGGCTGAGCCGATCACCAGGTCGGCGCCCCACTCGCCCGGCGGAGTCAGCAGCACCAGCGCCATCGGATCGGCAGCCACCGCAACCAGCGCGTCGCGCGCATGCACTGCCTCGACCAGCCGCACCAGTTGCGCGGTTTGGGTCCAGGTCAGCTCGCCGGTGGAGGCCGGATACTGGAACAGGTACCCAAACGCATCGATGTCGCCTGCAGCCCCGTCCTCGCCCACCCGCAATTCAATGCCAAGCGCCTGCGCGCGCGTCTGCAACACGGCGATCGTCTGCGGATGGCAGTTGATCGAAACGAAAAACGAGGGCGACGGGTTGCCGCTGCTGCGCCGGCACATCATCATCGCCTCGGCCGCTGCGCTCGCCTCGTCCAGCAGCGACGCGTTAGCCACCGGCAGCCCGGTCAGGTCGCACACGAGCGTCTGGAAGTTCAGCATTCCCTCCAGCCGCCCCTGCGAGATCTCCGCCTGGTAGGGCGTATACGCGGTGTACCAGGCCGGGTTCTCCAGCACGTTGCGCGCGATCACCTGCGGCAGCAGGGCGGCCTGATAGCCCATGCCGATGAAATTGCGGAAGGTGCGATTGCGCGCGGCGAGCTCGCCCAAACGCGCCAGCGCCTGGACCTCGCGCATGGGCGGATCGAGCGCCAGCGGGCTCTTCAGACGGATCGACTCCGGCACGATCGCATCGGCCAGCGCGGCCAGCGTCGGCTGTCCGAGATAAGCCAGCATCGAGGCGATGTCGGACTGCGACGGGCCGATGTGCCGTCCAATGAACTCCCCGTCGCCCTGGAGCTCGGCCAGGCTCAGAGCCGGCGCGCGCGCAGTGCGATCCATATCACTTGTGCTGCTCGACGCTGTTCGCGTATTGGCCGGCATCGAGCAGCCGCGGGTTGGCGCTCTGACCGAGCGGGCGCAACCGGAACAGCCACGCGGAGAAGGCGTCGGCGTTGATCAATTCGGGCTGGTCCGCCACCGCCTCGTTCACCGACAGCACTTCGCCGTCGATCGGCGCGTACACGTCCGAAGCTGCCTTGACCGACTCCACCACCGCGCAGGACTCTCCCGCTTTCACGCCGCGCCCGACCTCGGGCAATTCCACAAAGACCAGATCGCCGAGCGACTCCTGCGCGAAGTCGGTGATGCCGACGGTTGCACTACCGTCGCTTTCCCAGCGCACCCATTCGTGTGAATCCGTGTATTTCAGATCTTGCGGCAATTTCATCTGACTCAGTCCTTCCGGTTTTGTGAACCTTCACCCCATTCGACGGCGTGCCTTGTAAGGCGAGCCGGCTTCAGACCAATGCCTTGCCATGGCGCACGAAGCGCGGTTTCACGACCTGTGCCTCAGCCAGCGCGCTGCGCAGTTGCACGTTGACCGTCTCGCCCAGGTGCACCCCGGCCGGCACCCGAGCCAATGCGATGGATAGCTGCAGCGTCGGCGAGAAGCCTCCGCTGGTGGTGCGGCCCTCGCCCTGCGGCGAGTGCACCACCTGATCGGCCCGCAGCACGCCCTTGTCCAGCAGCTTCAGTCCGAGCAGCTGCCGCAGTGGTCCCGCGGTCCGCTGGCGCTCCAGCGCCTCGCGCCCGACGAACGCCCGATCCGCATCCAGATCGACGGTCCAGGCCAGGCCCGACTCGAACGGTGTCACGCTCTGGTCGAGCTCGTGGCCGTACAGCGCCATCCCGGCCTCCAGCCGCAGCGTGTCGCGCGCGCCAAGCCCGCACGCCGCGGCACCGGCGTCCAGCAGGCTGCGCCACAGCCCGGGTGCTTCGGTGCCCGGCACCACGATTTCGAACCCGTCCTCACCCGTATATCCGGTGCGGGCCACGAACGCGCCCTCGGCCCGCCTCGAGGTGAAGGCGGCCAGCGGCACGGCATGCGCCGCCAGCAGCGGATTCGCACGCAGCAGGACCGCCGGGGCGTCAGGGCCCTGCAGTGCGATGATCGCCAGTTCGGTGCGTCCCTTGCAGTCGGCGTGAAGGCCGCGCTCGGACGCGACGGACTGCATCCACTGCAGGTCGCGATCGGCGGTCGCCGCGTTCAGGACAGCGCGGTATCGCGAGGTTTCGTCGCCCCAGCGATACACGATCAGGTCGTCCAGCACCCCACCGCGCTCGTCCAGCATGCAGCAGTACATCGCCTGGTCCGGCCCGCGCCGGTCGATGTCGGCCGTCAGCAGGTGGCGCAGCAAGGCGCGGGCGTCCGGCCCGGTGATGTCGACCACGCGCATGTGGGAAACGTCGAAGATCCCGGCATGGCGCCGCACTGCCAGGTGCTCCTCGATCTGGGAGCCGTAGTGCAGCGGCATTTCCCACCCACCGAAGTCAACCATGCGCGCACCCGCCGCAACGTGGGTGTCATACAGCACGGTGCGTTTCAGCATGCGGTGTGAGGTCGGGAAATGGAAAACGCGGATTATCGACTATCGGAGGAAAAACGAGGGGGCTGAGCTGGCCCCCTCGTGCTCACCCAGCCAATATCAAATGAACAGCTATTCTCTGAGCGGCTGTTTTCGTGCAGGGGTGAAAAAACGGCGATCAGGCGGCCAGTTCGGCCATGGCGTTTTCGATTTCGTTGCGGACGGCCGGCCACTCGCCGATCAGCGCGGTGACCACCGATCCGGCCTGTCCCAGGTCTCCGCTGCGCGCCTGCTTTTCGAGCGCTGCGCACATTGCGGACAGTCTCATCGCGCCGGTGTGGGCGCTGGACGACTTCAGGCTATGGGCCGAGGCTCCCAGCACCGACGCGTCGCGCTGCTGCCAGGCTTGTTCGATCGCCGACAGGTGCCGCGGCACATCCTCCACGAACAGGCGCAACACCTTGGGCAGCAGGTCCGGGCGGGCGCCGCCCCCCATCTCGCGAATCCGCTGCAGCACCGAGCGATCCAGCACGGCGCCCGGGAAATCCCGCGGCGGGGCGGCGGCGTCGGGTTGCTGTGCACGCGCCGCGCTCGGCGCAACCGCCTTCGTTTCCGTCTGCGCCTCGGCGGCCGACGAACGAAGCCAGCGTCCGAGAACGTGGTGCAGTTGATGCGGGCGAATGGTTTCGGCAGGAAGTCGTCCATGCCGGCTGCAAGGCACAACTCGCGCTCCTGTGGCATGGCGTTGGCGGTCAGCGCAACGATCGGCGTGTGCAGGCGTCGCGGCTCCTGCTGAGCCCGGATCGCACGGGTCGCGGCCAGGCCATCCATCACCGGCATCTGAACGTCCATCAACACCAGGTCGAATGCCTGGTTGCATACGGCCTCGACCGCTGCCCGTCCGTCGGCCGAGATCGTGACCTCCAGCCCGACTCGCTGCAGCAGCCCCTCGGTGACCGCCTGGTTGACTGGATTGTCCTCGACCAGCAGCACACGACCGGCGAAGCGCGGGACCGGTGCCGTCCGGTAGACCGCCCGCCGGCGCCAGCTTGACGTGCCGGTGACGCATTCCTCGATCGCACGCGCCAGTTGCGACAGCCGCGGCGGCTTGTTGAGCGAGATGATGCGGTCGGAGCCCGCCTTCCACCCGTTCTCCAGGCGCGCGGTCACGGGCGCCAGCAGCGCCAGGTGCAGCTCCTCCAGGGTCTTGTCACCACGCAGCGCGCTGACCACGCGCTGGCTGGCCGCGGAAGCGAAGTCGAAATCCACCAGCAACATCCGGTAGGGTTGGCCGCGCTGGGCCGCGCTGCGTGCCTCATCGAGCGCTTCGGCCAGGAGCACCGGCTGGACGCATTGCAGGCCGAGGCGCGCAAGCTGCTGGCAAACGATCGGACGCAGCACCGGGTGGTCACTCGCGATCAGCACCGGGAAGTCGATCTCGCGCGGCAGCACCGGGCTGCATGACCCGGCTTGCAGTTGCAGGGTCGACCAGAAGCGGGACCCATAGCCCGGCTCGGATGCAAAACCGACCTCGCCGCCCATCAGCTCGGTCAGCTGTCTGGAGATCACGAGTCCAAGCCCCGTGCCGCCGAAGCGCCGCGTGGTGGAATCGTCGGCCTGCGAGAACGCGGCGAACAGGCGCGCGCGCTGATCGGCGTCGATGCCGATGCCGGTGTCCGACACCGCCAGCGTCAAGCGGCAGGGCGAGTCACCGCCGTTCGGGCTGCGAGCGATCTGCGGCCGGTCCAGTGCGAGCGAGGTACCGAGCGGACGCAGATGGTCGGAACGCTCCGCCGGCGAAACCTCGATCAGCACGCTGCCGTGCTCGGTGAACTTGATCGCGTTGGAGACGTAGTTGGTCAGGATCTGGCGCAATCGGGTCGGATCGCCGATCAGCCGGTCGGGCAGCTCGGGAGCGGTCCACGCGAGGATCTCGAGCCCCTTGCGCTGGGCCCGTTCAGCGAACGCAGCCGCCACATCTTCGACCAGGTCGCGCAGATCGAAGTCGATGCTTTCCAGCCGCAGCTTGCCGGCTTCGATCTTCGAAAAATCCAGGATCTCGTTCATCAGCGTCAGCAGCGTTGCGCCCGAGTCGTGGATGGTTTGTGCGAAGTGACGCTGCTGCTCGCCCAGATCCGAGTCCAGCAGCAATTCGGTCATGCCGAGCACGCCGTTCATCGGCGTGCGAATTTCATGGCTGATATTGGCCAGGAAGGCCGACTTGGCGTGCGCGGCCGCCTCGGCCGCCTGCTTGGCATCGACCATGGCCTGGGTGCGGCGGCGAACCGTCTCCTCCAACTCGGCGCGATAACGGGTCAACTCTTCGATCGCGCTTTCCTGCCGGGTCCAGGCGCGCCGCAGCATCGCCAGCAACAACCACCCGCCGGCGCAAATCGC
>DATBCI010000344.1:0-13354 GCA_036270555.1 Burkholderiaceae bacterium
CGACACGCACGGTTTTCCGGTCGACCTGACCGCCGACATTGCGCGCGAGCGCGGGTTTACGGTCGACATGGCCGGCTTCGAGCGGGCCATGGAGCGGCAGCGCGAGATGGCGCGCGCGGAAGCCCGCTTCCGGGCCAGTGCGGGACTCGAGTACGAGGGCGCCCGCACGCGCTTCGTCGGCTACGAGCGGCTGCGCGCCGAGTCGTGGGTGGTGGCGCTGTACGCCGACGGCGTCCCGGTGCCGAGCCTGCGTGCGGGACAGTCCGGCGTGGTGGTGCTGGACACCACCCCGTTTTATGCGGAAGGCGGCGGCCAGGTCGGCGACCGCGGCGAACTGGCGGGCGCGCACGGCACCTTCCGCGTCGACGACACACAGAAGATCCAGGCCGAGGTGTTTGGCCACCAGGGGACGTTGGCGACCGGCACGCTGAGCGTCGGGGAAGTGGTCGAGGCGCGGGTGGACGGGGAGCAGCGCGCGCGCACCATGCTGAACCACTCCGCCACCCACCTGATGCACGCGGCGCTGCGCGAGGTGCTCGGCGCCCATGTCCAGCAGAAAGGCTCGCGGGTGGACGCCGAGCGCACGCGGTTCGACTTTTCACACGACAAGCCGATGACGCCGGAGGAGGTGCGCCGGGTGGAGGCCATCGTCAACCGGGCCATCCGGGCCAATGTGGCGGTCAGTGCCAACGTGATGAAGTTCGACGACGCGATCCGTTCCGGGGCCCTGGCGTTTTTCGGCGACAAATATGGCGACGAGGTCAGAGTCATCGCGATGGGCGGCAATGGCGAGAACGTCTCGACCGAGCTGTGCGGCGGCACCCATGTACGGCGCACCGGCGACATCGGATTCTTCAAGGTGGTCGCCGAAACGGGGATCGCCTCCGGCGTGCGTCGGATCGAGGCGGTTACCGGCGTCGGCGCGCTCGACTACGTGCAGTGGCTCGACGGCGAGCTCAGTTCGATCGCCACCACGGTGCGTACTCCGCTGGCGGAGGTCGATCAGCGGATCGGCCAGATCCTGGAGGAGGTGAAGGCGCAGGACAAGGAGATCGCCCGCCTGAAGAGCCGACTGGCAGTGGGTCAGGGCGACGAGCTGGCGACCCGGGCGGTGGAGGTGAAGTCCGGATTGAAGGTGCTGGCGGCGACGCTGGACGGCGCCGACGCGCGCACGCTGCGCGAGACGCTCGACCGGCTGAAGAACAAGCTCAAGAGCGCGGCAATCGTCCTGGCCAGTGTCGAGGACGGCAAGGTGCAGATCGCGGCCGGCGTCACGCAGGATGCGGTCGGGCGGATCAAGGCCGGCGAGCTCGCCAACTTCGTGGCCTCGCAGGTGGGTGGCAAAGGCGGCGGCAGGCCGGACCTGGCAATGGCCGGTGGCAATGATCCGACGCGCCTGTCCAGTGCGCTGAGCCAGGTGCAGGCGTGGGTCAGCGAGCGGCTGTAACTGCCGGCTGTAACAGCCTAGGGAGCGCGAAATGACCGAGGATGACGAGTCCGGAATGGTGGTCGAGGAATACGACCGGGAAGTCGATGCCCGAGGCCTGGCGTGCCCGCTTCCGATCCTGCGGGCCAAGAAGGCGCTGGCCGAGATGCACAGTGGCCAGATCCTGAAGATCGTGTGCACCGACCGCGGATCCGTGCGTGATTTCCAGGCGTTCGCCAAGCAGACCGGCAACGACCTGATGCGCCAACAGGTGGCCGAGCCAGAGTTCATCCATTTCCTGCGGCGCCGCTGAAAAAGGGCGCTGATATCCATCGAGAATCTCCCCTGTCCCGCGTCCCTCACCTCCGACCCCTCTGCCACGCTGCGCGTGAGAGAGGGGAGCTGAACAGTTCCTTCTCCCGCTCCGCGGGACAAGGTCAGGATGAGGGCGCGCGAGAGGGGCCGGGGGTGAGGGTGTGAAGCGCTGGTTCTGGCTGATCCTGGTCATTCTGGTCGCCTTGTTCGCGCTGTACGGCTTCGTCGAGACCAAATGGAGTTACTCGACCGGCGAGCGCGCGGGCTGGATCCAGAAATTCAGCCGCAAGGGCTGGCTGTGCAAGACCTGGGAAGGTGAGATGGCGATGGTGACGATGCCAGGCACCGTCCCGGAGAAATTCGATTTCACGGTCTGGGACGAGCAGGTGGTGCAGCAGATCAACCAGTCGATGGGCCGGCGCGTCTCGCTCGGCTACGAACAGAAGAAGGGATTGCCTTCCAGCTGCTTCGGCGAGACGGAATACTGGATCACCGGCGTGCGCGTACTCCCGGACCAGACACCGCTGCCGGGCGTGCTGCCGCCCGCGGCACCCGCGCCTTCGCCGGCACCCGCGGTGCCACCAGCGGCCCCGGCGCCTTCGCCGGCACCTGCGGCACCGCCCGCTCAGCCGTCAGGTCAATAGCGGGCGACCTCGCGGGACACCGTCGTGTGGCGATCGATGGTGCAGCGATCGCCGCGCGCGGTGTGGGCCGAATTCAGGGCTGGGGCATTTTGCCTTGTGGTGTCAGCTTGTCGATCACTTGGGGCAGGATGGTCGACAGCTTGGCGGCCAGGTCCTGTGTCGACAGGCCCGACTTGGCGGCCAGTTCCCTCAAGACGTCGGGACTGAGCGCCTGGTGCAATTGGTCCGCCGTGACCGGTTGGTTCGGGCCGTTGCTGATCCACGACTGCACCGTGGGGCCCAGTCCCTGCTTTGCAAACTGGTCGACGATGCCCTGAATGCCGCCGTGCTTTTCGATCAGTCCGTTCACCAGCACGGCCATTTCGCCGCCGACGACACCCCCGAGCAAACCATCAAAAAGTCCCATCGTTGCCTCCGCTACTTGCAGGCTTTGCCGCGATCGGCGCGATAACCCTTGGCCGTCGCTTCGGCCTCGCTCATGTATTCGCCCTGTTTCGTCGTACCGTACCAGTGGTCGCCGGGGCAGTGATAGACCTTGGACTCGGTGTTGACCCACACCTTGTCCGGTCCACCACCGGGAGCCGCTTTGGCAACGGTCGTGCTGGCCGGCTTGGACGCCCGCGAAGAGGTCGCGCCGGGCGCCGTCGCCGGCGCTGCAGCCGGCTCGGCAGCCGCCTCGGTCTTCGCGCTCTTTTCGCTCCTGGCACTCTTCTTCGCCGGTTTGGCCTCGGCGGTGCCCCACCACTCCTTGACGCCCTTGTGTCCCTTGCAGGCGCCCTTCTTCGCCGCGTTGGTGCTGTACGAGCCGTCCTTGCACAGGCCGTTCGCATCGGCAGGCGCGCCTGAGGGGGCGGCTGCGTGAGCGGCTGCGGCTGTCAAGGTCAGTGCGCACATGAGTGCGATGGTCTTGATCGTCATTTTCACGGGTTCCTCCCCTCGAAGTGACTCAACGAGCTATCTCTGCGTGGAACGAAAGCAGGGCCAAGCTCAACTCAGTCCGCGGGGTCGTACAAGGGCTTGCCCTTGTCGACGATGTGAACCGTGAAGAGCTTCAACGAGGTATCGCCCACGACCTTCACGCCGCCGTGCTTGACGTCACGCAGGTTCATGATGGTGGTACCCGTCTCCAGCATCATCGCCTCCTTGCCGGGCGCCTGCACGCGCGCGCCCTGCACCACGTACGCCATCTCGACGCCGTGGTGGAAGTGGCGCCGGGTCTCCTCGCCGGGCCGGTATTCCGCGGTCGAAGCGATCACTTCGATCCCAGGGGCACCGCTCAAGTCAGTGCGCTTTTGCTCGACCCGCTGAGGCGAATCGGTTTGAGTTTGAGCCACCAGCCCGGTTGCCACGCCCAGGCCGAATAACAGGACGCCCACCCCGCAATGAATGACGACGCTCTTGCGCACGGTTTCCCCCTCGTTCTGCGCGGCGAGGACGCAGTATACGAGCGCGGCCGCTACGCGGCGGCTTTGGCCTGGGTCGCTGCGAAACTGGCCAGGCGCGCGCGCACGAAGTCGATGTGCTGTCTGAGCACATAGGCTTCGTCGGCGAAACGAGGCGGCAGCTTCAGGTTGATCACCGCCACTTCGATCTCCTCGAGTCGCTCGAGCACCTTGCGCGCGTGCTCGGGACCCTGCAAGTTCTGGCTTTCGCGCTCGAGCGCCATCAGCGCCGCGTAGCGCCGATAGATGCGCCGCCGCACGCGCCAGCCGTACATGGCCGGCAGAAACCGCACGACCGGGATCGCCACCACGATCACCGGCACCAGCACCAGCATGCGGTCGGCCAGGCTCGCCAGCCAGAAGGGCAGGATCCGATAGACGAAGCTCCGGCCGGATTTGTAATAGCGTGCGGCGTCGTCGCTGATCGGAAAATCGCGCTCGACCGAGGATGGGAACTCGCCGGCGTGCTGCAGCAGCGTGCCGCGCCCATGCACCTCCCGCGCTGCTTCGATCAGCAGATCGGACAGGGCAGGGTGCAGGTCGTCATGAGCCACCAGTTCGACCGTCGGCGCGATCAGAGCCATCGCGTGCGCCGGAAGGTTTTGCCCCAGATCGAGCGCGCCCATCGGTAGATCGATCCGGTTCAGGTAGCGAAAGCGGCGCAGGTACGCGTCGGTCTGGGCGAACTCGAACAGGCGCACGCCCGCTTTATGCAGCAAACCGCGGATCTCGTCCGGTCGGGCCGAGTCGCCCGCCAGGAACACCGCATCGACGCGATGCGTTTTCATAGCATCCAAAACCTGGTCGTCGGGCAACGACAGCAGCGTCGTCTTGCCGCCAGGCTCGATCCCGTTCGCCTTCAGCAGCGCCAGCGCCAGCGCCTCGCCACCGCTGCCTTCGCGGCCGATCGCGAGGCGCTTGCCGGAGAGCTCCGACAGGCGCTCGATCGGCGTGGCGCTTTCGTACAGGACGAACAGGGGCACGTAGAACATGCTGCCGAGCGATACCAGGTCGTCGGATCGGAGCTCGGCCGGCAGGCCACCCTGCACGAAGCCGATGTCGACATGTTGTTTCGGATCGGCCAGCCGCTTCAGGTTCTCGACCGACCCGAGCGACGGCAGGATCTCGAGCGTGATGCGGTTGCGGGCCAGGATCTTGCGGTAGCGCTCCGCATAGGTGCGAAAGGTGCTGCCATCCGTGCCGGATGTGATCACGAGGTGCTTCGGCGGCGCGGGCCGGATGAAATGGGCCGCCACCGCGAAGGCGGCCAGCACGGCCAGCAGGGTCGGCACCGCGACATAGGCCAGATCGCGCCACGAAATGCGCGTCAGCCGGTAGGTCCGATGCAGGAGCGCCTTCAAGTCCCGGGGCGATTCACTCATGGGTCGGACGTTACCCGTTTCGGTGCATCGGCGCGATCCGGCGATCAGGCGCCGCGCCTACCCTTTGAATGCGGCGCTCAAGTCCCAGCCAGGCCGTCGAGCTGATCGTTGAGCTTGGACAGCCTCGACCGGAATTCGGCCAGGCGCCGACGGACTTCTTCCACCACCGGTGGGGGTGCGCGCGTGACGAACGATTCGTTGGCGAGCTGGCCTTCGGCCTTGTGCATCTCGGCTTTCGTTTGCGCGATGTCCTTGCTCAGGCGCTCGCGCTCCGCCGCCACGTCGACCTCGATCTTCAGCATCAACTGATAATCACCCACAACCGCAACCGGCGCGGCCCCGGCACCTCCCGAGCGCACCAGAGCGTCGACCCGCTCCACGCCCGACAGCCTTGCCAGCGCCATCAGGTAGGGGACCAGCGTCTCGGTGCGCGCATCGCGTGGGGTCAGCGCCAGCGGCACCCGTAGCGCCGGCGACACGCCCATCTCCCCGCGCAGGTTGCGGCATGCGTCGACGATCCGCTTGAGCAGCGCCACTTCGGCATCGGCCTGTGGATCGATCCGGGCCGGATCGGCCTGGGGATACGGCTGCACCATCACCGACGTTTCTTCGCCCGCGCCGCGGCGCCCCGCCAGCGCCGACACGCGCTGCCACAACTCCTCGGTGATGAACGGCGTGATCGGGTGCAGCAGCCTGAGCGCCGCCTCCAGCACCTGCAGCAAGGTGTGGCGCGTGGCACGCTGTTGCGCCGGGTTGCCGCCGTTTAACTGGACCTTGGCCAGTTCCACGTACCAGTCGCAATACTCGTCCCAGACGAAGCGGTACAGGGCGTTGGCCACATTGTCGAGGCGGTAGTCGGCGAAGCCTCGCTCGACCTCCTCTTGAGTGCGCTGCAGCTCGCCGACGATCCAGCGGTCGACCACCGACAGCTCCAGCTCGCCTGCGGGGAATCCGCAGTCATGCTGCTCCGTATTCATCAGCACGAAGCGGCTGGCATTCCACAGCTTGTTGCCAAAATTGCGGTAGCCCTCGCAGCGCTTGAAGTCGAAATTGACGTTCCGGCCCAGGGTCGCGTAAGCCGCCATCGTGAATCGCAGCGCGTCGGCACCATAGGCCGGCATGCCGTCCGGAAATTCCTTGCGCACGCGCGCCGCGACTTTCGGTGCCTCCTGCGGCCGGCGCAGCCCGGTGGTGTTCTTGCGGATCAGCGCCTCCAGCGAGATGCCGTCCAGCAGATCCACCGGGTCGATCGTGTTGCCCTCGGACTTGCTCATTTTCCGGCCCTCGGCGTCGCGCACGATGCCGTGGATGTAGACGTCGCGGAACGGCACACGCCCGGTGAAATGGCGGGTCATGAAGATCATGCGCGCGACCCAGAAAAAGAGGATCTCGTAACCGGTCACCAGCACCGAGGAGGGCAGATACAGCTCGTAAGCCTCGCGATCCGACCCCGTCGGCTGCGGCCAGCCCAGCGTTGAAAATGGCACCAGCGCCGATGAGTACCAGGTGTCGAGCACATCGGGGTCGCGCCGCAGCGCCCGCCCGCCGGCCAGGTGGCGCGCCTCGGCCTCGGAACGTGCCACGGTGATGCCGCCCTGGTCGTCGTACCAGGCCGGGATCTGATGGCCCCACCACAACTGGCGCGAGATGCACCAGTCCTGGATGTTTTCCAGCCACTGCCGGTACACGGTTCGCCACTGGTCCGGAAAGATCCGCACCGCCCCGCTATCGACCGCCTCCAACGCGACCTGCGCCAGCGACTTGCCCGCGTTGTGGCCGTCGACACAGGGCCGGCTCATGGCGACGTACCACTGGTCCGATAGCATCGGCTCAACCACCTCGCCGGTGCGGCCGCAACGGGGCACGACCATCCGATGTGGCCGTTCGGACACGAGCAACCCGGCGCTGCGCAGGTCGTCCAGCACGGCCTGGCGTGCCTTATAGCGATCCAGTCCCTGGTACCTGGCCGGCGCGTTCTCGTTGACGGTGGCGGTCAGCGTGAAGATCGACCGCGGTATCAACCCGTGGCGCTGTGCGACCGCGAAGTCGTTGAAGTCGTGGGCCGGCGTGATCTTCACGACGCCGGTGCCGAACTCGGGGTCCACGTACGAGTCCGCAATCACCGGAAGCTGGCGGCCGGTCAGCGGCAGCACCACCTGGGAGCCGATCTTCGACTGGAAGCGGGCATCGTCCGGGTTGACGGCCACCGCCACGTCGCCCAGCATCGTCTCGGGGCGGGTGGTTGCCACCACGACGCCCTCGCCGCCATCGGCGCCCGGATAGCGGATCTCCCAGATGCGGCCGTCCTCCTCCTCGCTTTCGACCTCCAGGTCCGACACCGCCGTCTGCAGCTTCGGATCCCAGCTGACCAGGCGCTGGCCCCGATAGATCAGCCCCTGCTGGTGCAATCGGACGAAGGTGTCGACGACGACGCGTGACAGGCGCTCGTCCATCGTGAAATAGGCCCGGTTCCAGTCGCACGAGTCCCCCAGCCGCTTCATCTGCTGCAGGATCGTGTCGCCCGAATACTGTTTCCACTGCCAGACGCGCTCGACGAACTGCTCGCGCGTCATCTGCTTGCGTGGCGTCCCCTGCTCTTCGAGCTGCCGCTCCACCACGATCTGCGTTGCGATGCCCGCGTGGTCCGTGCCCGGCAGCCACAGCGTGTTGAAGCCCTTCATCCGGTGATAGCGGGTCAGCGCGTCCATGATGGTCTGGTTGAACGCGTGCCCCATGTGCAGGATGCCCGTTACGTTGGGCGGCGGCAGCTGGATGCCAAAGGAGGGGTGCCCCGCTTCGAGGCCGGCGCGGAAGTAGCCGCGCGCTTCCCACACCGGATACCAGGTGCGTTCAACCGCCGCCGGCTCGAAGGTCTTGGCTAACGAAGCGGCGGGCTCTGGATCGCTGGACGCCATCTGCGAAGCGGGCCGGTTCGGTCAGCGCTGGTTGCGCAGACGCGCAAGCTCGGCACGCACCGCCTGGTCGACGATGTCGCGCAGCGACGCTGCGACGGCCAGGCGCGTTTCGGCCACCAGTTGGGTGAGCAACCGATCGATCGCATCGTTCATCCGGTTGCGGACGATGTTGTCGACGTGCTGCGGAAGCGCATCGGCGATCGCCTGCAGGATCGAAGATCGCAAGGCGAGTTCGATGCGACTCCAGTGGCTGCCGCCCGGCTCCGCCGGCGACACGATCGGTGCGGCGGCCGCGGCAGCGCTGGGAACGGTCGGCGGGGCTGGCGCTGGCACCGGCATCGCCGCGCGCGCCGGCGGCACCGTGGCCGGCGGCGCAGTCGCAGCCGCTCGGGCGGGCGACGTCGTTGGGGCTGGAGCATTGGCCGCTCGGGCGGAAGACGTGGTCGGGGCTGGAGCATTGGCCGCTCGGGCGGAAGACGTGGTCGGGGCCGGAGCGTTGGCCGCTCGGGCGGGGGACGTGGTCGGGGCTGGAGCATTGGCCGCTCGGGCGGGCGACGTCGTTGGGGCCGGAGCATTGGCCGCTCGGGCGGGCGACGTCGTTGAGACCGGAGCCGTCGCCGCTCGCGCGGCCGCTGGCGGCAGGTGCGGTGGCGGGGGCTGCGCCAGACTCAGGTTCAGCGGCAGCGAGGTGTCGAGCGCAAGTGGCACCGTGGGCGCCGACGTCGTCGGCGCTTGCGGCTCCTGCGGCAACGTCGTGTCCAGCTCCAACGGAGGCAGCGTCAGCCGCTCCGTCAGGATCGGGATCGAGGCGTCGTCCGGTTCGTCGGCGCTCATGGCGAGGCGATCTCGTGCGTGCGCGGCTCGAAGCCCCGTTCGCGATAAGTCTTGAAGCGCAGCCGTGCACGTGCGCGGTCTTCGTCTTCGTTGGAGACGATCTCGATGACCCGTTCGAAGCGATCAAACCAGTGCTCGAAATCCGGGGCGGCTTCGTCGTCCAGCAACAGCAACACGTCGCGGTCGTGGGCCGGGGTCATCGACAACCACACCGGTGTATTACGGGCCAGTTCCGAGTCTGCATACACGTGCGGCAGGAAGTCGAGCGCGGAGAATGTCCAGAGCGCCGAATCGAGTCGCGCCAGCCTCTGCGCATCGCGGCTGAATACCAGCACCGTGCGCCCGTTGCCGAGCACCTTGCGGACGACCCGGCACGCATGGATCAACGGATGATCGACGTTGAAGTGGAAGTCGATCGTGACGCGAGCCGAAACAGGGGCGACGCGCTCCGTCTTCCCCTCTCCCGCTTGCGGAAGAGGGGCGGGGGTGAGGGTGGAAGTTTCTGCTCCGCCGATCATTCCTAGACCCGCCGCCGACGCTGCCCGTCAAGATTATGGTCCAGCCGGCGTTTGTGCGGCGGCGCGGATCAGGCGCCGGCCCGCCCCAGCAGGAATTGGGTCAGCAGCGGCACCGGCCGCCCGGTCGCCCCTTTTGCGCTACCCCCGCGAAACGCCGTTCCAGCCACGTCCAGGTGCGCCCAGCGCACGCCCTTGGTAAAACGCGCCAGGAAGCAGGCCGCGACGATCGATCCCGCGTTGCCTCGGGTCCCGATATTGGCCATGTCGGCGAAGTTTGATTTGAGCTGGTCCTGGTAGTCGTCGTCCACGGGCATGCGCCATGCCCGGTCCGAAGCGCGGCCGGCAGCCTCCAGCAGCTCGGCCGCCAGCTCATCGTCCGGGCTGAAAAGGCCCGAATGCAGATTGCCCAGCGACACGATGATGGCCCCGGTCAGGGTTGCGATGTCGATCACGGCGGACGGCTTGAAGCGCTGCACGTAGGTCAGGGCGTCGCACAGGATCAAGCGGCCTTCCGCATCCGTGTTCAGCACCTCGACCGTCTGTCCCGACATCGAAGTGACGATGTCGCCCGGCTTGCTGGCGCGCCCCGATGGCAGGTTCTCGCAGGCGGGGATGACACCCAGGATGTTCACCTTCAACTTGAGCTCGGCCGCCGCGCGCAGAGCACCGAGCACCGAGGCGGCGCCGCACATGTCGAACTTCATCTCGTCCATCTCGCCGGCGGGCTTGATCGAGATGCCGCCCGAGTCGAACGTGATGCCCTTGCCGACCAGCGCAATCGGGTTGCTGAAGCCGCGGCCCTGGCCCTGGTACTTGGCGACGATCAGGCGCGGTGGTTGATCCGACCCTTTGGCCACGGACAGGAATGCGCCCATCTTCAGCGCCTCGATCTGTCCGCGCGCCAGCACCTGCACTCCGATACCCCAGTCCCGCTGCAGCTTGCGTGCCTGTTGCGCCAGGAACTCCGGCGTGCAGACGTTGGCCGGCAGATTGCCGAGGCGCTTGGCCAGATCGACCCCGTTGGCGATGGCGCGCCCCTCGGCCAGACCCTTCTCGACCGCGGCGTCGCGCTGGTCGAGCAGCAGATGCACACGGGCCAGGCGTGACACGTTGTCGTCCTTCTTGCTTTTGAGCTCGTCGGAGCGGAACGGCACCTCGCGCGCCGCCACCGCCAGCGCCGACCCGTGCCAGCGCGGATCGCGCCCCTTGACGCCCCACTCCAAGGCGGTCATGGCGAGTGAGGTGCTGCCGGGGCCGGCGGCCTTGACCGCCGTTCGCACCGCGTCGCTGTAAGCCCGGTCGCCGAAGTCTTCCGGCTTGCCCAGGCCCACCAGCAGCACGCGCGGGCTGGCCACTCCCGGTAGAGCTCGCAGCAGCAATGAGCTGCCGCGCGCTCCTGTCATGTCGCCGCTGGTCAGCGCCGCGCGCAGGGCTCCGCGCGTGATGGCGTCGATGCGGCGCGCCGAGGCGGTCAAGCCGCCTCCCTCGTGAACGCCGACCGCCACGCAGTCGGCCTTGAACGTCTCGGGCAGTGCGATCTTCGTGTTAAATTCCATGGGCTTGGCGTCCCGCCTGCTGAACCGGGGTTGAACCGGGGTTGGAATAGTCGGAGCCGCGCATTGTATAGCGGCCGTACCGCCCGATGATCTTTCAGCGCGCAATCGCACGCGAACTCGCCAGTACCGCCGGCGCCTTCTTCACGGTCCTGTTCTGCATCCTGTTCTCGGTCGGCCTGGTACGCATCCTGGGCGAGGCCGCCAACGGGGAGATCGACAGCTCGGCGGTCGCTTCGCTGCTTGCCCTGTCGGCGCTGACCAATCTTCCGATCGTGCTGACGCTGACGGTGTTCGGCTCGGTGCTGATGGCCATGTCGCGCGCCTTCCGCGATTCGGAGATGGTGGTCTGGTTCACGGCCGGCCGCAGCCTGCTGGCATGGGTCCCGCCCGTGATCCGCTTCGCCCTTCCGATCGTGCTGCTGATTGCGGTGCTGACCCTGCTGGTTGCGCCCTGGGCCAACGGCCAGATCGCCGAAAGCCGCTCCCGCTTCGAGCAGCGCGACGACCTGAGCAAAGTGATGCCGGGGCGGTTCGCCGAGTCCAGCTCGGCCGACCGCGTGTTCTTCGTCGAATCGGTCGACCTGGAGGGCGCGCGGGTGCGCAATGTGTTCGTCGCGCATCATGCGCCCGACCGCGACAGCGTGATCGCCGCCGCCGAAGGCGAGGTGCAACCCCAGGCGGACGGAACGCGTTTGCTGATCCTGCACAAGGGGCGGCGTTACGAAGGACTGCCGGGCGAGCCGGGCTTCCGCGTGGTCGAGTTCGGGCGCTATTCGGTGCCGCTCGACCAGCCGGTGCAGACGCCGTTTTCCCCGGCCACTGCCCGCGCGCTGCCGACCCTGGACCTGCTGGTGGAGCCGAAGCCGCTGCACCAGGGCGAACTGCTGTGGCGTTTAGGAGTGCCGGTCATGGCCGTGATGCTGGCACTGCTGGCGGTGCCACTCGCGTTTGTGAACCCGCGCATCGGCCGCTCCGCCAACCTGATCGTCGCCGTTCTGCTGTTCGTGCTGTACCTGGACGGAATCCAGATCACCCAAGCCTGGGTGCAGCAGGGGCGCATCGGCTTTCTGGCCGGCGCCTGGCTCGCGCACACGTCGGCCTTTGCATTGCTGGTGGTGTTGTTCGTCCGGCGCGTCTACTTGCAGCGCTGGGCCCCACGCTGGTCCGAGTTCGCCCACTGGCTGGGGCGGCATTCGTGAAGACGCTCAGGGGCTATCTGTGGCGGGAAGTGGCTGCGTCGACCGCCTTCGTACTGCTGGCGCTGGTGGCGCTGTTCGCGATGTTCGACCTGATCAAGGAATTCGACGACGTCGGGCGCAACGGGTATCGGGCCGACCAGGCCCTGGTCTTCGTGGCGTTGCTGACCCCGTCGCGCACGTACGAGCTGATGCCGATTGCGGCGCTGATCGGCACCATCTACGCGCTGTCCAAGCTGGCGGCGAACTCCGAGTTCACGATCATGCGCGTGGCCGGCTTGAGCACGCGCCGGCTGGCGTTGACCATCCTGCAGATCGGCGTCGGCTTCGTGGTGCTCACCTACCTGTTCGGAGAGGCGGTTGCACCGTCGGCCGAGGACCTGGCGCGGCGCCTCAGACTGGCGGCAATCGGCGCGGCACTCGCGCAGGAGTTCCGCTCGGGCGTGTGGGTGCGCGACGTGGTTGCCGACGATGGCGACGGCGCGCCCCGGCTGCGCTTCGTCAACGTCAATCACGTCAATACCGACACCTCGGTGGTCCGCTGGCGCATCTACGAATTCGACCAGCAGATGAAGTTGCGCTCGGTCAGCACGGCGACCAGCGGCGTTTACGTGCGGGGCGTCGGTTGGAAACTGAAGGACGTGGTCGAAACATCCCTGCCGGCGGTGGACGCGAGCGACATTGCGCAGACCTCCCAGCACACCGACGTGGTGCGCCAGGCCGAACGGCTGTGGCACTCTGGCCTGACGCCGGAGATCTTCGGCGCGCTGCTGGTGCAGCCCGAGCGGATGGGGGCGCTGAGCCTGTCGCGCTACATCCGTCATCTGGCCGAGAACCATCAGCGCACCGACCGCTTCGAGATCGCGTTCTGGAACAAGATGCTCTATCCGCTGACAATCCTGGTGATGATGGCGCTCGCGCTGCCGTTCGCCTATCTGCACGTGCGCAGCGGATCGATGAGCTTCAAGGTGTTCTGCGGCATCATGATCGGCGTGATCTTCTATGCGCTGAACAAGCTGTTCTCGCACCTGGGGCTGCTCAGCGCCTGGCCTCCGATCGTGGTGGCCGCGCTGCCGGGCCTGCTGGTGCTGATGGTCGCCCTGGGCGCCCTGTACTGGGTCGAGCG
>DATBCI010000345.1:0-6873 GCA_036270555.1 Burkholderiaceae bacterium
TTTCCAATCCTGGCGGCGCATCTCGAACAGGCTCGAGGCGCGTGGCTGCTGCGTGGTCTGATCCAGGCTTCCCGCCGGAACCACTTCGATGAAGCCTGCTTCGTTCAGCATCTCCGCGAACGCTTCGTGCCCGGCGGGGCAGCCGGCATAGAGCTTCCTGGCTCCCAGCGCGGCGAACGTCAGGTCGCCGGTGGCCATGATCGCTTCGACCGCGATCGGGGTCGCCAGGAAATTCGGATGGATGAACCAATCGATGGTCCAGACCGTGCGCGAGGAGCCGACCGAATGCATGGCGACGCACCCGACGAATTCGTGGGTCTGGCGCTTGACGACCGCCATCGAATAGGCCGTGCCTTGCAGCCAGCCGGCCAGGGCGTTGCGCACCAGGTCCTTGACCGCGCGCTCGCTGCGGGGCGCATTACCAGCCCAGCATTCCCTGAACAGCGGCTGCACCACCGCGCGCCAGATGCGAGGCACATCGGCTCCGTCGAGCTGGCGCAGCACGCAGTGCTCGGTAAACCAGCGAAAGTAGCGAGGCAGCTGGGCGTGGACGCGCCCTTCTGTACCCGGTGTCAGCGTTGTCGCTGTGTTCATCGCTTTCTCCCTGACAAAGGTCCGTCGGTGCCCATGTACTTGGTAGGTAATAGCCCGTACACAGGACCATATTATGGGGATCGACCGGATGGACGACACCTTGAAATAGGAAGTCTTAGCCCGAAACAGGCCCTAAATTTGTCAGGGTAGTTCTTACATGCGGAGCGGGCTGCGCCGCCGTTTGTGACTTACCGGGATAACCACACGGCAATTGCGCCGTAATTGCAGCCTATTTGAGCGCTTCGCCCAGGAACCTCGCCAAGTCCCGCAGTTCCTCCTCGGATACCGAATGCGGGATCGCGTATTCGTGCCATTGCACGCTGCACCCGAGATCGAGGAGCGCGTCGCGCGAGGCCCGCGCCCAATCGATCGGAACCACCGTGTCGTCGCGGCCGTGCCCCATGAAGATCGGGGTCGTGCGCCCTGCAGGGGTGATCTGCGCGGCGGCGGTGGATGCGAGCGGCAGGTAGGCCGACAGCACGACCAGAGCCGCCAGCGGCTCGCGCTGACGCACGCCCGCCTGCAGCGTGATCGCGCCGCCTTGCGAGAAACCGGCGAGGACGATGCGGGAACGCGGCGTGCCGCGCCCGACCTCGCGCTCGATCAGCGCCTGGACCTGCAGTTGCGATTGGCCGATGCCCGCGGGATCTTCGCGCGCGTCGATCTGCGGGCCCAGGATGTCGTACCAGGCCCGCATCACGTGGCCGCCATTGATCGTCACCGCCCGCTCGGGAGCGTGCGGAAAGACGTAGCGCGCCGCGGGGGCTCCCAGCGCCTGTAGTTCGCGCACCAGCGGGACGAAATCGAAGCCGTCGGCACCCAACCCGTGCAGCCAGACGATCGAGGCCCCAGGGGCCGTTTGCGTCTGCAGCTCGACGCACTCGAGCAAAGGTTCGGTGGCGTGGCTCAAGGGGCAACTCCCGGTTTGGGTGGGCGCATCGCGGCCTTGGGCCGGAATATCGGCGCGACGTCGTCGTGAGTTTCGACGTAGGGGCCCCCGATCAGCTGGATGCAATAGGGGATCGAGGCGAATATGCCGTGCATGGTGCGGCCCGATGCGGCATCGCGCAAGCCGCCCAGGGTCTCGGCGATCGATTTGGGCTGCCCCGGCAGATTCAGGATCAGGGCGGTATGGTTGCCAACCTCGCGCAGCACGCCAACCTGTCGCGACAGCACGGCGGTGGGAACGAATTCGAGCGAAATACGCCGCATGTGCTCGCCGTACCCGGGCAACTCGCGGGTGGCCACCGCCAGCGTGGCCTCCGGAGTGACGTCGCGCCGCGCGGGGCCCGTGCCGCCGGTGGTGAGCACCAGGTCGCAGCCGACCTGGTCAACCAATTCGATCAACGTGGTTTCTATTTGCAATCGCTCGTCGGCGATCAGGCGCTCGTGGGCCCGCCAGGGCGATTTCAGCGCGGCGGCCAGCCAGCGCCGCAGCGACGGCACGCCCTCGTCGGCGTATTGGCCGGCGGAGGCGCGATCCGACACCGACACCAGCCCGACCAGCAGCTCGTCGGGCTGGCTGCGCACCGCAGGGCTCACGATGGGGCTCCGGGCCTGCCGCTGACGGCCGCGAGGGCCGCACGGACCTGGTCGGCGTCGACTTCGCGCATCAGGCGCCCGACGTACTGCAACTGGCGGCGCAACCCTTCGCGCGCGGTGATTCGGCGCGCCAGCTCGATCTGCTCGCGCAGGGCCTGCGGCAGCTCGATGCGCGCCAGCTGCGTCGATGGCAACGCGACCAGCTGCTCGCCGAGCCGCTGCAAATCGTGCATCTGGCGCTTCAGCCGGGTCTTGCTGGGCCGTTCCCGCGCATCGGCGGGCTCGGCAGGTGGCTCTTCGTGGTCCAGTCGTCGCATACGGGGTAGTCGCTATGATACTGAACCAACAACAAGCACAAACGCAGGCTCCGAATGAGCGTACGGCTAACGATCCCGCGGGAACAGCTGGAGGCGATTGCGCAGCAGGCGCTGCAGATCGCCAAGGAGCTGGGCGCGACCGCCGCCTCGTGCGAAGCGAGCGAGTCGAGCGGGCTGTCGGTGACCACGCGCAAGGCGGTGGTCGAGACGATCGAGAACACGCGCGACAAGGGCGTCGCGATCACGGTGTACATCGGCCAACGGCGCGGCCACTCCTCCACCTCCGACTTTGCACCGGCTGCGCTGCGCGAGTCGGTGCAGGCGGCCTACGACATCGCGCGCTTCACGGCAGAGGACGACTGCGCGGGGCTGCCCGACGAAAACCTGCTGGAGCGCTCGCCGGTCGAGCTCGACCTGTTTCATCCGTGGCCGATCGAAACCGAAGACGCGATCCGGATCGCGCAGCGCGCCGAGAAAGCCGCCTTCGATGTGAGCTCCAACGTGGTCAATTCCGAGGGGGCCAACGTGTACGCCTCGGGCGGGCATTTCGTGCTCGCCAACTCGCTCGGCTTCCTGGCCGGCTATCCGTACTCGCGCCACTCGATTTCAGTGGCGCCGATCGCGCGCGACGACAGCGGAATGCAGCGCGACGACTGGTACACGGCCTCGCGCGCGGCCGAGGAGCTGGCCGACCCCGAAGCGATCGGAATGTATGCCGCGCAGCGAACGCTGGCGCGGCTGGGGGCGCACAAGCTGCGAACCCGGCACTGCCCGGTGCTGTTCGAGGCGCCGGTGGCGTGCGGATTGCTCGGCAATTTCGTCCAGGCGGCCAGCGGGGGCGCGCTGTACCGGAAGGCCTCGTTCCTGGTCGACGGCCTGGGCAAGCCGCTGTTCGCCGACCACATCTCGGTGCGCGAGGATCCGTTCCTTCCGCGCGCGCTGGGCTCGAGCCCGTTTGACGAGGAGGGTGTGCGCGGGCAGCGGCGCGACGTGGTGTCGGGGGGCGTATTGAACGGCTACTTCCTGTCGAGCTACTCCGGGCGCAAGCTGGGGATGACGACGACCGGCAACGCCGGCGGCGCGCACAACCTGGAGCTTCGCTCGTCGCTGACGCAGCCGAGCGACGATTTCAAGGAAATGCTGCGCAAGATGGACCGCGGGCTGCTGGTCACGGAGCTGATCGGGCAGGGCGTGAACGTGGTGAGCGGCGACTATTCCCGTGGCGCAACCGGCTTCTGGGTCGAGCACGGGCAGATCCGCTACCCGGTCGAGGAGATCACCGTCGCAAGCAACCTGCGCGAGATGTTCCGCGGCATCCGCGCCGTCGGAGCCGACCAGGTGATCCGCGGCGGCCGCATCAGCGGATCCGTGCTGATCGAAAAGATGACGGTCGGCGGAAGTTGACCCCCTCACCCGCGGCCCCTCTCCCACTGCGTGGGCGAGGGGAGAAGTTCCTCCCCTCTCCCGCGTGCGGGAGAGGGGCCGGGGGTGAGGGCCGTCAACGGATGGTCGGAAGCTCCCCTCTCCCGCGTGCGGGAGTGGGGCCGGGGGTGAGGGCCCTCCTTCGCCCTTTGGGCTACGGAGGGCAAGCCGTCAACTGCTGCGCTGCTTCAGCGTCTCGCGCCACTGCCTGACCTGCGCCGCCACTTGCATCGGCGCGGTGCCGCCGATGTGATCACGCGCTGCCACCGACCCTTCCAACGTCAGCACCTGGAACACGTCGGCGCCGATCTGCGGGGCGAGCGCCTGCAGCTCGGCCAGCGGCAGCTGCGGCAGCGAGAAGCCGAGCTGCTCGGCGCGGCGCACCGCGCGCGCCGCGGCTTCGTGGGCGTCGCGGAAGGCCAGGCCGCGCCGCACCAGGTAATCGGCCAGGTCCGTCGCGGTCGAGTGCCCCTGCAGCGCCGCCTGGCGCATGGCATCGCGGTTGACCTGGATGCCGGGCACCATCTCGGCAAAGACCCGCAGCGTCGCATGCAGCGTGTCGACCGTGTCGAACAGCGGCTCCTTGTCCTCCTGGTTGTCCTTGTTGTACGCCAGCGGCTGACCCTTGATCACCATCAGCAGCGCCACCAGGTGGCCGGTCACGCGGCCGCTCTTGCCGCGTGCCAGCTCGGCCACATCGGGGTTGCGCTTCTGCGGCATGATCGATGAGCCGGTGGTGAAGCGGTCCGGCAGCCCGATGAAGCCGAAGCCGGGACTGAGCCACAGCACCAGTTCCTCGGCCAGCCGCGACAGGTGCGCCATCAGCAGGGCGCCGGCCGCGCACAGCTCGATCGCAAAGTCGCGGTCCGACACGGCGTCGATCGAATTGCGGCACACCGCCTCGAACTTCAGATCGCGCGCGACGCGCTCGCGATCGATCGGAAACGTGGTGCCAGCCAGGGCCGCCGCCCCCAGCGGCAGGCGGTTGATGCGCCGGCGCCCATCGGTCAGGCGCTCGCGATCGCGCTCCAGCATCTCGACATAGGCAAGCAGGTGGTGCCCGAACGTCACGGGCTGCGCCACCTGCAGATGGGTGTACCCCGGCATCACCGTATCGGTGTGCGCCCACGCCAGCTCCACCAGTGATCGCTGCAGGGCATCGACGCCCTCGAGCAGGCGATCGACTTCGCCGCGCAGATAAAGCCGCAGGTCGGTCGCTACCTGGTCGTTGCGCGAGCGCGCGGTGTGCAGGCGTTTGCCGGCCTCGCCCGCAAGCTCGGTCAGGCGCGCTTCCACGTTCAGGTGAACGTCCTCCAGCGCGACCTGCCATTGGAACGTGCCGGCTTCGATTTCGGTCAGGATCTGCTGCAGCCCTTGCGTGATGCGCGCCAGGTCCTGCGCATTGAGCACGCCGACGGCAGCCAGCATCGAGGCATGAGCCAGCGAAGCCTGGATGTCGGCCTGCGCCAGCCTTTGGTCGAAGCCGACGCTGGCCGTGTAATTCAACACGAACTGCGCAACCGGCTCGGCAAAGCGGCCCGACCACGCGCGATCCTTGGCATGCAGCGGCGAATCGTCGCGCGGTGCGTCGCCCTTGCCCTTGACATCACGCATCGGCTCGCTCGATGGGTCACTCATTGGCGGGCTGATTGGCTGGCTCACAGGCTGGCTCATTGGCTGCCTCACAGGCTGCCTCACAGGCTGGCTCATTGGCTTGGACTGCCCCGCAGGCCGGTCGCGTTTGCTGTCTGTCATTTCGGCGCGGGCTATGCAAGACTTCCCGCTCGCTGGCCCGGCCGGCTGGCGTGAGGCCAGGAACAGGTCCGAGTGTAACGATGGTGGCAACGATCAACACCCCCAAGCCGGCGCCGCCATCAGGCGCTGGCGAGGCGGCGCGCGCCCGCGCCCCGATCCAGGTGCCTGCGACGCTGATACCCGACGGATGCAACCTCGGCACGGTGCTGCGGGCCAGCGCCGCCGTCAACCTCGCGGCCGTGATCGGCACACTGGCAGCAACCTCCGAATCCGGCCAATTCAGCGCCGCATTCCTGTCCACCGCGGCGGTACTGGAGCCCGTCACGCTGCTGACCTTGCTCGCCTGGTGCGCGCTGCGCCGGCTGCTCCCAAGACTGCCGTCGATGCCATCGGCCCTCGTGCAGCGTGCGCTCGCCTGGGTGATGCCGGCGGCCATTGCGTACGGTGTGCTGCGCCTGCTGCTGGGGCCGATCGGGCCGGTCGGTCGCCCGGAGTTGGCCGGTTCGCTGATCGCCCTGGTGGGCGGCATGGCGGTGCAACACTACCTGGAGCTGCGGGCACGCGCCTTTTCGCCGGCGATGGCCGAAGCCAAGCTGCAGGCGCTGCAGTCACGGATCCGGCCGCACTTCCTGTTCAATAGCCTGAACGCGGTGCTGGCTGTCGTCCAGTCGGATCCCGCGCGCGCCGAGCGCATGCTGGAAAATCTGGCCGAACTGTTCCGCGCTGTGATGGGTGATGTGCGTCAGCTCGTTTCGCTGGAGCACGAGCTGGATTTGTGCCGCAAGTACGTCGAAATCGAACAGACGCGCTTGGGGGAGCGGCTGCAAGTGAACTGGCAGATCACGCCGGTTCACCCGCGCGCGCGCGTGCCACAACTGCTGCTGCAGCCGATCATCGAAAACGCCGTGCGCTACGGAGCCGAGCGCGTGGCAGGCACCTGCGAGATCGACGTGAAAGTACGCCAACGCGGGTTCACGCTGGAGATCAGCGTCAGCAACCCGATTGCGCTGGAGCCCATCCAGCGCGAAGGCAACCAGATCGGGCTGAACAACATCCGCGGCCGCCTGGCGCTGATTTACGATCTGGAGGCGCAGCTGGAAACACGCGTGCGCCGCGGACGGTTCGAGCTGACGATGACGATTCCCGTGGAAAACAAGGCGGCCTAGGCAGATGTTGAACGTCCTGATCGTCGATGACGAGCCGCTGGCGCGTTCCCGGCTGACCCAGCAACTGACCGAATGCG
>DATBCI010000346.1:0-6692 GCA_036270555.1 Burkholderiaceae bacterium
TACAGCGAATCGTCGAAGCGCATCACGTTCAGCGGAGCGCGGATGCGCCCGTTCTCCACCCAGAAGGTGGCAAAGCGCGTCATGCCGGTGAGGCGGCACGACGAGCGGTCCGAGAAGTTCAGGTACCAAAGATTGGAAACCAGGATGCCGCGGTCGAGCGCGCTCAGCGACTCGGACATGGCCAGCGTGCCGCCATCCAGATCGGCCGACAGCATCGCTTCCTCGTCGCTGGCGCCGTTGGCCTCGAGCTTGTATTCCTTCGCAGTACGCGCCGACACCAGGCCGCCGGCGTGGCGTCCCGCGCTGATCAGCGCCACCTGGGGCGGCCTTGGGAAACCGCTGTCGTCGAACGACGGCGCCAGGCCTTCGACGGTGTTCTCGCGCAGCGAAATCATCGGTGACAGGGCCTGCTCGCCGTCGACCAGCCTTTGCAGGGAGCTCTGCCGCGTGCGCTGGCTGCGCGCGGAGACGCCGTCCCAGCTGAGCATCCCGACCAGCTCGTCCATGGCGGCGGGCGCCAGAAAGGCGCGGTATTGCCCGGGCTCGATCACGCGCGCAGGGGCGGCCAGAAACCCGAGCTGAGCGCGCGACGAAGCGATCCGTTGGGCAACTTCGCGGGCGTTCCACGTCTCCGAGGCATAGGTCGACTTGACGGCCTTGTCCTTGGCCTCCTGATCGCCGCCCACGTAGATCGACCAGTCGATCTGGAAGCTGTCGACCCGGTGCCAGTTGCGCTGGCCCAACGAGTTGGCAAAGCCACGGTACACCGGACCGCTGGCGAAAATGCCGACCAGGTCGGCGCCATCGGCGGCGGCGATCACGCAATCGACGGCTTCCTTGGCATCGGGGAGCTGGCCAGGGCGCTCCCGGTTCGAGTCGTTCACTGTGGTCGCGTACAGCAGCAGCGGGTCAGCCGGCAGCGACGGCAGCTCCGATCGCATCGCTTCGATGGCGCACCGGATCGCCGACTGGTCGGTCGACATCTGGAACGCCACCGACCGCGTGGAGTGCAGCCGGCGGCCTTGATCGATCAGCGTCAGCCGCAGAAAGCCCTGCGTGACGCTGCCGGCCTGGCCCACCCGCGCGCGGTTGAATCGGACGAAATCGGACGTTTCGCCGCAGAAGCCGGCCAGCAGCGTTTCGCTGCCGCGCAGTTGCCCGATCGCGTAGTCGGCCAGATCGAAGAACTGCTGTTTCATGCCGGCCGGATCAGGTCTCGGCTCCGAACACCGCCACCGCCGCGAACTTGCAGGCGGGACTGGCGTGGCCGACCCGAATCAGCTGATTGGGCTCTCCCTTGCCGCAGTACGGCGAGCCCAGCACCTCGACCGTCGAGGCGTCGCCCACCATCGCCAGCGAGCGCCAGAAGGTCGCCGAGATGCCCCGGTAGTTCGGATTCCTGACCACTTCGGCCAGGCGCCCGGATCGGATGCGCTGGCCCCACTCGCAACCGAACTGGAACTTGTTGCGCGAATCGTCGATCGACCAGGAGGCGTTGGTCCGCATCAGGATGCCGTCCTCTATCGACGCCACCATCTGCTCGAAAGTCGAGGTGCCCGCTTCCACGTTCAGGTTCGACATGCGATCGATCGGTGGCCGATTCCAGCTGCTGGCGCGCGAAGTGGCGACGAAGCCGTCCCACTTCGCTTGAGGCAACCGTTGCCGCGACAGCGTCCCGCCCAGGGGCTGGATCAGGATGCCGTCGCGGATCAGGTACTCGCGGCGCGCCCGGCTGCCCTGGTCGTCATAGGCGAACGTGGCGAATTCCTCGGAGCGCGTCGGATCGTAGGTCACGTTCAGCAGCTCCGAGCCGTAGCGGTAGCTGCCGAACATGTCCGGCGTGACGAAGCTGGTGCCCGCGTAGTTGCGCTCGTCGCCCAGGATCCGATCGAGCTCGAGCGGGTGCCCGATCGATTCGTGGATCTGCAGCATCATCTGGTCTGGCATCAGCAGCAGGTCGAGAGTTCCGCTCGGGCAGTTCGGCGCCGCCAGCAATTGCAAGGCCTGCTGCGCCGTGGTCAGTCCTGAACCGGCGAAGCCGCTGCGTTCAACCACGTGGCGCGCGCTGCCCTGCTGGCACAACCCATTGTGGCGGCCGCCCCACGAACGCACCTGCGTGCGCTCGCGCTGGCTCGCCGCCACGTGCAGCGCCGGGATCGCGAACGCATGCTCCTCGAAGATGGGTTCGCCGCCGGCTGCCGCCAGCACCTGGCGTGAACGCACGGTCCACAAGCTGGCTTGCCAATCGACGATCCGGTCATCGACCCGGCACTGCGCGGACTCCTGACGCAGCAGATCGAAGCGCTCGGCCAGCGTCCAGTCCGGATCGAGCGCGCCATTGGAGAGCGATTGGCCGGCGACCGTCAGGCGTGGCGTGACGCCGTCGAACACGCTGCGGCCTCGAGCGGCGCGCGCCCACTGCGCGGCGCGATCGGCGGCTCCCTTCAAGCCCGCCTCGCTCAGATCGCTGGTGGCTGCGTACCCGACTCCGTCTGCGGAAACGACCGTCACCATGGCCCCCAGATCGGTCGAGCGTGCGACCGGCTCCGGTACATCGCGGCGCACGGAAGTCCATATCGACGATTCCTCGACGATGCGGAGCGTGCAGTGGTCGCTGGGCGGTGCGACGCGCTGGAAGCGTTTCGCGACTTCTCGCAGATCAGGCGCTGGCTCCATGTCGCACATGATACCGGCCGACGCGCTCTATACTGAATCAGGGGTTTGGCCTTGAAGGGGGCTTGCGATGTCTGATCAGATCCTGCCGGTCGCGCAGGAGCACGCCGTCGACGGCGACGAAACTGACAGCCCCCACCAGCCGCGGCGCCGCGAGTTCGTCAAGACATCGCTGGTGGCCGGGTTTGCGGCCGCTGCAAGCCCGATCAATGTGCGAGCCGTGATCCAGACCGACGCCGCCGGTTTGATGGCCGGCGATATCCGGATTCCGGTCAACCGCAGCTACCAGATGCCGGGCTATCGTGCCCAGCCGGCCGCCGGCAGTGGATTGCCGACCATCCTGGTCGTGCACGAGATCTTCGGAGTTCACGAGCACATCAGGGACGTGTGCCGACGCTTCGCCAAGCTCGGGTATATGGCGGTCGCGCCCGATCTTTTCGCGCGTCACGGCAACGCGGCCGCGGTGGCCGACATGAACGCCTTGATCCGCCAGGTCGTCTCGCGGGCCTCCGATTCCGAGGTGCTGTCCGACCTGGATGCGACCGCGACCTGGGCCGCGACGCACGGTGGTGATGCGGCGCGACAGGGCATCACCGGCTTCTGCTGGGGTGGACGCATCGCCTGGCTGTACGCGGCGCACCAGCCCAAGCTCAAAGCCGCCGTGGCATGGTACGGGCGACTGGTTGGCGAAGAGACGGCGAACCAGCCGACGCATCCGCTCGATGTGGCTACCTCGCTGAAGGTCCCGGTGCTCGGCCTGTACGGCGCAGAGGACAGCGGTATTCCGCTCGATACGATCGAGCGGATGAAACTGGCTCTGGCCTCGGCCAAGGCTCCCGGATCCGAATCGCAATTCGTCATCTACCCGAAGGCGTCGCACGCGTTCTTCGCCGACTACCGTTCGAGCTATCACGAAGCGTCGGCCAAGGACGGCTGGTCTCGCTGCCTGGACTGGTTCGCCAATCACGGCCTGTCCTGACACCTGGGACCGCGCCACAGCCCACCCGCACAGGACACCCGCTCAGGCCACTCGTGTTGACGCTGCTGTACATCGTTCTTGCCAATGCCGTCTCTACGCTGATCTCGATCGGTTTCGCGGCGGCGCTGAGTTTCCGACTGCTGTCGGGAGTCGTCGAAAAAATGGTGTCGATCGCTGCCGGCGTCTTGCTGGCGACCGCGCTGGTGCAGTTGCTGCCCGAGGCGATGTCGGGCGGCCTGGCGCCGGACACGCTCGGCTGGGTTTTCACGGCCGGCATCGTCGGCTTCTTCATTCTGGAGAAGATGACGCTGATTCACCACACGCACCACCACGAAGGCGATGCGCATCACCACCCGCACGGGCACGACGCGCACGAGGCCGGCCGCGGCGCCTGGCCGATCCTGGTGGGTGACGCGTTCCACAACTTTGGCGATGGTGCGGTGATTGCGGCGGCGTTCCTGCTCGACGTGCGCGCCGGGGTGGTGACGGCGAGCGCCGTCTTCGCGCACGAGGTCCCGCACGAGGTCGGCGACTTCATGATCCTGTTGAACGCCGGATTCGATCGGCGCCGGGCCTTCATCTTCATGCTGATCTCGGGCCTATCGGCGGTGCTCGGCGGGGTGGCCGGTTACCTGCTGCTCGACTCGTACCGCGCGCTGCTGCCGTACACGCTGCTGATTGCCGCCGCGAGCTTCGTCTACATCGCGCTGTCCGACCTGCTGCCCGAGATCATGCGGCGCAAGCCGCTGCGGGAATCGCTGCCCGAGGTGGGCCTGGTGCTGTTCGGCGTGGCACTGGCGGGTCTGATCCGTGTGGCCGTCAAAGCCGCTTAGAAGCGGGTCAGGGCGATCACGGATTGCTGCCGGCAGCGACCGGACGGGCCGGGTCCGAGATCCACTCGCTCCAGGAGCCGGGATAGAGCAGGGCTCCCGGGATCCCCGCCCGCTGCAACGCCACCAGGTGGTGGCAGGCGGTGACGCCCGAGCCGCACTGCATGATCACCTGCGCCGGCTCGCGCGCGCCGAACAGGGCGGCGAATTCGGCCCGCAACTGCGCAGGGGACTTGAAGCGCCCGTCGGGTTGCAGGTTCGCCTGCCAGAACCGGTTGATGGCCCCTGGAATGTGGCCGCCGACCGGATCGATCGTCTCGTTCTGGCCGGCGTAACGATCCGGCGCCCTGGCATCGACCACCAGCCAGTGCGGATCGGTGCGGGCGGCCTCCACCGCGGCCACTTCGACGGCCTGTTGGCGAGGGTTGGTGCGTTCGAATCGCCCGCGCGGCGGCTTCGGTTCGCCCGCTTGCGTTGCCAGGCCGGCCTGACGGGCCGCCTGCCACCCTCCGTCCAGCAATGCGACCTTGTCGTGTCCGAGCCAGCGCGCGAGCCACCAGAGCCGCCCCGCGTACTGGCCTGCATGGGCGTCGTAAGCGACGATCTGCGTGTCACGATCGATGCCCCAGCAGCGGAAGGCTTCGGCGAGCCGGTCGGGATCCGGCAACGGATGGCGGCCCGAGTCGGGCCTCTTGGGGCTGGACAGGTCGCGTTCCAGGTGCGCAAACACCGCGCCTGCAATGTGAGCCTCGGCGTACGCCTGTTCCCCGGCTTCCGGTCGTAACAGGTCGTAACGGCAGTCGATCACTCGCCAAGCGGGGCTTCCCAGATTTTGGCGTAGCGTATCTGCGTCGACCACGCTGTTGTAGGGGTGAGTCATTGACATTGGGCGGCGAGCGTAATGTGTGTGTAAACGCAACGCAAGTGATTGACCCGTCTGGGGGGATGCGGGCGTTGAACTAAAATACCTTAACGGGTGCATTGGCGCCCGACAAGAGCCAATGAGGGCCGGTCCGATCGGGGTCGGTCAAAAAATCGAAATAGATTCCACCTCCCTTGCCGGGAGCGGACAAGCGGATGGGTGAGCCCACGACTTCCACCTTGGTCGAAGACTTGACCTTCGAGCAGGCCCTTGATGAGCTTGACCAATTGGTGCGGCGCATGGAATCGGGCGATCTGGGGCTGGACGAATCGATCGCGGCTTATCGGCGCGGGGCGGAGTTGGCGCGCTTTTGCCAGGGCCGCCTGGCCGATGCAGAGCGGCAGATACAGAAGCTTGACGAGAACGTGCTGAAGAACTTCACCCCTTCCGAATCGGCGGACAGCGCGACGTGAGCGTGGCTTCGATTTCCCCGCGAGTTGCCACCGTTGCGCACGCTGCGCCCTTGTCCGATTGGATCACGGCGCGCCAGGGGCGCTTCGAGCAATTTGTTCAGGCGCACCTGCCGGCCGAGGAGCGCGAGCCGCGGCGGCTGCACGGGGCCATGCGCTACGCCGTGCTGAACGGCGGCAAGCGGGTGCGTCCGCTGCTCGTGTATGCCGCGGGTGAGTTCGCCGGAGCGGCCGATACGGCGTTGGACCCGATTGCTGCCGCCATCGAGTTCGTTCATGCCTATTCGCTGGTGCACGACGACATGCCGTGCATGGACGACGACGTGCTGCGGCGTGGAAAGCCCACCGTGCACGTTGCATTTGATGAGGCCACCGCGATGCTGACGGGCGATGCGCTCCAGGCCGAGGCGTTCAGGGTGCTGGCCGATGCGCCGGTGGCCGCCGAGACCGCAATGGCCCTGATCCGCGACCTGGCGCAAGCCTCCGGCACGCAGGGCATGTGCGGAGGACAGGCGATCGATCTGGCGGCGGTCGGGCAGGCGATGACGGCGGCCGAACTGGAAACGATGCACCGGATGAAAACCGGCGCATTGCTGCGCGCATCCATCACGATGGGCGCAACCGCAGGCCGCGTTTCGATCGCCGAACGGGCCGTGCTGGAGCGCTATGCCGACGCCGTCGGCCTCGCCTTCCAGGTCGTCGACGATCTGCTGGATGCCGTCGCAACCTCCGCCGAACTGGGGAAGACCGCCGGCAAGGATCAGCGGCAAAGCAAGCCTACCTACGTATCGGTGCTCGGTACCGAGGCCACTCGTCGCTGGAGCGAGCGGTTGCGGGCCGAAGCGCACGATGCGCTGTCCAGTCTGGGGTCCGAGGCC
>DATBCI010000347.1:0-8244 GCA_036270555.1 Burkholderiaceae bacterium
GCGCTGACCGATATCGGGGAGCAGATCGTGTCGCAAGCCAAGCGCGTGCTCGACGAAGCGTCTGCCGTGCACGAGATCGCGCGCCAGGGGCGCGATCCACTGGCGGCGCCGCTGCGGGTCGGCACGATCTACACGATCGGACCGTACCTGCTGCCCGGCTTGATCCGGCAGCTGCAGAAAAAGGCGCCGCAGATGCAACTGCTGCTGAGCGAGAACTTCACGGTGAAGCTGATCGAGCAGGTTCGCAACGGCGAGATCGACGTGGCGATCATGGCGCAGCCGCTGCCCCCGTGCGGCCTGTCGGTACGACCCGTGTACGACGAGGCATTCGTGGTGGCGGTGCCGCGCAAGCATGCATGGATCCGGCGCAAGACGATCGCCAGCGCCGACCTGGAGCACGAAACGATGCTGCTGCTGGGCAGCGGACACTGTTTTCGCGATCAGGTGCTCGACGTGTGTCCCGAGCGGTCGCGTTATGCGGACTCGGCCGACCGCATGCAGCGCACCTTCGAAGGCTCCTCGCTGGAGACGATCCGCCAGATGGTGGCGACCGGCATCGGTATCACCGTGATGCCGCGCACCGCGATGCCGGCGCGCGTGCCGCGCAATTCGCTGGTGGCCTATCTGCCGTTCAAGAATCCTCCGCCGCACCGTCGTGTGGTGCTGGCGTGGCGACGCTCGTTCACCCGGGCCGAGGCGATCGAATCGCTGCGGCAGGCGATCCAGGCTTGCTCACTGGAAGGCGTCAAGAGGGTGGACGCGCCGGTCGAGGTGGCTTGACCATGATGGCCGCCGGTGCCGCCACCCAGGAGCGCCTGCGCCTGTACCTGCGACTGACGCGCGCGGAGCGGCCGATCGGCGTGCTGCTGTTGCTGTGGCCGACGCTGACAGCGCTGTGGTTCGCTGCGCGCGGCTGGCCGGGCTGGCAGTTGTCGACGATCTTTGTGGTGGGCACCTGGCTGATGCGATCCGCCGGCTGCGCGATCAACGACATGGCCGATCGAAACTTCGACGCCCACGTCAAGCGCACCGCGCAGCGGGTCGTGGCCACCGGCCAGGTGAGTGCCCGCGAGGCGCTGATGGTGGCGACCGCGCTCACCGCAACCGCCGGCCTGTCGCTGATCTGGCTGAACAACGCCGCGCGCCTGGCCGCGCTGGCCGCTGTGCCGGTGGCTGCCGCCTACCCGTACTTCAAGCGTTTCTTCTCGATACCGCAGGCGATGCTGGGCATCGCGTTCTCGTTCGGGATTCCGATGGCCTATTGCGCGGTCCAGGGCCGGCTGCCGGCCGAATCCTGGTGGATGCTGGGCGCCAATTTCTTCTGGGTCATTGCCTATGACACCGAGTATGCGATGGTCGATCGCGACGACGACGTGAAGCTCGGCCTTCGGTCGTCAGCAATTCTGTTCGGCCGCGCCGACGTGGCGCTGGTGGCTCTGTCCTACGCGACCTACCTGGCGGCGATGGCGGCGCTGGCCTGGAGCGCGGGCGCGGGACCAGGCTTTGCCGCCGGCTGGCTCGTCGCCGCTGGTTGCGCCGTCTATCACGTCCTGTTGATCCGGCAGCGCCGGCGCGACGCGTGTTTCCGCGCCTTCCTGCACAACCACTGGCTGGGCCTGGCGATCTTTGCCGGGACGGTGGCGGGCTTTGCGTGAAGGCAATGGTCAGCGTTAGTGCGATGATCGTCCTATGCGGCACGCGTGCACGCAATCGTCACCCCCAAGAGGTATCCCTATGATTCGTACCATCGCGGCGTTCCTGATAGCGGCTGTATCGACCTTTGCTTTTGCCCAGACACCCGCCAACCCGCCCGTGCGCATCCGCGGTACCGTGGAAAAACTGGATGGCCAGGTTCTTACGGTCAAGGCCAACGACGGCCAGATCCAAACTGTGAAACTGACCGAGAATTTCGTCGTAATGGGGATTAACAAGGCGAGCGTTGACGATATCGTCAGCGGCAAATTCATTGGCACCACGACCGTGGGTGAGCGTGATGGAGCGCTGGTCGCGCTGGAAGTTCATATTTTCCCGGACAACATGCGCGGTACGGGCGAAGGGCACTACGATTGGGACCTTCGGCCGACCAGCAAGATGACGAATGCGAACGTGGCCACCATTACCCGCATCGGCAAAGACCGCGTCCTGGAGGTCCAGTACAAGGGTGGGGAGAAGAAGGTCCTGATTCCGGAAACAGCGATCATTGTGTCGTACAGGCCAGCCGATCGCAGCGTGCTCAAACCCGGCGCAGCGGTGTTCGTTAATTCGCAGCGCCAGCCGGACGGCAGCCTCAGCGCGCCGCGCGTCAATGTCGGGCTAAACGGGCAGGCACCTCCGATGTAGTGTCGGCAGGCGTATCTTCACCGTTCCGACAAGTCCGTATCACACCAGTTTGCGGCCCTTGGCAACGCCAAATCTGCTTGAGAGCGCCAAGCCGAAGTAGGATATCACCATCGCGCTCGGAAGATCCGAATGGATCGAAGGCGGAGTGTCTAATGCCCGAGAATCTTCGACAGGAAATCCTTCGTGCGCTCGCTTCTGGGGTGGCTGAAGAACTCGATCGGTGAGCTCTCCTCGACGATCTGCCCTTCGTCCATGAAGATCATGCGGTCGGCGACCGCACGCGCAAATCCCATCTCGTGCGTCACGCACAGCATCGTGATGCCCTGGCCGGCGAGCTCGATCATCACGTCCAGCACCTCCTTGATCATCTCCGGATCGAGCGCCGAGGTCGGTTCATCGAACAGCATGATCTTGGGCGTCAGGCACAGCGCACGCGCGATCGCCACCCGCTGCTGCTGACCGCCTGACAGCTGCAGGGGGTACTTGGTCGCCTGCTCGGCGATGCGAACCCGCCGCAGTTGCTGCATGGCGCGCTCCTCGGCGTCCTTCTTCGGGACGCGTGTCACCCACATCGGAGCCAGCGTCAGGTTCTCCAGCACGGTCAGGTGCGGAAACAGGTTGAATTGCTGGAACACCATGCCCACCTCGCGCCGCACGCGCTCGGTCGCCCGCACGTCGTCGGACAGCTCGATGCCGTCGACCACGAGGCGGCCTTGCTGGTGCTCCTCGAGCCGGTTGATGCAGCGGATCAGGGTCGATTTGCCGGAGCCCGACGGCCCGCAGATGACGATCCGCTCGCCGCGCGCGACCTGCAGGTCGATGTCGCGCAGCACGTGGAAGTTGTTGCCGTACCACTTGTTCACCTTGTCGAAGTGGATGATCGGATCGCTCATCGGGTGTCCTCGGTTTGATCCGGTGGTTCGACGGTCAACGCGCCCGGCTGCGGCCGACATGCTTTTCGACCCACAAGCTGTAGCGCGACATCGAAAAACAGAACACGAAATAGATCGCTGCGATGAACAGGGAGCCTTCGCCCTTGTACGGCCGCCACTCGGCGTCGGAGTCGAAGGCGAGGCCGAGCGACCCGGTCAGCTCGTACAGCGACACGATGGTCACCAGCGAGGTGTCCTTGAAGGTGGCAATGAAGCTGTTCATGATGCCGGGCACCACCATCGCCAGCGCCTGCGGCAGCACGATCTTGCGTTGCGTCTGCCAGTAGCCGAGCCCGAGCGAGGCGGCTGCCTCGATCTGCCCGGTCGGGACGGCCTGCAAGCCTCCGCGCACGACCTCCGCCAGATACGCGGCCGCGAACAGCGTGCTGCCGGCGAGCACGCGCACCAGGACGTCGATCGAAAAGCCGGGGGGCATCAGCAGTGGAAACATGAAGCTCGCCATGAACAGAACCGACACCAGCGGCACGCCACGCACCAGCTCGACATAGACGGCGCACAGCGACCGGATGGCGGGCAGGGCGCTGCGCCGCCCCAGCGCAACCAGCACCGAGAGCGGAAACGCCAGTGCGATCGAGAAGGTCGACAGCATGATCGTCAGCGGCAAGCCGCCCCAGCGGTCGGTCGGCACGCGTTCCAGGCCGAATACGCCGCCGCCCATCAGGGCGAAGAACACCACCCATGCGCCCGCCCACGCGACGATCAGCCCGCGGTTCCAGCACACGCGCATGCAGCTGGCGAGCAGCAGGGCCAGCAGTGCCAGCGTGGCGGCGAGCGGGCGCCCCTGTTCGTGATACGGATAGCGGCCGAAGATCACCAGGCGGTATTTCTCCGCGACCGCTCCCCAGCAGGCGCCACTGCCGCGTGCAGCCCGGCAGGCCTCCACGCTGGGTGTGGTCACCGCATGCAGCACGGCCCAAGCGAGCGCGCCCTGCAGCCACCACGCGAAAAGGCCGGCGAGCACCAGCGTGGCGACGCCGCTCGGCCAGCTGCCAAAGAGCTCGCTGCGGATCCACGCAAGCGGGCCGCCTGCGGGCCGTGGTGCTGCGCGCGCGGTGACTGAAGTGAGCGCCGCGGCCACGGCTAGCGCTCCCGGATGGCTGCGCGCTGGTTGTACCAACCCATCAGCGCCGATGTTGCCAGCGACAGCGCCAGGTACACGGCCATGATGACCGCGATGCACTCGACTGCGCGCCCGGTCTGGTTGAGCGCCGTGTTGCCGATCGACACGATATCCGGGTAACCGATCGCCACCGCGAGCGAGGAATTCTTCGTCAGGTTCAGGTACTGGTTGGTCAGCGGCGGGATGATCACGCGCAGCGCCTGCGGCAGGACGATCAGGCGGATCTGCTGCCAGCGCGACAGGCCAAGCGCCGCCGCGGCCTCGGTCTGTCCGCGCGGCACCGCGTCGATGCCCGCACGCACCACCTCGGCGACGAACGTGCCGGTATAGACCACCAGCCCGAGCAGAAGCGCCAGGAACTCGGGCGTCAGCGCGGCGCCCCCTTCGATGATGAATTCTCCCTTGACGGGCATCTGGAGCGCCACATGGCCGTGCGCCGACACCGGCCACGGAAACGACATCCCGCCCTTGCTGATGAAGACACCTGGCGCGAGCTGGATCGCCTCGTTGATCGGCGGCAGCGCCTGGGTGAACAGGATGTACCACATCAGCAGCTGCAACAGCAGCGGCACGTTGCGGAAGAGCTCGACGTAGCCGTAGTACAGGCCGCGCACGATCGCATTGCGCGAGAAGCGCCCAAGGCCGGCCAGCGTGCCCAGCAGCGTCGTGGCGAGGATGCCGATGGCGGCCACGCGCAACGTGTTCAGCAGTCCGACCGCGAAGGCCTTCCAGTACGGGTCGGTCGACTCGTACGGTATCGGCGACTCACCGATGTCGAAGCCTGCGGTGCTTGTCAGGAAGTCGAAGCCGCTCTGAATGCCGCGTACACGCATGTTGACCAGCGTGTTATGCATCAGGAAAGCGGCGCCGGCGACAACCAGCGCGAGCGCCAGGACCTGATAGGCCCATGCGCGCAGCGTGCGGCTGCGCCAGAAGTTAGGTAGAAGGCTTAGCAGCGTGCGTTACCGGATAGGCGGGGCGTATTGAATTCCGCCCTTGTTCCACAGCGCGTTCAGCCCCCTGGGCAGCTTCAATGGCGACTTGGCGCCGACGTTGCGGTCGAACATCTCGCCGTAGTTGCCGACGGCTTTGAGCGCGTGCATCATCCAGTCCCGATCGAGGCCCAGCAGCTTGCCGGTGTCGTCGGACACCCCCAGGATGCGCTGGATGGCCGGGTTGTCGCTCGACTTCATCTGGTCGACATTGGCCTGCGTGATGCCGTACTCCTCGGATTCGATCAGGCCGAACAGCACCCACTTGGCGACCGCGAACCATTCGTCATCGCCGCGGCGCACCACCGGTCCGAGCGGCTCCTTCGAGATGAGCTCGGACAGGATCACGTGATCCTCGGGCTTGGCCGCATGCTGGTTGCGGGTCGACGCCAGCCCGGACGCGTCGGTCGTGTAGGCCTGACACCGGCCGGAAAAGTACGCCGCCTCCGCCGCCTCGATCTTCTCGAATACCACCGGCTTGATGTTCAACTTGTTGGTGCGCGAGAAGTCGGTCATGTTCTTCTCGGTCGTGGTGCCGGCCTGCACGCACACCTGCAAGCCCTTGAGCTGCCTGGCGCTGGTGATCTTGCTCTTCTTCAACACCATGAAGCCCTGGCCATCGTAGTAGGTGACCCCGGTGAAATTCAATCCGAGCGATGCATCGCGCGTCAGGGTCCAGGTCGTGTTGCGCGACAGGATGTCGATCTCGCCGGACTGCAGCGCGGTCATACGCTGCTGCGCGCTGAGCGGCACCCATTTGACCTTGTTGCCGTCGCCCAGCACCGCGGCCGCGATCGCGCGGCACACGTCGACGTCGATGCCGCTCCAGTTGCCCTGGCTGTCGGCCGCCGAGAAGCCCGGCAGCCCCGTGTGAACGCCGCAGATCACCTGCCCGCGCGCCCTGACTTCGTCCAGCGTCTTGCCTGCGTGGGCTGGCGCGCCAGCGATCGCCGCAACCGCCAGCAGGGCGGCCGGCAGGAGCCGGTTGGGTTGTTTGAGCATCGCAGTCCTCCCCGTTTCTTGAAATCTTGGCGTGTCAGCCCGCTACCGGGGCCGAATCACGGGCAGCTTACAACGCCACGAGAGCCAGCGGCCGCGTGCCGACCCGCTGGACAGGACTCAGGGCGCGCCGTCGCCGTAGATCCTGGCGAGCTCGCGGCTGCGCGCCAGCGCTGCTTGAACCGACTCGACGATGCGCTCGCGCAGCCCCAGGGCTTGCATTCGGTCCAGCGCGGCGGCCGTGGTGCCGCCTTTGGACGTCACGCGCTCCCGCAGCACGGCCACCGGCTCGCTCGACTGCTGGGCCAATCGGGCCGATCCGAGGAAGGTCGCAATCGACATCCGGTTCGCCTGCTCGGGCGTCATGCCCATTTGTTGTGCGGCCGCCTGCAACGCCTCGATGAAGAAGAAGACGTAGGCTGGACCGCTGCCTGATATCGCGGTGACCGCATCGAGCATCGATTCCTGGTCGAACCAGACCACTTCGCCCGCCGCGCTCATGATCCGTTCGGCCAGGGCGCGCGCCTCGGCAGCCAGGCCCGGACCGGCGCAAAGCCCCGTGATCCCGGCGCCGATCAAGGCCGGCGTATTGGGCATGGCCCGCACGACCTGTGGGCGGCCGCTCCACGCGGCGACCGCGGCGCAGGGAATTCCGGCCGCGATCGTCAGTGCGAAACCGGAGTCGAGCCACGGCTGGCACTGCGTGCAGGCCTCCCGCATCTGCGGCGGTTTGACCGCGAGCACCGCCGCATCGATCCCGCTCAGATGCGCGTCGGGGACGGGCGAGCTGTCGATCCCGAATGAACGCTTCAAAAAGGCGCGGCGTTCCGGATCGACCTCCACCACCCGGATCGAAGCCGGCGGGATTGCGTCGCGCAGAAGCCCACCGATCAGGGCTGCCGCCATATTGCCGCCGCCGATGAATGCGATTTTCATGGTTTGCGAGCTCCGAAGATTGCGGTGCCGACCCGCACCATTGTGGATCCTTCCGCCACGGCCGCTTCCAGGTCATCCGACATGCCCATCGACAGCGTATCCAACGCTGCCCCGGCCGAACCCAGTTCGCGCCGCAACTGCTCGACCAGCCCGCGCAGTCTGGCGAAAGCGGCGCGCTGGCGTACCGGATCGGCCGTCGGCTCCGGGATCGCCATCAGCCCGCGCAGGCGCAGCCGGGGCAGGGGTGCCACCTGGCGCGCCAACTCGACCACCTGGTCCGCACCGGCGCCGTGCTTGGTCGCTTCGCCACTGACATTGACCTGCAGCAGCACACTCAGGGGTGGCCGGCCGGCCGGACGCTGCTGGCTGAGCCGCTGGGCGACCTTCAGGCGGTCGAGCGATTGCACCCAGTCGAAGCGTTCGGCCAGCTCCCGCGTCTTGTTGCTCTGGATCGGTCCGACGAAATGCCACTCGACCGGATGCCTGCCGTCGGTGCGCGCGACCTCATCGATCTTGGCGACGGCCTCCTGCAGGTAATTTTCGCCGAAGCGGTGCTGGCCGGCGGCCAGCGCTTGCCGGATGCGGTCGGCGCCAAAGGTCTTGCTGACGGCCACCAGCGTGATGTGCTGCGGATCGCGCCCAGCCGCGCGGGCAGCCTTTTCGATGCGGGCATGCACCTGCTGGAGGCGAGCTTGCGTGGTAGTGTCCAAAGTGGCCATAATCTTTTGGATTAGCCGGCCCATCGCTGGGCTAATTTGCACTCGAGCGTGGGCGCCCGGCCGGCCGGTGGCGCCTTTCTGCCTTCGCCTCAGCGGAACGGCCCGTCGATGGATATATCTGAACTTTTAGCATTTTCTGTCAAGAACAAGGCTTCGGACCTGCATTTGTCGTCCGGGCTGCCCCC
>DATBCI010000348.1:0-3160 GCA_036270555.1 Burkholderiaceae bacterium
GGTGCCGGTCTTGCGCGTGAAGCAGCCCGGGGCTGCCGCCTTCCGCCTGCGCGGGGGCCGGCTGGTGCCGGCGCTGGGCCTGGCTGTCTGCCTCGCGCTCCTGACGCGGGTCGATTTCAGCAAGTCGCTTATCCTGCTGGCGGTGATCCTGACCGCCGCCGTGAACTGGCTGCTGGTCAGAGACCGCGGCCCGATGGCACTGGGAGACCACCATGAGTAACGATCAGCTTCTCGTGCGCAGCCGGGACTCGCGCGGCGTGGTCACACTGACGCTGAATCGCCCGCAGGCTTACAACGCACTGTCCGAGGCCTTGCTCGGGGCGCTGCAGCGCGAGCTCGACGCGATCGCCACCGACGAGTCGGTGCGCGTCGTGGTGCTGGCGGCCGAGGGCAAGGCTTTCTGCGCCGGCCACGATCTGCGAGAGATGCGCGCGCAGCCCTCCCGGGAGTATTACCAGCGGCTGTTCGCGCAGTGCAGCCGGATGATGCTGAGCCTCACCCGGCTGCCGGTGCCGGTCATCGCGCGGGTGCAGGGCATCGCGACCGCGGCGGGCTGCCAGCTGGTGGCGCAATGCGATCTGGCGGTCGCCTCGAGCGACGCGCGCTTCGCGGTGAGCGGAGTAAACCTCGGACTCTTCTGCTCGACCCCGGGGGTGCCGCTGTCGCGCAACGTCTCGCGCAAGCGCGCCTTCGAGATGCTGGTGACGGGTGAGTTCATCGACGCGCGCGAAGCGCTCGCGCGCGGCCTCGTGAACCGGGTGGTCGAGCCCGCGGAGCTCGAGGTGGAGACCGAGAGGCTGGTCGCGAGCATCGTCGCCAAGCCGCGCGTCGCGGTGGCCATGGGCAAGGAGCTCTTCTATCGCCAGGCGGAGCTCGGTCTCGCCAGCGCCTACGAGGCGGCCGGCGACACGATGGCCTGCAACATGATGGAGGAGGCCGCGCTCGAGGGGGTGCAGGCCTTCATCGAGAAGCGCCCGCCGCGCTGGGGCGCCTGAGGCTGCACTACCTGGAACGGCCGTTGGGGTCCAGATCTAGCGCACGACGCCTGACTCAGACCCGTTGCGCTGCAATTCCAGGTTGTTCACGACCTGCGTGACGCCCGTGACTCCCTCGGCTACCTGCCTGGCCTCGTCAAGGTCCGGCGGATCCCAGACGTAGCCGGTGAGACGCACCACGCCGTTGTCGGCGCGCACGAAGATGTGCTTGGCGTAGAGACGCTTGTCCGCGTCCAGCGCCGCCTGCACGCGCTCTACGGTTTCTCTGTCGGCCGCTCGCTGAGCGTCGCTCTTTTGCGGCCCCATGGCACACGCAATCAGCGCGCACGCGGCCGCCACCAGGAGTCCGATGTGCGCGATGCGCTGCGTGACTTCCACCACGGTCATTTTCCTCCTCCGTTCTCAAGGCGATATATACCACGACCGCAGCGGGCAGCGCGCGCGGCGCCCGCCGCGCACCGGCCTCAGTCGTAGTTGTTGCTTTGATAGAGCTCGAGGTCGTTGACGACCCGACGCCGGCCCGCAATGCGGCGCGCCAGCGTCACGGCCCGGTACATGTCGGTCACATCAAGCACGAATCCCTCGAGCCTCACGATGCCGTTCTCGGTCACGACGCTGATGTGCTCGCCGAAGACGTACGGATCCTCTTGCAGCACGTGCTCCACTTTCGCGGTGATTACCGCGTCGGTCGGCCTGGTTGCCGTGATCACGATTTCCGTCTGGATCGGCTGATCGCCTGGCTGAACAGCGGGCGTCTGCGCATGGGCGGCGGACCAGCCGGCCAGACCGCCCACTCCCAGCGCCGCCGCCAGGAGTGGGCCGATCCCTTCGTGCGTGGCCGCTGCCGTGCTGCCTTCAGGGCGCATCCCCAACCGCCGCCCTCAGAACTTGAAGTTGATACCGGTCGAGATTCCGATCGGATGACAGCCGCCCCAGGTCGTGGGACCGGCGCTGCTGTAGTCGATGAACTGCGCATGGGTGGCATCGTGGCAGTCCGTCTTGATGCCGTGGGTGCCGGCGCCGATGTCGTAATGCGCGTTGAAGTCGTTGGCGGTGTCGGCAATGTCGGCATACCAGGTCAACTGCTTGTCGATCTTGTGCCAGTAAGCGAGCGTGTACATGTTCGACTGGTTGTTGCCGAGCTGCGTGGGATTGAAGTTGTGCTGTCCGCCCGGATCGCCCACCGAGGCACCTGCGTGCGCCCAGCCGATGGCGATCCGGTCGCTGCCGCCGTTGAAGACGTAGTCGAGCGCCAGCCAGTCACCGGTGCGCTGGCGCTCGTTCTGGAACGCCATGATGTCCGGAACCTTGCGTTTCATCTCCTCCCAGATGTACGAGATCGTCAGGCCGAAGTCGAAGTGGTACTGCGCGCCGAGCTTGGCCGCCCATTCATCCGCCACGTCGACGCCGACGTTGTACTCGGGTGAGCCGGCCGCGGCCGCGCCCGGGAACTCGTTGCAGAAGGCGATATAGTCCGCCCAGTCGAGCAACTGCAGGCTCTGCGCGTTGGTGGGCATGGTGGGGCAGCCGTTCGCCGAAGGCGTCTGGCTCGCGAGGCCCAGGCCATACACGTAGCCGTAGAACGGGTGGTTGGAGCCTACCCCGTCGCTGCTGCGGTTGACCTTCTTGTGCAGCTCATAGGCGCCCGTGAGATACAGACCGCCCATTTCGTACTTCATGTTGACGCTGAACGCGTCCTGAAAGCCTCCGTCATCGCAGCTCAGGAACAGGTTGCCGCTGCCGGCATTGTTGCCGCCGGTGCAGTCCGGAGACCCGAGCGGTGTGAGCAGGCTGTTGTAGTCCGGGTTCTGGCCGGGCGCGAACGCGGCCTCGAAGGTGAAGCCGCTCCAATTCGGCGAGCTGTAGATGATCGCATGATCCATGCGCGTGCCGAACTCGACGCGGTTGTCGCCGCCGGTATTGCCGCTGACCACGCTGTAGTCGCCCAGCATGCCCGAGAAGGGATTCATGCGGTCAGTAATGGTCCGGTACGGCATGAGCATCTCGCCCAGTCTCAGCCTGCCCCACGACTTTCCCTGGAAGCCAATGAAGGTATCGCCGAGCCCGATGGCTCCCTGGACCGTGTTCGAGGACTTGGTCCAGGTGTTCTGCAGGCCCGGTGCGGCCGCCATGTTGATCGAGGTCGACACCTGGTAGATGAAGTC
>DATBCI010000349.1:0-3444 GCA_036270555.1 Burkholderiaceae bacterium
GACACGGGAGCGGCGCGATGCAGATTCAGGACGACAAGGTGTACGACGACATCAACGTCACGCCGATGCTCGACCTGGCCTACGTGCTGCTGGTCATTTTCATCATCATGACGACCGCTTCGGTCCAGGGCATCAAGGTCAACCTGCCGAAGGCGAGCAACGCACCCAGCCTGGCCAAGCCGCAGACCAAGGCGATCACGATCACCGAGGACGGCAGGATCTTCCTGGACACCTACCCGGTTACGATGGCCGAGCTCGAGCAGAGGCTGCGCGACCTGAAGGCCGTGAATCCGAACTTTCCGGTCGTGATCAAGGGTGACGCCCATGTCCAGTACGAAAAGGTGATGGCGGTGCTCGATCTGATGGGACAGCTGGACATCACGCAGCTGGGCTTGGTGACGCAAAGGCTGGTGAAGTGACGACGACCATGACTTCGGGGAAGGCGAGATGGCGACGGCGGCTTGGGATGGTCGTTGTGTCGCTGGCCGCCGTGTCGTTTATCGGCTTGATCTCGGCCACGCTGCTCAAGCCCATGCCAGCCGACCGGCACAAGATCCAGCAGGTGGTGGTGCTGCGGGTTCCTCCTCCGCCGCCGCCCAAACCGCCCGAGAAGCCCCCCGAGCCGCCCAAGCAGCGCGAGGAGATCAAGCTCGATCAGCCCAAACCAATCGACGAGCCGAAAGCGGCGCAAGAAGCACCGCCGCCCGGGCCGCTGGGACTGGATGCACAGGGAACGGGTCCCGGCGACGCGTTCGGGCTCGCCGCACGGCAGGGTGGACGCGATATCACCTTGGCCGGGAACGGGCATGGCGGAGGGTTGGGATTCACGACGTTCGCGAGCGCCACGGCGCGCTTCATCGCGCAGGAGCTTGCGCGAGACGAGGACTTGAGAGCAGCCAATTATCAGGTCGAGGTGCGCGTATGGCTCTCGCCCAGCGGGCATCTGGAGCGCTACGAGCTGATACGCGGCACCGGAAACCCTGATCTGGACCGCAAGATTCGAGACGGTCTGGCCCAGGTCGGCAACCTGCGCCAGTCGATTCCCGAAGGCTTGCCTCAACCGATTCGGATCCGCGTGACGTCGTCCGACGCGTAGCCGAGGGCCAATGAGCGCATTTAAAAGAAGACGATCATGCGACGCCGACCTATCGCACTGCTTGCTGTTTTCTCAACTTGCGCGGCCGCTGCCTGGGGTGGGGCAGCCGCTCAGCCGGCGCAGCCTGCTCCCCAGGAGTCACAGCCTGCTGGCGCGCAGCCGCAGCCTGCTCCCCAGGAGGCGCAGCCTGCTGCCGGACAGCCGCAGCCGGCTCCGCAGGCTGCTCCATCTTCGAACCAACTCGCCGCCCAGCCTTCGGCCGAGAATCTGGAGCGACTTCGGTCGACGATACTGAGTCTGATCAGAGCCCTGGTCGACCAGAAGATCCTGGCCCCCGAAAAGGCCGCGGATCTGCTGAAGCAGGCAGGAATCGAGCCTGCCGCGCTCAATCAGGAAGCCCAGGCGCCCGCGACACCGGCTGCGCCTGGCGCGCCGCCGACGCCGGCACCCCCGGTGGTTCGCGTGCCCTATGTTCCCGAAGTCGTCAAGCGCGAGATGCGCGAAGAACTGAAGCAGGAGATCGTGGCTCAAGCACGGGCCGAGCGCTGGGGTGAACCGGGCACACTCCCGGAGTGGCTGAGCCGCATTTCGTTGTACGGCGACACGCGGATCCGGTTTGCGTCGGATCGGCTCGACAGCGGCAACGAACCGCTGGTGGAGAAGATCGACACCGCATACCAATTCCAGCCGCCGAATAGCGTCAAGAACGATGTCGAGGCGCGCGACCGTTTCAAGATACGCGCGCGGATCGGCCTGGATGCCAAACTGTCCGACGATCTGCGCACCGACATCCGGATCGCGACCAGCAACGGCGGCGACGGCAACAACGCGTTCACGGAGGACGTCGTGCTCGGCCAGTACAACCGGCGCCTCGGGATCGCGCTGGATCTGGCCTATGTCCAGTGGGACCCGATCCGCAGCCTGTCGATCCGCGGCGGACGGATCGCCAATCCGTACTATTCGACCGACCTGATCTGGGCCAACGACCTGACCTTTGACGGCGCCGCCATCACGTACAAGCCACGCCTGACCGAATCCTGGAGCGCCTTTACGACGATTGGAGCGCATCCGATTCTCGCGGCGACCGGCTCGCCTGCGTCCGACGCCTGGAACGAGTGGCTCTATGCCGGCCAGGTCGGCCTGGAAGCGGCCTGGCTCGACCGGTCTTCGTTCCATTTCGGAGCGGCCTACTACGACTTTTCGAACATCGAAGGCAAAGTCAATCCGGTCAATACGACGCTGTACAACAATTCGATTCCGCTGTTCCGGCAGGGCGGCAACACGATGTTCGACATCAATATCCTGAACGACGTGGGCGGGACGCCGTCTTTCGCTCTGGCTTCCAAGTTCCGCGTGTTCGACGCGCTGGCCAGGTACGAGTGGGGGCGGTTCGATCCGATCCGGATCGGTCTGACGGGCGAGTACGTGCGCAATTTCGGCTTCGACGCGAAGGAGATCTCGCAGCGCATCGGTTTGAACGCACTGTGCATTAGCGGAGCTCTGTGTGTTCTGCCACAGGATCGGACCGGTGCCACGGGGCTGCAGCGCCCCCGCACGGTCGGGTACCTGGGGCTGCTGCAGATCGGCGCGTCCACCGTTGCCGAGCGAGGCCAGTGGCAGGCCTTCTTCGGTTACCGCTACCTGGAGCGCGATGCGGTGGTCGACTCGTTCACGTCATCCGACTATCGGTTCGGCGGCACCGATCAGCGAGCGCCGTTCGCGGGATTCAGTTACGGGCTGGCGCGTGGCACCGCGACGACGCTGCGCTATATCAGTGCCAGGAGCCTGGATCTCGCCCCGCTGTACAACGATGACACCTGGCTGCTCGACGTCGTGTCCCGCTTCTAGTCTGATCGGGAGGCTTTGTGAGCGAACCATTCGGGATTGACCAAGGCCCAGGCGGCCGGCTGGCGCGAACAGCGTGGCCAGCCGTTGTGGTGGTCACCGCGCTGTGTGCAGGTCCGGCCGCCGCCCAGCAGACTCGGGAACACGCGCAGCTGCTGATGATGCAGCAGCAGATGCAGCGCCTCGAGCAGGAGAACACGTCCTTGAAGACGCAGAAATCGGACCTCGAGCAGAGCTCGCAGGATTTGAAGAAGAAATCCGAAACCGCGCAGAAGGAGGCCAGTCACCTGAAATCCAAGACGGCCAGCCTGCAACAGCAGAACGAACAATTGACCACGGACCTGGCCGCGGCGCGCGATGCACTTGCCAAATCGACCGCCGAAGCCGAGCAGCTGCGCAGCGAGCTGGCAGGGAAGGCGGAAGCGTTGCACACGCTGGGCGAGCAGGCGAGCGACCAGGTGAAGCGCTTCGAGCGCGAGCGCGCGTCATTGACCGGGATGCTG
>DATBCI010000350.1:0-13010 GCA_036270555.1 Burkholderiaceae bacterium
TGCCCTTGCCGGCGCGCATCGCGGCGCGGTCGATCGCCATCTGGAAGCGGTCCGACAGGGGAGCGCGCGCCGTCTCGCGCCCGCGCTTGACGATCACCTGGGCCGGAATGTCGCGCCAGGTCACGACGATCAGCCGGCCCATGCGACGGCCTCCCGTTTGACGAACGCCAGCGCCTGCGCCAGCGGGGCCAGTCCGGTGTGCCGCGATTCGAACGCAAGGCCGAGCCGCTGGGCGGCAGCGCGCGCCTCCTCCAATCGCTCCGCGGTGGGCTGCTGCGCCAGGTACACGAGCCGCCGGTAGTTGCCGAAGTAGGTTCGGGTCAGGTGCGGGAAACGGTCCAGTCCGAGGCCTCGGATCATGATCCGGTCGAAGTGGCGCAGCAGAAAATCGGTCAGGTAAAACGTGCCGGGCTCTTCGTCGCTCAGCTGCTCGAAGAGCGGGGAGCCGGACAGGAATTCATAGCAGTGCGCGCCGGCAATCCGTTCGACGCCCTCCTCGAGCAGCATGCGGTCGAGCGCGCCGCCGGTACCGCAATCGCCGTAAGCCACGAACAGCTGCGAAAAGCGACCGCGGGCAGCGTGAATCTTCTGGCGCACCGCATCGGTGATCCGCTCAGGCCGATTGTGCAGGTCGGCCGGCAGGCACTGCACCTGCAGATGCTCCAGCCCACTGGCCCGGATCACCGCCATCAGCTCGCGCGCGAGCGCGCCGCAGGCGATCACCAGCGTGCGCTCGGGCGAGGTCATCGGATCCTCAGGCTGCGCGCGCCACGCGCGCGTTGCGGCGGGCGTGGATCAGCGCTCTGGCCGTGTCGACCGCGACCGCCGCGTCGCGGCAGTACGCATCGGCGCCGACGGCTTTGCCGAACTCCTCGTTGAGTGGCGCGCCGCCGACCATCACGATGTAGTCGTCGCGTATGCCCTTCTGCTTCATCGTGTCGATCACGACCTTCATGTACGGCATCGTGGTCGTCAGCAGCGCCGACATGCCCAGGATGTCCGGCTGGTGCTTTTCGAGCGCTTCGAGGTACTTCTCGACCGGATTGTTGATGCCGATATCGATCACCTCGAAGCCGGCCCCTTCCATCATCATCGACACCAGGTTCTTGCCGATGTCATGGATGTCGCCCTTGACGGTACCGATCACGATCTTGCCGATCGGCTCGGCGCCAGTTTCCGCCAGCAGCGGGCGCAGAATTTCCATTCCGCCCTTCATCGCGTTGGCGGCCTGCAGCACCTCGGGCACGAACAGGATGCCGTCGCGGAAATCCACGCCGACGATCTGCATGCCGCCGACCAGCGCGCGGTCCAGCACCTTGTCGGGGGTCCAACGTCGCTCCAGCAGGATGCGCGTGCCTTGCTCGACTTCCTCTTTCAGGCCGTTGTACAGGTCGTCGTGCATCTGCTCGACCAGCTCGTTGTCGTCGAGCGCTCTCAAATCGATTTCTTCGATGTCATCGGACATTCGGATCTCCTGTGCCGAACGATCCTACCGAGGGGTTGTAGGGGCTGCTGACAGCGCGGCGACGCCAGCGTGTCGGTAAGCGACACCGGGTGGGCCGGGCGAGCAGGTCGCTGCGCCGACCGTCACCGGGCGCGGCACATCGGTGATGCGGGAGGTCCTAGATTCGGATCGGGTGACCGCACCAGACTTCGTCGATGCGGGTCAGGCCCCAGGCCACCGGATCCTCGTGACCGAGGATCCGCAGGCCGGTGCGTGGATGGGCCAGATCGATCCACTCGGGTGCGATCCGGCTGTGTGACGAGATCGAATAGAACGTCTTGACCGTTGGCTTCAGCAGGGCCCGGTCGTTGTGCTCGACGACCACCCCCAGGCGCCCGCCTTCGAGGCGCACCAGCGTGCCGACCGGATAGATGCCGACGGTCTTGACGAAAGCATGAAAGACTTTGCTGTCGAAATGCCCCGGCGCCCACTCGGCCATCTTGCGGATCGCATCGGCCGACAGCCATCCGGTCTTGTAGGGTCGATTCGACGTGATCGCGTCGTAGATGTCGCAGATGCTGGCCATCTTCGCGAACAGGCTGATCGAGTCGCCTGCCAGGCGGTGCGGGTATCCGCTGCCATCGGCCTTCTCGTGATGGTGCAGCACGACGTCCAGTGGGATCGGTCCGAACGACTCATTCGACAGGATCGAATGGCCGATCTCGGGATGCGCCTTCACCGTGATCCACTCATCGTCGGCCAGCTTGTCGGGCTTGCGCAGAATACGATCGGGCAACTTCGCCTTGCCGATGTCGTGCATCAGCCCGCCCAGGCCTGCCTGGCGCGTGTCTGCCTCGCTCAGCCCGAGCTGTCTGGCCAACGCCATCATCAGGCCGCTCACGGCAACCGAGTGCATGTACGTGTAGTCGTCGGCGCGTTTCAAGCGGGCCAAGCTGATCAAGGCGCCGGGATTGCGCCGCACCGACTGGAAGATCTCGTCGACCAGCTCGCAGGCCGTGTCGGCTGCGACCGCGCGCCCCATGCGGGCATCGCTGAACATGTTCAACAGAGCCGGCCGCGTGCGCGCATACACCGCCTCGGCGCGCTCCAACTCCTGGGCGATCGGAGCCGAGTCGGCCGTGTGCGCGGGACCCTCGGACGCGGATTGCAGCAGCCTGCGCTCGATCTCGGCATCGGCTTCGGCGCGCATCGGAGCGCGCGCCGCCGGCGCATCGGTGTCGAGACCCTTGTCGGTATCGATCCAGGCTTCGCGAATCCCGCTTTCGAGGATGCGCCGTACGTCCTCGCTGTCCTTCAGCGCGAAGCGGGTGCGCCAGAACGGATGCTCCATCCACGAGCCGCACAGCTCGTCGATGTACATGCCGACCCGCAGGTCATTGACCGCAATCCGCTTCAGCACGATGCCGGACCCTATTGCTGGAAGGTCAAGCATCGCCCGAATGCATCCTCGGCGACGCGCGGAAATTGCAGCGGAAACGCCGCCGCCTCAAGGATTTAAGAAAGGGGACAGGCGGCCGAAAAGCGGGCGCCCGTTCGCTAGGCGGCCTTCTTCAGGCCTGCCGCTTCACGCAACTGCGCCACCCGGTCGAGCCGCTCCCAGGTGAATTCGGGTTCGTCTCGGCCGAAATGCCCGTACGCGGCCGTCTTGGCATAGATCGGGCGCATCAGATCGAGCATTTGGACGATGCCCTTGGGCCTCAGGTCGAACTGTTCGGCGATCAGCTCGGCGATGCGCTCATCGGAAATCTTCCCGGTTCCCTCGGTATAGACGGTCACGTTGATCGGCTTGGAATAGCCGATGGCGTAGCTCACCTGAATCTGGCACTGGCGGGCGAGTCCCGCTCCCACCACATTCTTGGCGACGTAGCGCGCCGCGTAGGCAGCCGAGCGATCGACCTTGGACGGGTCCTTGCCGGAGAAGGCGCCACCGCCATGCGGGCAGGCCCCGCCATAGGTATCGACGATGATCTTGCGACCGGTCAGTCCACAATCGCCGTGCGGCCCGCCAACCACGAAGCGCCCGGTCGGGTTGATCAGGTAGCGGGTCTGGTTCAACCACTCCTTCGGCAGCACGGGCTTGACGATCAGCTCGATCACGGCCTCCTGCAGCGTCTTGTACTCGACGTCGGCGTCGTGCTGTGTGGACAGCACCACCGTGTCGATCGAGTGCGGCCGGCCGTCGACATAGCGCATCGTCACCTGCGACTTGGCGTCGGGACGCAGCCATGGCAGGCGTCCGTCGCGTCGCACATCGGCCTGGCGCTCGACCAGCCGGTGGGCGTAGTAGATCGGTGCCGGCATCATTTCGGGCGTTTCGTCGCAGGCGTACCCGAACATCAGGCCCTGATCGCCCGCTCCCTGGTCAAGGTCCAATCCCCGGCCTTCGTCAACGCCCTGCGCGATATCGGGACTCTGCCTGTCGTACGAAACCAGGACTGCGCACCCCTTGTAGTCGATACCGAAGTCGCTGTTGTCGTAGCCGATCCGCTTGATCGTTTCACGTGCCACCGACGGATAATCGATGATTGCCGAAGTGGTGATCTCCCCCGCCAGCACGACCAGGCCGGTGGTCACCAGAGTCTCGGCCGCCACGCGCGCGCGCGGATCGTGCGCCAGGATCGCATCCAGGACGGAGTCCGAAATCTGGTCCGCCACCTTGTCGGGGTGGCCCTCGGAAACCGATTCGGAGGTAAACAGAAAGTCGCTTGTCATGGATCACACTCCAGTTGAGCAGAGCGCCACGACCGCGGAGGAAGGAAGTGACGCTTTAGCAGAATTTTTTCGCAAACCCAACCGCCGGTTCGCGAAGTTGCCCTGCAAGTTGTACGTTAACTCGGCAGCGGGAAGTATACGGGATCGCCGCCCATGCCACGCCGTTACCATGCCACGGTGAAGGCCGTGAACCAGGCCCCCAGGCTGGCTATCGAAATGCAAGAACGCCCGAAGCGATCCCGCATCGACCTGTGGGGGGCTGACCTTGGCATCGGGCTGATCAACCGGACCGCGCGCTGGCCGGCCCGGGCACGTGGCCACGTGGCGCGTGTCCTGGGCGATCTGGGATGGCGCCTGGTCGCCTCGCGTCGACGCGTGACGCTGGCCAACTTGAAAGCGTGCTTCCCGGATCTGGACGACGCCGGACGCGAGCGCCTCGGGCGCCGGGTGTTTCACAACCTGACCCGCGCCACGATCGATCATTCGGTGCTTTGGAAGGGCAACCGGCAGGATATCGAACGCCTGGTACGGATCGAAGGCCTGGAGCGACTGAAGGAGCCGGCCAACCTCCCCTTGATCATGCTGGCGCCGCATTTCGTCGGATTGGATGCGGGTGCGGTGCGCCTGAGCATCGAGATCCAGGCGGTCTCGATTTACGCGCGGCAGTCCAACCCGGTGTGGGACCGCTGGCTGGAACACGGGCGTTCGCGTTTCATGCCGCAGCGGCTGATCGCGCGCCGCGGTTGGGACCTGCGGGCCGTGGTGCGGGCGATGCGCGACGACGCGCTGCCCTTTTACTACCTGCCGGACATCGACGGCGGTGCGTCCAATTCGATCTTCACCCCCTTCATGGGCGTTGCGACTGCGACGCTGCCGATGGTGTCGCGGCTGGCCCGCATGATCGGGGCCAAGGTCGTGATGACCGTCACCGAGCTGACGCCCGACGGATACGTGATCCACGTCGAAGCGCCGTGGGAGGATTTCCCGGGGCCGAGCATCGAGGAAGACACGGCCCGGATGAACCGGGAGATCGAACGGTGGGTGCGACGGTTGCCGGATCAGTATCTGTGGACGCACCGCCGCTTCAAGACCCGCCCGCCGGGCGCGCCATCGATCTATTAGGGCGGGGTCGGCGATAATGGCGGTATGCGACTTCGATTCACCAAAATGCAGGGCGCCGGCAACGACTTCGTGGTGCTCAACGGCATCGAGCAGCGGATCGATCTGACGGAGCAGCGGGTGCGCACGCTGGCCGATCGCCGCTTCGGTATCGGCGCCGACCAGATTGTGGTGGTCGAGCAGGCCACCAATCCGGCCGCCGATTATCGCTACCGGATCTTCAACGCCGACGGCGGCGAGGTTGAACAATCCGGCAACGGTGCCCGTTGCTTCATGATGTACATGCACCAGGCCGGCATCACCCGCCACGCCTCGATTCGCGCCGAGACTGCGGGCCGTCTGATCGAGCTGCGCCTGCTGGACGATGGCACGGTCGCGGCTGACATGGGCGCGCCCGACCTGGATCCGACGGCGAGCGCGTTCTCCACCGATGGCCTGCAGCCGCGCACGGAAGGCCGCGCCGCGCTGTGGCCGCTGCCCGTCAACGGCAAAGATGCCTGGGTGACGGTGGTATCGATGGGCAACCCGCACGCCGTGCAGCGCGTCGAGGACGTCGGGCACGCCCCGGTCGATGTCGACGGTCCCGCCATCGAACACCATCCCCGCTTCGCCCATCGGGTGAACGCCGGATTCATGCAGGTGATCGACCCGCATACGATCCGCTTGCGGGTGTGGGAGCGTGGAGCTGGCGAAACACTCGCGTGCGGCAGCGGTGCCTGTGCCGCCGTCGTGACGGGCATCGAACGCGGACTGCTGTCGTCTCCCGTGCAGGTGCATACGCGCGGCGGCCGCTTGAGCGTGCAGTGGGACGTCACCGACCGGCGGGCGCCAGCGCCGGTTTTCCTGGCCGGGCCGGCTGTGAAGGTATTCGAAGGCGAGATAGAAATCGCATGAACGAAGACGACGTTGCGAGCTTCATTCAGAACAACCCCGAGTTCTTCCGTCGCAAGCCCTGGCTGCTCGGCTCGATTGAACTGCCCGATCCCCACGACGGCAGGGTGATCTCGCTGGCCGAGCGCCAGACCCAGATCCTGCGCGAGCGCATCCGCGCGCTCGAAGCCAATCTTTCCGACCTGGCTCGCAACGGCCGCGACAACGATGCGCTGGGTGAACGGCTGACCCTCTGGTCGTCGGCGCTGCTGGCCGAGCGCGACGAGGCGCGTCTGCCGGCGCGCGTCGTTGACGGATTGAAGGACGTTTTTTCCGTGCCGGCGGTTGCCGTCCGGATCTGGGAATTCGAGGCACGTTTCGCCGGCCTCGAGTGCACCAAACCGGTCGGGGCCGACCTCGTGCGTTTTGCGGGCAGCATGCAGGCGCCGTTTTGCGGCCTGAACGCCGACTTCGAGGCAGCCTCCTGGATGCAGGCCGATACGGCGGGGATTCGCAGCCTGGCGCTGGTTCCGCTGCGCGGCGAGCCGGCGGCGGCGCCTTTTGGGCTGCTCACGCTGGGTTCGGGTGATCTGCATCGGTTCCGCAGCGACATGGGTACTACGTTTCTGACCCGTATCGGGCACCTGACGGCGGCCGCGCTGTCCCGGCTGTGCGGATAGGAATGGGCAAGCTCGGGGAGCACACCGAACTTCCGGCGGTCGCGCAGCAATTTCTGCATGAGCTGGGCGCGGTACGGCGCCTGTCGCCGCTCAGTGTCGCGGCCTATCGCAGGGACCTGCAGCACCTGAACCGGCTGGCCGAGGACCGGCCTCTAGCGGACCTGACCGCGTCCGACGTGCGGCGCGCTGCCGGCCGCCTTCATTCGCAGGGCCTGGCGCCGGCCAGCATCGCGCGAATGCTGTCGGCGTGGCGTACGTTCTTCCGCTACCTGGCGGCGCGCGGGGCCACTTCCTCCAATCCCGCCCTCGGGGTCAGGGGGCCGCGCCGTCCGCAACGATTGCCCAAGGCGCTGGCACCGGATCAGGCGGTTGCGCTGGCTTCACAACAGCCGGACCAGGGAGTGCTGGCGTTGCGCGACCATGTAATCGCCGAGTTGCTCTACTCGACCGGATTGCGGCTGTCCGAGCTGGTGGCGCTCGACTTGCAGCCCTACCGTGCCGAGCGCTCGCGTCCAGCCTCACTCGGCTGGATCGACCTGGCCGAACGCGAGCTCACGGTGACGGGGAAGGGATCCAAGCGGCGGTCGGTTCCGATCGGTCAGCCTGCGGTCGATGCACTGCGCGCATGGCTGGCTGCCCGCCCGGCGCTGGCCGGCGAAGCCGAGCGGGCGCTGTTCGTGTCGTCGCGTGGCACGCGCCTGACGCCGCGCAGCGTGCAGATCCGGCTCGGTCGGCTGGCCTCGCGCCTGGGACTCGGTGTCCACGTTCACCCGCACGTGCTGCGCCATTCGATGGCGTCGCATCTGCTGCAATCCAGCGGAGATCTGCGCGCCGTGCAGGAGATGCTCGGTCACGCCAACATCTCGACCACGCAGATCTACACCCGCCTGGACTGGCAGCATCTGGCCAAGGCTTACGATGCCTACCATCCGCGCGCCCGGCGCAAGCCAGGCTGATACCTGGCGAAAAATGGTTGGCGAGCATTTCCCGAATGCTCAATGGGCACGATGCACGAGCTGTGGCTGAAGCCCGGCAAGGAACGCTCGCTGGCGCGGCGCCATCCGTGGATCTACGCAACTGCCGTGGCCCGGGTCGCGGGCAAGCCGGACGCAGGCGACCTGGTCGCCGTTCATGGGGCCGATGGACGCTGGCTGGCGTGGGCCGCGTTTGCGCCCGATTCGGCCATTCGGGCACGCTGCTGGAGCTTCACGCAGGAGGACCGGATCGATCGGCAATGGCTGGCGGCACGGGTGCGCGAGGCGGTCGCGCGGCGCTCGACGCTGGCCGAGGACAGCAATGCGCTCAGGCTCGTCTACGGTGAAGCCGACCTGCTGCCGGGGTTGATCGCCGACCGCTATGAGCGCCAGCTGGTCGTGCAGTTGCAGGCGCCTGGCGTGCAGGCACAAAGCGAGGTACTGCTCGAGGCACTGTGCGAGGCGAGCGGTTGCAGCGACGTATTCGACCGGTCCGACAGCGCACTGCGGCAGCGCGAGGGCATGGCGGTCCGATCCGGTGTGTTGCGCGGCCAGGAGCCGGCCGAGCGGATCGAGGTGCACGAGCACGGCCTGAGCTATCGGGTCGACGTGCGGCGTGGACACAAGACCGGCTTTTACATCGATCAGCGCGACAACCGGCGGCTGGCCCGCGAGCTGGCGACCGAGCTCGCGCGCACGCTGGGCCGGGCTCCACGCGGGCTGAACGCCTTCTGCTACACGGGGGCGTTTTCGATTGCAATGGCAAGTGGAGGAGCCAGCGGCGTGGTTTCGATCGATTCGTCGGCGGAAGCCCTTTCAACCGGCCGCTCGCAGGTCGAGCTCAACCGCCTCGATCCGGATTCGATCCAATGGCGCTGCTCCGACGTGTTCGAGGAGTTGCGGGCTTGTCGCGATGCAGGTGAACGGTTCGACCTGATCGTGCTCGATCCGCCAAAGTTCGCGGCCAGTCATCATCACGTCGAGCGCGCCGCCCGCGCTTACAAGGACATCAATCTGAACGCGCTGCGGCTGCTCAATCCAGGCGGCTTGCTCATGACGTTCTCCTGCTCCGGTGCGATCGACACCGATCTTTTTCAGAAAATCGTCGCTGGCGCCGTGTTCGACGCCCAAGCCGATTGCGTGATGCGTGCCCGCCTTGGCCCGGGTGCCGATCACCCGATGCTGATGACGCACCCCGAGGGCGAGTACCTCAAGGGGCTGCTGCTGCAAAGACTGTAGTCCGGAAAGGGGGCGCAGCAATGGGTGAGAATCTACGAAGCCTTTTCTGGATGATTGCCATCATGACCACCGACGCCACGGCTCAGCAACGCCTGCCGACCATCCCTCCCGCGCAATACAGCGACGAGCAGAAAAAAGCGGCGGACGAATTCCTGGCGGCACGCAAGATGCCGCTGTTCGGTCCGTTCGAGCCGATGATGCACAGTCCGCAGCTGATGAACCAGGCGCGGGCCATGGGCGATTACCTGCGCTATCACGCCGCGATCGGCGAGCCGCTCAGCGAGTTCGCGATACTGGTGATCGCCCGGGAGTGGTCGCAGGACTACGAGTGGTTCGTCCACTACCCGCTCGCGCTCAAGGCGGGTGTCAAGCCCGAGATGGCGCAGGCGATCGCCGAAGGCCGCCGCCCCCCGGAAATGAGCGAAGACCAGGACACCGTGTACTCCTTTTTGACCGAGCTCAGCCGCAACAAGCAGGTTTCAAATCCGACCTTCAATCGCGCACTCGGTCGTTTTGGAAGCAAAGGAGTGGTCGATCTGACCGGGCTCAGCGGCTATTACACGCTGCTGGCGATGCAGCTCAACGTTGCGCGCTATCCGATCCCGAAGGACGCCCGGCCGCTGACGCGAATGCCGTGAACTGAGCGGCCTACGAATACGCCAGGACCGCCAGCGGCGGCGCCGAGGCAACGATCTTCTCGATCAACGCGGGTCAGCGCGAGGGCGCCGCCGCGACCGTGGGCGCCAGACGGCGTGATTCCTTCGGGTCGCGAAACACCAGCGGGTGGAGCGCAGGCGGCGCCGTTGCCGGCCGTTGCGCTTTCTCGACCGCGGCGGTGACCACGCCGTGCAACGGCGACTTGTCGCACACCGGGTCGGCGTTGGCGGCGTCGCCGGTCAGCAGGTAGGCCTGGCAGCGGCACCCGCCCAGGTCCTTCTGCTGCTCGGGGCAGCTGCGGCAGGGCTCCTTCATCCATCCGGTGCCGCGAAAACGGTTGAAACCGTCCGAGTCGTACCAGATCGACCGCAGGTCCTGGTCGCGCACGTTGGGAAAAGTCAGCCCCGGCAGCATGCTGGCGGTATGGCACGGCAGCGCAGTGCCATCCGGCGTGATCGTCAGGAAGACATTGCCCCAGCCGTTCATGCATTTCTTCGGGCGGTTCTCGTAGTAGTCCGGCACCACGAAGAACATCCGGATACGGTCGCCCAGCCGCGCGCGGTATTCGTTGGTAACGCGCTCGGCCCGCTGCAGCTGCTCGCGCGACGGCAGAAGGTGGTCGCGATTGACGTGCGCCCACGAGTAGTACTGGCTGTTGGCGAGTTCCAGGTACTCGGCCTTCAGGTCGACCGCCATCTCGATGATCTTGTCGATGTAGTCGACATTCATCCGGTGCAGCACGACGTTCAGCACCATCGGCCAGCCGTTGCCCTTGATGATGCGGGCCACTCGCTGCTTCAGCTCGAACGTCTTGGTGTGCGAGAGGAAATCGTTCATCTCGCGCGTCGAATCCTGGAACGAGAGCTGGATGTGGTCCAGCCCGGCCTGCTTCAGGCGCGCGGCGCGCTCCTCGGTGAACCCGACGCCCGAAGTGAGCAGGTTCGTGTAGTAACCGAGCCGGTGCGCCTCCTCCACCAGGATCTCCAGGTCGTCGCGGACCAGGGGCTCACCGCCGGAAAATCCGCATTGCACCGATCCGAGCGCCCGCGCCTCGCGCAGCACCCGGATCCAGTCTTCGGTTCCGAGCTCGCGCTCGGTCAGCGCGAAGTCGACCGGGTTGTAGCAGTACACGCAGTGCAGCGGGCAACGGTACGTAATCTCCGCCAGCAGCCAAAGCGGGGTGCCGTTGGTCGCGCTCATCGTGCTGGCCGGCGTCGCGTCGACGTGCGTCGCATCCATGCTCAATCCTCGATCCAGTGCTTGCCGCGCGCGATATCCAGGAACGCCAGCACGTCGGCCTGCAGCCCCTGAACGCCGAAGCTGCCCTCCAGATCCGCCACGATCTGGCTGACCGAGCGACCGCCGTCGCAGCGCTTCATGATCTCGCCGGCCGAGCCGTTCAGCTTGACCATGCCTTCCGGGAACAGCAGCACCCACGACTGCTGCGCCTCTTCCCATTGCAGCCGAAAACCCGACCCGACGCGCGGCCGTGCCTGCAAGGCCTGCTCCGCGCTCATAACGTCACTCCATACCGCAGCGCCATTGCGTCATTCATCGACCACAGCACATCCAGCTTGAACTGAAGCACCTGCAGCGCGCGCTCCTGCAACGGGCGTGTGTTGAAGTGGCTCAGGGTCACCTGCAGTCCCTGTTCCACGTCACGCCGGGCCTGGCTGACCCGGTTTCGAAAGTACTGCAGTCCGCTCGATTCGATCCAGGGATAGTGCTGCGGCCAGCTGGCCAGCCGCTGGCGGTGGATCTCGGGTGCAAACAGCTCGGTCAGCGAAGAACACACTGCCTCCTGCCACGGTGCGCGGCGCGCGAAATTCACATAGGCGTCGACCGCGAATCGCACACCGGGCACCACGTGGCGCAGATCGAGTATTTCCTCGCGCGACAGCCCCGTCGCAATGGCGAGTCGGATCCACGCCTCGATTCCGCCCTCGTCGCGCACGTCGCCGATCTCGAACCCATCGTGATCGAGGATGCGCTGGACCCAGCCGCGCCGCACCTCGCGGTCCGGACAGTTCGACAGGACCGCGGCATCCTTCACCGGGATCGCAATCTGGTAATAAAAGCGGTTGGCGACCCAGCCCTGAATCTGCTCGCGCGAAGCCCCGCCGTTGTTCAGCACGACGTTCATCGGGTGGTGGATGTGGTACGCCTTGCCCCTCTCGCGCAGCTGCACCTCGAATTCATCCCGGCTCCACGCCGGCTGCTGCAGTTCACCGACCTGGGTCGTCGCGTTCACAGGTTGATTTCCATTCCGTCGTAGGACACCTCGATGCCGTGGCGGGTCAGCTCCCGGTGCTCGGGGCTGTCCTCGTTCAGGATCGGATTGGTGTTGTTGATATGGATCAGGACGCGCCGCGTCCCGGCCGGCAGCGCGTCGAGCTGCTCGATCATTCCTCCGCCGCCGCTTTGCGCCAGATGCCCGATGTCTCGCGCGCGCTTGCTGGACACGCCCAGCCGCACCAACTCGTCATCGGTCCAGCAGGTGCCATCGACCAGAACGCAATTGGCCCGCATCATCGCGTCGCGTACGCGAGGCTCGATCTGGCCGAGCCCGGGCGCGTAGAACAGCCGCTTGCCGCTGCGCTCGTCGACGATCGTCACCCCGATGTTGTCACCCGGCTGCGGGCGGTCGCGGTGCGGCGAATACGGAGGCGCCTTGCTGCTCAGCGAGCAGGCCACGAAGCGCAGGCCCTCGACCCCCGCGATCTGGAAGCCGTTGTCGGAAAGCGGCAGCTCATGGCGCCGGACCCCGGCAAAATGCCCCAGAACCTTCAGGACCGGGTTGCCGGTGGTCAGGTCCTGGTACACCGGGTCCGTACACCACAGCTCGAGCGGCCGGCTGTGTTCGCGCAACATGAAAAGTCCGGTGGTGTGATCGATCTGGCCGTCGATCAGCACGATCGCCTCGATGGCAGTGGCCCGCAGGCGGTCGCCCGGCTGCAGCGCCGGAAACTCGCGAATCTGCTGCAGGATGTCCGGTGATGCGTTGAAAAGGACCCAGCGCCGCCCGTCAGCGCTGGCGGCGATGGACGACTGGGTGCGCGGGCGGGCGCGGATGCTGCCGTTGCGCACCCCGCTGCAGTTGTCGCAGTTGCAGTTCCATTGCGGAAAGCCGCCTCCGGCAGCGCTTCCGAGTACGCGCACTCTCATGGGATGCAGCTAGGTTTGAAAACAGCGCACCAAACAGCGGCTCAAAGACCTTGGCATAAAGCACCGGGCGCCGTGGCGGAGCGATCCGCCATGGCGCCCGGTTTCGGGATCCTGCCGGGGCAGCGCCGT
>DATBCI010000351.1:0-1708 GCA_036270555.1 Burkholderiaceae bacterium
GCCCAGCATCAACCAGCGATCCTGTGCGATCGGCAGCAGCTGCTGGTCGGCACGGTAGCTCGTCTTGAACTGACCGTTCTCCCGGTACAGCATCGCTCAGACCCCGCTTCTAGACCCTGTCGATCCGCCGTTCGCCGAACAGCCCCTCCGGGCGAACCAGCAAAAACAGCAAAGCCAGCACATAGGCGAACCAGTTCTCGATCCCGGCTCCGACCAGTGAAAACGACTTCACCAGCGCCGGCCCCAGAAAGACCTCGGCCATTTTCTCGCCCACCCCGATGATCAGTCCGCCCACGATAGCGCCGGGCACCGAATCGAGCCCGCCCAGGATCACGACCGGCAGGGCCTTCAGAGCGATCTGCTCCAGCGAAAACTGCACACCGAGTTTCGAGCCCCAAACCATCCCGGCGACAAGAGCCACGAACCCTGCGACCGACCAGACGATGACCCAGATCCAGTTCAGCGCGATCCCGATCGACTGGGCGGCCTGGTGGTCGTCGGCCACGGCCCGCAGCGCGCGCCCGGTGGACGTCTTCTGGAAGAACAGCGCCAGCAGCAGCACCAGCAGCGCAACGACTGCCGCGGCCAGGATGTCCTCGCGGTCGATCAAGACGCCGCCCTCGAAGACGCTTTGCAGCACGATGAGCGGCTCCTTCGACAAGCCCAGATCGATCTTGTAGATGTCCGCGCCCCAGACGGTCTGCCCGAAGCCCTCGATGAAGTAGGTCACCCCGAGGGTCGCCATCAACAGCGCCACCGGATCCTGATTGACCAGCGGCCGCAGCACGAGGCGCTCGACCAGCCACGCGAACGCGATCATCGCAGCGAGTGCCATGAGAAATGCCAAGGCCAGCGGCATGTGCTCGGCCAGGCGCGCGGTGGTCAGTGCCGCGAACAGCACCATGGCGCCCTGGGCGAAGTTGAACACCCCCGAAGACTTGTAAATCAGCACAAAGCCAAGAGCGACGAGCGCGTACAGCACGCCCGCCATCAGTCCGCCCAGCAGTACCTCGATGAAAAAGCCGGGAACCGCGGCTCCCGTCGCCAGCGGCGCGGCAATACCCGACAGCAGCGCGAGGCCCAGCGCCAGGACCGGCCAATGCCCGCGAAGACGCTTGGCCTTGGTTCGACGACCGGCGTCGCCTGCCGAAGGCCTTGCGATCGCGTTGGCGAGCTCGGTCAATGGGCCACTCCCAGATACGCATTGATCACCTGCTGATTGGCACGGATCTGCTCCGGTGTCCCGTCGCCGATCTTGCGTCCGTAATCGAGCACGACCACCCGGTCGGACAGATCCATCACGACGCCCATATCGTGCTCGATCAGCACGATCGCGGTGCCGAATTCGTCATTGACGTCGAGGATGAAGCGGCTCATATCCTGCTTTTCCTCGCGGTTCATCCCCGCCATCGGTTCGTCGAGCAGCAACAGCGCCGGTTCCAACGCCAGCGCGCGCCCAAGGTCGACCCGCTTCTGCAATCCATAGGGCAGGCGGCCGACCGGTTGGCGGCGCCAGGCCTGGATCTCGAGAAAGTCGATGATCCGCTCGACGAACGCGCGGTGTTCTATCTCCTCGCGCTCGGCCGGCCCGACGCGCAGCGCCTGCGCGAGTATCCCGGCGCGCATCCGCAAATTGCGCCCCGCCATCAAATTGTCGAGGACGCTCATCCCCTTGAACAAGGCGAGGCTCTGAAACGTGCGCGCGATT
>DATBCI010000352.1:0-2565 GCA_036270555.1 Burkholderiaceae bacterium
GCGCCGCTACCCGGTGCGGCCGGCGATATAACCAGCGCGCTCAGCGCTTCATGGCTGTGCACCCGGCGTGACCGGCACCCAGGGCTCGGGACATTGAGACACGTACGGGTAGTACGCCCTGGCCGAGGGGCAGTAGTACCAGTAGCTGGGCGGAACCGGCACGTTGGGTGCGACGTAAGCGGGGTACGACGGCGCGTAGTAATACGGCGCGTAATAGGGAGTGTCCCAGCCCCAAGGCCAAGGATCCCCCCACCAGGGCCCCCAAAATCCAAGGCCCCAGCCTCCGCCAAAGCGGCCGTCGTGGTGATGCCAACCATCACCCCTACCGCCACCGCCGCGCGGGGCCCAGCCGGAATGGCCTCCTTGGTGGCTCGAGCCACTGCTGTGCCCCGAACCGCCCCCAAAACCGCCACTCGAATGGCCGCCGCCGTTGCCGCCGAAGGCATCCGCGGGACCAGGGGAAAGCGCCAGCATGCAGGTTGCCAGCGTTGTCGACAGCAAAGCCAGATGGATCTTCACGACGATCTCCTGGCGGGTACGCGGCATCGTACGAGGGAGGAGAACATGGGACGCCGCGTCGACGCTCCACCATTTAGGCAACGACAGCGTACGCCGAGTTCCCCGTGAGCGAGGTTTCAACGTGTTACGGTGCCAGGCTGGCGCTGCGGTGCTGGACTGTCCGGCGCCAAACCCAGTACGATCGTTAAACACTTAAGCAAATCAGCCCCGATGCAGGCCTCGTTGATATTGACGATCGTTGGAGCGGATCGCCCCGGCCTGGTCAACCTCATCTCCGACCGAGTCACCGCATTCGGAGGCAACTGGCTGGAGTCACGCATGGCGAATCTGGCCGGACAGTTCGCCGGCATCGTCCACCTGCATGTCCCAGAATCGAACGCTGAGCCGCTGATCGTCGCGTTCCAGGAACTCGAGGCCCAGGGTCTGCGAATCGTTGTAACGCGCTTCACCGAGCATTCCGGAGGCGGGGCCGGCCGACGAATGAAACTGGAACTGATCGGCCAGGATCGGCCAGGCATTGTGCGCGATATCTCGCACGCCCTGGCCAGCCGCGGTGTCAGCATCGAAGAGCTGGTGACCGATGGGGTCAGCGGCTCGATGTCCGGCGAAAGCCTGGTTCGTGCCTATGCCCAGTTGCGTGTGCCGGCCGACGTGGCCACGACCCAGCTGCGGGCGGCGCTGGAGGCACTCGCCAACGACCTGATGGTCGATCTGACGCTCGACGACAACACGGACCGCCGCTGACGCGCCGCTGCCCTACCGCTTCGGCCGCATGAACAAAAGCGCGAAGCGGTCGGTCGGTGTCTTCATATCGAAGAACGCCTGCTGGCGCGGGTCGTCGGGATTGCGCAAGAAGTCGGATTCCTGCTGAAGCACGAAGCCGGCGCGCTCCAGCTCCTGCTGCACGACGGCCTGGTCGATCCGGTGCAAGGTTCGCGTGTCGCGCAAGCCTGAGGCCGGCTGGGCCGCGTGATCGATCAGCACCAGGTGGCCGCCCGGTTTCAGCGCGTTCAACAGTGCATGGTTCATTCGAACGCGATCAATCGGCTCGTAGGCGATATCGTGATAGTTCAATACGAAGGTGATCAGGTCCAGGCGCGGCGCGTCGGCCGGGTAGGGATCCTCGAATCCACGCACCAACACATGAATGTTGGCCTGTGGGTGCGCAGCCAGCCGCTTTTCCAGGCCAGGGCGGACCTTGCTCGTTTGTGCCCAAACGCTTCCGCTCGGGCCTACCGCGAGCGCGAGCAACTGCGTCGTGTAACCACCGCCGGCCGCAACGTCCATGACGTTCATGCCGGCGTGCACTTGGGCAAAGCGCAGGAAATCAAGCGGCTTGCGGCGCTCGTCTGCAACGCGATCCTCATCGACGCGAATTGGATCGGCAACCACGGACGCATAGTCAGGCGGCGGCGCATCGGTTGCGGCCGAGGAAGGCGAATTGGCGCAGCCGCTCAAACCTGCCAGCGACCACAGGCACATGGCCGCGATGCGGACCCGCGTGGCGCGTGTCACCGCGAGTGGCTTGTCGCGGTCGGTACTCAAGCCGATGCGCGTGCTTGGCGTCAACTCACGTGGGTGCATGTGCGTTGCAAGCGTTTGCAGTTGCGTCGGTCGATTCTACGGTTCTGGTCCCTGTTGAGTTCTGCCTGTTCAAACCACGTCGAAAAGAGGTGAAACCGGTATGCGCGTTAGCTGATATGCAGAATGTCATATCCCGGATTTAACCATCGGCGTCGCATGGTCGGCTGTCTAAATATGTGGTACCGGCACCGGTCGCATTGATAGACTGTGACCCACGCGAAGCCGGCTTGGCGGCCGGTTTTGCGCGGAAGCCGCCAATCTCTGCCGTTGCGCCGGATCGCGCAGTACTGCAAGGTCCTATGGAATGAATCTGGCGCAAAAGATCGGCAGCACAGCAGGGCTGCTACCGATCGAGCGGAAGATCCAAGCCGTAATTGCGGGAGGTCTGGCAGCGATTCTCGTGCTGGGCGCCGTTTCGTACTTCGGAATTCATCAGCTTCTGGTGCAGTCGGCTTGGGCCGA
>DATBCI010000353.1:0-7991 GCA_036270555.1 Burkholderiaceae bacterium
GAAGCCGTTTTCCAGCTCGATGATGAATCCGACCGGCTCGCCGCCGACCAGCGTCTCGTCCTTGCCGGTGGCCGGATTGCGCCACACGAGCTCGGAGCTGTGCTCGGCATGCACCTGCGTGATTCTCACGCCCGGCGCGCCCTCGGCCGCAAACGGCGTGATGGTGCCCCCCTTGTTCATCCGTGGCGCCAGCTCCGGCGGCAGGATGCCGAGCGTCTGGATCGACTGGTCGAGTCCCGCCGGCCCCACCAGGGGCACGTTGTTCAGCCTGGCCAGTTCCGGCGCGTCGCCGAGGTGATCCGAGTGCGCGTGGGTGACGAGGATCAGGTCGACCCTGCCCAGCGCGTCGAGCTTCTTGTACTGCTCCGGTGTTTTCGGATTCTTGGTCAGGAACGGATCGACCACGATCACCTTGCCGGTCAGGGTGCGGATGCGGAAGGCCGATTGACCGAGCCACAGCAGCTTGATCCTGTCGGCCGCCGCCTTCGGCTGATCCTTCGGCGGATCGGCCTGCGCCGGCGCCACCGACCCTGCCAGCATTGAAAACGCCAGCATCGATAAAACGAGCGCCGCCTTCTTCATCGATCAACCCTCCTCGGTGTCCTCCAGCAACGAGAAGCGCACGGGCAGGATCTCCTTCGTCGTCGCCATGCCCCGGTCGTCTTTTTCGACCAGCAGCAGTTGCTGGGAGTCGGCCAGCCCGGCCGGGATCACCATCCTGCCGCCGGGTTTGAGCTGGTACAGCAGCGATGGCGGTACCAGTTCGGGTGCGGCCGTCACCATGATCTTGTCGAACGGGGCGTGTTGCGGCCAGCCCCCGCGGCCGTCGCCGATCCGTACCTCGACGTTGGTATAGCCACGTCGGGCCAGGCGCTGGCGCGCCTCGCGGCCGAGCTCCTCGATGATTTCGATGCTGTAGACGCGCTGCGCCAGCTCGGACAGGATGGCCGCCTGGTAACCCAGCCCGGTCCCGATCTCCAGCACGGTGTCGGTCGATTGCAGGGCCAGCAGGTCGGTCATCAGCGCAACGATGAACGGCTGCGAGATCGTCTTTTCGAACCCGCTCGGCAGCGGCATGTCCGCATAGGCCAGTGGCAGCACTTCCAGGCGCACGAATTCATGGCGAGGCACCTGTCCCAACACGTCCAGCACGCGCCGGTCCAGCGACGCCTTGCCCAAACGGGCCGTCAGAAAGATCGTCTGGGCCGCGATCTGCGCGACCATCTGACGCCGCAGTGCAGCGAAGTCCAATTCCGCCATGATGGGTTCTGGCCGAATGCTACGCCGTCACGATAGCGCGCTGCGGACCCGAGTGGATGACGTGTCGAGGGTGACACGCGGATGAAGTGATGCAGCCGATCGCAGCGGGCCCGCCCGGCGGTGCCTGCCGCGGCGCCGCTGGTGCTTCGAGCGCCGTAAGAGCACACTTGCGCGCGATGACAGCGGCGACGTTTCGTTTCTACGAAGAGCTGAACGACTTTCTCGCCCCTGGGCGGCGCGGCCGCGAATTCACCTGCCGTTGCCCGCAGGCGGCCACCGTCAAGCACATGATCGAGGCGCTCGACGTGCCGCACGCCGAGGTCGAGCTGGTGCTGGTCAATGGCGAGTCGGTCGGCTTCGACCGCCTGTTACAGGATGGCGACCGCGTATCCGTGTATCCGGTGTTCGAGGCGCTGGACGTCACGCCGCTGCTGCGTGTGCGTGAGCGCCCGTTGCGCAGGATCCGTTTCATCGCCGATGCGCACCTGGGCGGCCTGGCGCATCGCCTGCGGCTGCTCGGCTTCGACACGCTGTACCACAACCATTTCGACGACCACGAAATCGAACAGCTGGCGGGGGTGCAGCAGCGGATCGTGCTGACACGCGACCGGCAGCTGCTGAAGCGCCGCAGCATCACGCACGGCTGCTTCGTGCGCGCGTTGCAGCCGCAGCAGCAGTTGCGCGAGGTGGTCGATCGGCTCGACCTGGCGGGCGCGGCGCAGCCGTTCACCCGGTGCCTGCGCTGTAACGGTATGCTGCGCCCCGCGCCGAAGGACCGCATTGCCGCGGCAGTGCCGCCTGGGGTGCTGGAGCGCTATCCGCGTTTCAGCATGTGCGATGGTTGCGCGCGCGTGTTCTGGGAGGGTTCGCACTGGCGGCGCATGCGCGAAGGCGTCGATGCGCTGCTCGCAGCATCCGCTTGAGGAGCAACGATGGATCAGGAGACGTTTAATCTGAGCGTGCGCAAGTTCCTGAAGATGGTGGGGGTTCGATCCCAGCAAGAGATCGAGCAGGCGGTCGAGAAAGCGCTTGCTTCGGGTGCGATCCAGGGCGGCGAGTCGCTGCCCGCGACCGTCACGCTGAAGATCGCGGGCATCCAGCTCGAGGTCACCCTCGACGGCAAGATCGACCTTCAATAGCACATTCCGTAGCGCTCCAGCATGAACCGGGATCCGCTTCGATTGAACGTGCCGGAGCCGACCGGGCGCCCCGGGCGGGCCACCGATTTTTCATATTTGCGCCTGTCGCCGGCCGGAGTGGTGCGGCGGCCCCCGGTCGACGTATCGCCGCGCGACACGATGGACCTGGCCAGCGCGCTGGTGCGGGTGCTGGACGACGAAGGCCGCGCGGTGGGTGCGTGGGACCCTGCGCTCGACCCCGAGCAGCTGCGCCGCGGCCTGTGCGCGATGCTCAAGACGCGCGCATTCGACGCCCGCATGCTGATCGCGCAGCGCCAGAAGAAGATCTCGTTCTACATGCAGTGCCTGGGCGAGGAGGCGATCGCCACGGCGCATTCGATGGCGCTCGAGCCCGGCGACATGAACTTTCCCACCTATCGCCAGCAGGGACTACTGCTGGCGCGCGACGACATCCCGATGGCCGAACTGATGTGTCAGCTGATGTCGAACGCGCGCGATCCGATGAAGGGTCGCCAGCTGCCGGTCATGTACTCGTACAAGCGGGCGGGTTTCTTCACGATCTCGGGCAACCTGGCCACGCAGTTCATCCAGGCGGTCGGCTGGGGCATGGCCTCGGCGATCCGGGGCGATACGCGGATCGCATCGGGCTGGATCGGCGATGGCGCGACCGCGGAGGCCGACTTCCACGCGGCCCTGACATTCGCGCACGTGTATCGCGCGCCCGTGATCCTGAACGTCGTGAACAACCAGTGGGCGATCTCGACGTTCGAAGCGATCGCCGGCGGCGAAGCCGCCAGCTTTGCGGAGCGTGGCGTCGGCTGTGGCATCGCGTCGCTGCGGGTGGACGGCAACGACTTCCTCGCGGTGTACGCCGCGTCGCGCTGGGCGGCTGAGCGCGCACGCGCCAACCTGGGGCCAGCGCTGATCGAGTGGGTCACCTACCGGGGCGGCGCCCACTCGACCTCCGACGATCCTTCGCGCTATCGGCCCGCCGACGACTGGCAGCATTATCCGCTGGGCGACCCGATCGCCCGGCTCAAGCAGCACCTGATCCGGATCGGCGCATGGTCGGAAGCGCAGCACGAGCAGGCGCGCGCCGAAGTCGAGGCGCGAGTGGCCGAGGCGCAGAAGGAGGCCGAGCGCTCCGGCACGCTGCTGGACGGCAACATCCCGCCCCTGGCCACGATGTTCGAGGACGTGTACCGCGACATGCCGTGGCACCTGCGCGAGCAGCTCCAGCAGGCCCAGCAGGCCCAGCAGCTCCAGCAGGCCCAGCAGGCCCAGCAGGGCGGAGGCTAGGCGCGACGATGGCCACCATGACGATGGTGCAAGCGCTGCGATCGGCAATGGACGTGATGCTGGAACGCGACCGCGACGTCGTAGTCTTCGGGCAGGACGTCGGCTACTTCGGGGGCGTGTTCCGCTGTACCGAAGGGCTGCAGGCCAAGTACGGCCGCACGCGCGTGTTCGATGCGCCGATTTCCGAGGGCGGCATCGTCGGGTCCGCCATCGGCATGGCCGCCTATGGGTTGCGGCCGGTGGTCGAAGTGCAGTTCGCCGATTACATCTATCCCGCTTACGACCAGATCGTGTCGGAAGCGGCGCGGCTGCGCTACCGGTCCGCGGGCGACTTCAGCGCGCCGATCACGATCCGGATGCCGTGCGGCGGCGGCATCTACGGCGGCCAGACGCACAGCCAGAGTCCGGAGGTGCTGTTCACCCACGTGTGCGGGCTGCGCACCGTGATGCCGAGCAATCCGTTCGACGCCAAGGGCCTGCTGATCGCCTCGATCGAGTGCGACGATCCGGTGATCTTCCTGGAGCCCAAGCGCCTTTATAACGGGCCGTTCGACGGCCACCACGACCGCCCGCTGGTGCCGTGGTCGCAGCACTCCTCGAGCGAAGTGCCGCAGGGCCATTACACGGTGCCGCTGGAGTCGGCCGCCGTGTTCCGGGCCGGTTCCGACCTGACCGTGCTGACCTACGGTACGACGGTGTACGTGTGCCAGGCAGCCGCGGCCGAAAGCGGGGTCGATGCCGAAATCATCGACCTGCGCACGCTGTGGCCGCTCGACCTGTCGACCCTGGTCGAGTCGGTGAAGAAGACGCGCCGCTGCGTGATCGTGCACGAGGCCACGCGCACCAGCGGCTTTGGCGCGGAGTTGGCCTCGCTCGTGCAGGAGCGCTGCTTCTACCACCTGGAGGCGCCGATCGAGCGCGTGACCGGATGGGACACCCCGTATCCGCATGCCCAGGAATGGGCCTACTTCCCGGGACCGGCTCGTGTGGCAGCGGCGTTCCGGCGTGCGATGGAGCCGTGACGTGACACTGCAAGTCGTCAAGGTGCCGGATATCGGCGAAGGCATCACCCAGGTCGAGTTGGTGGCATGGCACGTGAAGCCCGGCGACAAGGTGGCCGAGGACCAGGCACTGGCCGATGTGATGACCGACAAGGCCACCGTCGAGATTCCTTCGCCGGTGGCCGGCCACGTGGTTCAGCTGGGCGGTGAAGTGGGGCAGGTGCTGCCGGTGGGTGGTGAACTGATCCGGATCGAGCGCGATGGCTTGCCCTCCGAAGCGCCGATGGCACCCGCGCCCCCGAGCCCTCTCCCGCAGGGCGGGAGAGGGGAGTCAGCCGCGCAGTCGATCGCACCCTCACCCCCGGCCCCTCTCCCGCAAGGCGGGAGAGGGGAGAAGCAGGAGCGGTCGCCTCCCCTCTCCCGCCTTGCGGCAGAGGGCTCGGGGGTGAGGGCACCCGCGCCTGAGGATCACGCCCGTTCCGCCTCCGCGCTGCCCTCCTTCGCGCTTCGCGCTTCGGAGGGCACGCGCGCTTCGGCGGACCGGCCGATCGCCTCACCCGCGGTGCGCGCCCGCTCGTGGGAACTGGGTGTGGACCTGCGCCAGGTGCCGCCGACAGGCCCGGGCGGCCGCATCACACGCGAGGACCTGGAAGCCTATGCGGCGCGCAAGGCTGCACCGGCGCCTGCGGCGCGGCCAGCCGAGAGCCCGATTGCGCGGCCGGCGACGTCCGCCAGCGGCACGCGCGAAGTCAGGATCATCGGGCTGCGCCGGATGATCGCGCAGAAGATGCAGGAGTCCAAGCGCCGCATCCCTCACTACACGTACGTCGAGGAGGTCGACGTCACCGAGCTCGAGGCGCTGCGGTCACAGTTGAATCACAAGTGGGCCGCGGTGCGCGGGCATCTGACGATGCTGCCCTTCCTGGTTCGCGCGATCGTTCGGGCGCTGCGCGAGTATCCGCAGATCAACGGGCGCTTCGACGACCAGGCTGGGGTCATGACCGAATACGACGCGGTGCACGTCGGCATCGCCACCCAGACCGACTCCGGATTGATGGTGCCGGTGCTGCGCGACGCGCAGGCGTGGGATCTGTGGGGCTGCGCGGCTGAAATCGCCCGGCTGGCCCGTGTATCGCGCGATGGCACGGCGGTGCGCGACGAGCTGACGGGTTCGACCATCACGATCACCAGCCTGGGCAAGCTCGGCGGCATCGTGTCCACGCCGGTCATCAATCACCCCGAGGTGGCGATCGTCGGCGTGAACCGGATCGCCTTGCGACCGGTGGTCGTCAATGGCGCGGTGGCTGTGCGGCAGATGATGAACCTGTCGTCGTCGTTCGATCACCGCGTGGTCGACGGTGCGCAAGCCGCCGGGTTTGTGCAGGAGGTCCGGGGCCTGCTCGAGCGGCCGGCGACGCTGTTCATCGACTGAGCGTTGCGGGAACCCCTCCCGCGTAGCCGGTGAGCTCCAGGTAGCCGCGCCCGATCACGCGCCCGTCTTCGAGCAGGTCGCTGGCGCCTTCCCAATAAGCGAATCCACCGGGCGGATCGAGCTCCTGGTCCGGCATCAATGGGCGCGTTTCGAACACGCGCGAGCCGGTCACGATGCGCTGCGCGACCGGATAGGTGGCGCGCGTGCGCGGCGAGGTCCACCGTTGCAGCGCCTCGAAGCGAACCTGGCCTGGCGCAAAGGTCTGCAGCCCCGCCGCCGAGCGCAGCGACGCGTACGTGAACCAGGCCGCAGTGCTCCCGGAAGCTTCGTTCCTGGACGCTGACGGCCGCATCTGGAATGCAGTCAGCGCCGAGCCGTCGTCGAGGTTGAAGCCGACCCAGTCCCAGCCGCTCGCCTGGGGCGGCAGATACGTGCTCGACCACTCATGGTCGAGCCAGCCGCGCCCGCTGCGCGCAGCGTTGGCCCCGCCACCGCGCTCGTCCTCGATGCGCACGCGCGCCTGCAGCGCGAGCTGCGGCTCGGAGTAGTAAAAGCTTGCAGGCGCAGCCTGTGGGTCGCCCGGTCCCTTGCGCGAGTAGCCGTGCTCGCCCTGCAGCAGCAGGGGCTGCGTGGGCGTGGCCGCGAGCTCGATCTGGAACTGCGAGGCCCGCACGGCTCCCCGATAAATGCCGGTGGCGGGATCGCGTGCCAGGCTCCACCGATCCACTTCGACCTGCGTGTCGTTTTCCGAAACTGCAGCAACTCCGAAGCCGGTGCGCGCGATGCGCTCCTCGTGCAGCAGCGCACCGCGGCGCGGGTCGCCGATTGCCGCGTGGGCCATCACCAGCTGATGCGCGGCAAAGCGGCTCGGGTTGTCAGGGTCGACCGGCGGGTGGATGCGGAAGAACGTCAGCTGCATGCCCAGCCTCGGTTCGGCTGCACCTTCGGCTGCACCGGGCGCGGCATCGAGCACGCCGGTCAGGTACCACCACTCGATCCGGTAGGGCAGGTGGGCCCCGAAATCGCGCGGGAAGTCCAGCGCCCGCGGCGTCGCGTTGGGGTAAACCATCGTCGCGCGCGCGAGGCGGTGGGCTGCGCCCAGCGCGGCAGCGGCGAGCAGGCGGCGGCGCAGCCGGTTCACCACAGCCTCTAAACAGTACTAACGGTTAGGAGAGTGTAAGGCATTGGTACGCCGACCACGCGCCTTCTTCGCCCGCGATGGCGATTTGCTTGCCGAAGACGCTGAAGTGTAGCTCGCGTGCCATCGGAAAACTGCCTACCTTTGAAATAGGACGACCCTCTTGCGCGGGACCAATACAGTAGCAAGCCGACCTCCTCATGAGCCGTCGACAATCATGCGGAACTCGCCCGTACCGGTAACTCGCTAATCGATATTCCGCAACGTCGTGCTCTAGCGACACTGCGCCGCCGTACCGAGACCGATCGTCAGTCGGGCGCGGCCGACCTCGGGGATTTCCCGGATACCACCTCCGAGTAAGACCTGATCATGGGGAAAACCCGTCAGATCCATACTTCAGCCCGCTCGTCCTTCGAAGGGCGTTGCGTTGAGTCCGGCTCTTCTGCTTGGGAACAAGGTCCGGTACCTGTTGGGCAGTCGTGCGTGATCCCTGTCTAAAACCGGTTGGCATCTTATAAGGAGAAAGTTCGATGAAACGAGTGCTGGCTTGGCCAACATCGCTATTGCTGACCGTCTGCACAACAGCGGCCATCGCTGGCGGAAATTCGACGCTGATAGGCAACTACGGATTTACCGGAACCGGCATCTGTAATGAGCAGAGCGCGTCGGGAGCAATGTCCGTAGGACTATTTACTTTTGACGGAACTCGCACGTTTAACGGG
>DATBCI010000354.1:0-5712 GCA_036270555.1 Burkholderiaceae bacterium
CGGGCGCTCATCCGCAGCCTGCACATCCGCAGGGAAAACCGTCCGATCGTTCATCGCCGTCTCGCTCCTTTTTATAGTGCGATCGATCCTACCGAGAATGGCATCCGGAAGTTGTCTTCCCGGCGACATCCTGAGTGACTCACCTACCAAGGCGCTGTTCGTCTGGGCGAGACTTGGCGCGTTGCGCTGCGCTGCGGAAGACTTCGCGGCCCCTCCACGACCGCCGTCGTCTCCAGGACGGGTGCGGCTTGCTGCTTGCAATCAGCGTGTGCAGGTCGGGAAATACGAAACTTTGGGCGTAAGATCATCCGCGCCACACATCCTTTGACCTGCGTCGGGAGCAGCGGTGCGCGAGTCGATCAGCGAAGGCTCGAATTTCAGCTTGCGACGCGCAGATGGCTCCTCGTCGTCGACCCGTTTGGACGGGATGCTGCGGAATAGCCGCTGGGCCGGCGCGCTCACCAGCGAGGAGCTCGACCGCATCTGCCGCGAGGCGCAAGAACGGCGTGTTCCCGCCGGCACCCACTTCGTCCGCGCGGGCACTCCGTGCAACTTCTGGATCGGAGTCATCGAAGGCATGGCCAAGATGACGGTGTCGCTGCCGAACGGCCGCGAATCGACGTTCACGGCCGTTTCCGCGGGCGGCTGGTTCGGCGAAGGTACACTGATGAAGGGCGAGCACTGGCGGTACGAAGTCGTTGCCATTCGAGACTCGCACTTGGCGCTGGTGCCGCGCGCCGCCTATGAGCACCTGCTGCACACGAGCCTGCGCTTCAATCATTTCATCCTGTCTTCGCTGAATGCGCGTCTGAGTCTGTTCATCGGCCTCGCCGTGTACGACCGCCTGCTGAGCCCCGATACGCGCGTGGCGCGCTGTCTTGCGAGCCTGTTCGATCCCGACTTGTATCCGCGCACCAGCTGCTTCGTCCGGCTCAGCCAGGATGAAATCGGCTTGCTGTCGGCGGTCTCGCGCCAGCGCGCCAACAGGGCACTGCACGCGCTGCAGCGCGCGGGCCTCGTGCGCATCGAGTTCGGCGGCGTCACCGTTCTCGACGTGCCAGGCCTGTGGCGCTACAGCGGCGATCCTGACACCGGGCACGCCTCACAGCACCACGGCCCGCAAGCGCCGCGGCCAGCGCGAGCGCAGTTGAGCCCAGGCCGAAAGGAAGCGGCCAGCCCGGCTACGGCATCATCGCTGCGGCGGCCTTGATCGCTTGACGGATGCGGCCGTTACCCGGCGCGCTCGCGCGAGCCCACCGGGCGGTTGTCCTCGATCACTTTGCCGTCGTCGGGCAGGGCTCCGGGCGCAACCAGCTCAATGCGCCCGCCGAGTTTCGTGACCGCGCGCAGCGTTTCGCCCACGGCCGCCGCGAGTGCCTCCGGAGCCGCTGCGGTTTCGGCGCGAAGCAGCATCGTGTCGGTTTCGCCGCTGCGTCCGACGACGAGGCGCGCGCGCACGAGCTCCGGATGCCGCCGGAGCACCTCCGCGACCTGCCCCGGCCATACGAACATTCCCTTGACTTTGGTCGTCTGGTCGGCGCGGCCGAGCCAGCCGCGGATGCGTGTGTTCGTGCGACCGCACGGCGACAGACCGGGCAGCACCGCCGACAGGTCGCCGAGCGCAAGTCGGATCCACGGCCGATCGTGGTCGAACGATGTCACGATCACCTCGCCGACCTCGTCTGGGAGAACCGGCGCGCCGGTACCGGGCTGCACGATTTCGATCAGAACGTCCTCGGTGACGACCAGGCCTTCGCGCGCTGTCGTCTCGTAGGCTACGAGGCCCAGGTCGGCCGTCGCGTAGATCTGATAAACGTCGATGCCGCGGGCGCGGAACTCGTCTCGCAGCGCCTCGCCGAGGGCGGTGCCCGATACGACCGCCTTGCGCAGCGATGAGACATCGCGCCCTGCCTTCGAGCCCGCATCCAGAAGGATCTTCAGGAAGTCGGGGGTGCCCGCGTAAGCAACCGGCTTCAGGTGCTCGATGACATCGAGCTGCTGCCCGGTGTTGACCGGACCGGCCGGGATCACCCTGCAGCCGAGTGCGCGCGCTCCGGAGTCGAGGATGAACCCCCCGGGGGTCAGGTGATAGGAAAACGTGTTCAGTATCAGGTCGCCGCGCCGCAGCCCGGCGGCAAAAAGGCCCCGCGCCGAGCGCCACGCGTCGTCATGACACCCCTCCGTCTCGTAGATCGGACCGGGCGACGTGAAGGCCCGACCGAAGGTCACCCAGGGCTCCGCGTCAAAACCACCGAACGGCGGCAGTTCCCGTTGGCGCGCGATCAGATCGGACTTGCGCAGCAGCGGCAGCTGCGCCAGCGCGCGCAGCGAGTTGATCGATCTGGGCGCGATGTCGCCCAGATGGCGCTGCCAGCCCGGCGCACGCAGCGCACTTTCCAGCAGCCCGGGTAGGCGCGCCTCAAGCTGTGCCAAGCGCGCCTGCGGATCCTGGCTCTCCCGCGCGTCAAAGTGCTCTATGCGCTGCGACACGTTTTTTGCTCATTGCGGGCGCGGGTCCGCTCACGTCAGCCAGCGCTTGCGACGCCGGTAGAACTTGGCCTCCCGGAAACTCCTGCGGCCGTCGCGCGAGACGCCAAGATAGAACTCCTTGACGTCGTCGTTGTTCGCCAGCCGGGTGGAGTCGCCGTCCATCACGACGCGACCGTTCTCCAGGATATAACCGTAGCGCGCGTAACGCAGCGCGAGGTGGGCATTCTGCTCAGCCAGCAAAAAGGCGACTCGCTCACGTGCATTCAGATCGTGGACGATACCGAAGATCTCCTCGACGATCTGGGGGGCCAAGCCCATCGACGGCTCGTCGAGCAGGATCAATGAGGGCCTCGCCATCAACGCGCGCCCGATCGCGCACATCTGCTGCTCGCCACCCGAGGTGTAGCCGGCCTGGCTGGCTTGCCGGGCCTTCAGTGCCGGGAAATAAGCGTAGACGCGCTCCAGGTCCGCCGCGATCGCGCCGCGCGAGGCCGAGCGCGCATGAGCTCCCGTGAGCAGGTTCTCCTCGATCGTCAGGTGTGTGAAGCAGCGCCGCCCCTCCATGATCTGGACAACTCCGCGCCGGACCAGATCGTAGGTGGTCAGGTCCTCGATGTGGTCGCCCCGAAACTCGATCGAGCCTTTGGTCACTTCGCCCCGTTCGCCGCGCAGCAGCCCGGACACCGCTCGCAGCGCAGTCGTCTTGCCGGCGCCGTTGGCGCCGAGCAGCGCGACGATGCCGCCCTCCGGAACAATGAGGGAAACGCCCTTGAGCACCAGGATCACATGGTCGTAGATCACCTCGATCCCGTTGACGACCAACAGCGGAGGGCTCCGCGCCGTCACCGTCGGATTGCCCTCCGCAGTCGTTGCCACCGCGTTCATGGTCCGTCCTCGCTGCTGCTAACGGCCTCTGCGGCTTCCAGTGCGCTCAACTCTGCCGGTGCGCTCAGCCCTTGCAATCCTCGGACGTGCGCCGCGTGATGTTCTTCTCGCTCGCGTACGCATCGGCCGATCGTTCCACTAATGGTCGGACGACCTTCCGGTCGGCTTCGTACCAATCCGACGTAATTGACCACTTCGACCCATCCCAGGTCTCGATGCGCGCGTAGTACGCGCCCACATGGTCGCTGCACGAGGTGCTGATCGGACGCAATACGCCGGCGAAGCCGAGCGCATCGAGCTTCGACTGGTCCAGGGCGAGGTGCTCCAGGCCCCAACGCACCTGCTCGCCCGTCATCGAAGCGCCTTTGCCGAAGTGTTCCTGTGCGCGCCGTATGGCCTCGACCTTGAACATCGCCATCAGCAGGCCGCGCGTGTACAGAACGCTGCCGACCTCCTCGCGGGGCCCCGTTCCCTGGCCCTTGTCATGAACATACTTCAGGATGTCCTCGTGCACTTTGGCCAGCCCCGCTCCGTGTTGCAGCGCGAGCGCGTTATACCCCTTCGCCCCCTGGCCGACCACCTTTGTATCGGGCTCGGCACCCGACCACCAGACTCCGAACATCCGTTCGCGCGGATAGCCGGTCGCCTCGGCCTCTTTCAGTGCCGTCGAATTCATCACGCCCCAACCCCACAGCAGCACGTAATCGGGGCGCTGCTGGCGCACCTGCAACCACACCGATTTCTGCTCTACGCCCGGCGCCGTCACGGGCAGCTTGATCAGCTCGAAACCGTGCATCCGCGAGCGCTCTTCGAGCAGCGGAATCGGCTCCTTGCCGTAGGGCGAGTCGTGATAGACGAGGGCGATCTTCTTGCCCTTCAGGTGGTCGAACCCCCCTTCCTTCTTCGCGATGTGCTGGATCAGCACGTCGGCGCCGGTCCAGTAGGTGCCGAGCAGCGGGAAGTTCCACTTGAAGACCTGGCCGTCCTCAGAGTCGGCACGGCCATACCCGAGCGTAACGAGAGGAATCTTGTCGGCCGGCGCGCGGTCGGTCAGCGCATACGTGATGCCGGTCGATATCGGTTCGACCGCGCTCGCACCGGTCGGACCTCTGCCCTTCAGGCGCTCGTAGCACTCGACGCCGCGATCGGTCTTGTATTCGGTTTCGCACTCCTCGTACGTGATCTTGACGCCGTTGACGCCACCGTCCCGAATGTTGATCAGCTTCAGGTAATCCTGCATGCCGTTGGCGATCGGAACGCCGTTCGGCGCGTAAGGCCCGGTGCGGTAGACCAGCAATGGAATGAACTGCTCCTTGGTCTGCGCGTCGCCTTCGCCCGGCGACACGCCCGCGATCAGCACGCCGACCCATGCGACCGCCGCTACCTTTGTCCTGAATTGCCAGCTCATCTTCTGTCTCCTTATGAATGCCACTTCAGTGCGGAAACGGCCAAAGCCGCAACTTCGTCTTGCCGATCTCCCACAGGCGCGCCAGACCGTGCGGCTCGAGCACGAGGAATGCGACGATCAACGCCCCGAAGATCATCGATTCCAGATGCGATTGCAGCGCGGTCGAGATCTCGAATCCAAGCCAGCGCGGCAGCTGGTTCAGTGCAAGAGGCAGCAGAACGATGAACGCCGCCCCGAAATACGCGCCGACGATCGAGCCGAGGCCGCCGATGATGATCATGAAGAGCAGGTCCAGCGACACCGTCAGCCCGAAAGCGGCCGGCTCCCACGAACCGAGGTGGACGAAACCCCACAGGGCTCCGGCGACGCCCGCGTAAAAGGACCCGACGGCGAACGCGCTGAGCTTCGCGTACAGCGGCGGGATGCCGATCACTTCGGCCGCGACGTCCATGTCGCGGGTCGCCATCCACGCGCGCCCGATCCGGGCTCGCACGAGATTCTTCGCCGCCAGCGTCAACAGCACAAGGATCCCGAGCACCAGCAGGTACTTGTCGACCGGACGCTCGACGCGCCAGCCGAGCAGCTCGATCGTGCGCGTCGACACCGAGCCTGAAGGCGAGTCGTGGGTAAACCAGGGAACACTGGCGAACACCCAATCCATCAGGAACTGGGCGGCAAGGGTCGCGACCGCGAGGTACATACCCTTGATCCGCAGGCTGGGCACGCCGAAGAAGATGCCGACCAGCGCCGCCGTTGCGCCGGCCATCATCAACACGACGACGAAGTCGAGCCACGGCACGCGCACCACCAGGTTGTAGGCGATGTACGCGCCGACTGCCATGAAGCCGGCCGAGCCCAGCGAAATCTGCCCGCAGTAGCCGACGAGGATATTCAGTCCGATCGCAGCGATCGTCAGGATCAGGAACGGG
>DATBCI010000355.1:0-5180 GCA_036270555.1 Burkholderiaceae bacterium
TGGGAATGCTTCCTTCGCCCTCGACGGACACGTTCACCGACCAATTCAACACCGCGCTGACCGCAACCACGTCGATCACCGACCGCTGGGAATTCACACTTCCACCTTCACAGGGCGGGACATCCTTTTCCGGCGATCAGATCAATCTGAGCAATCTGTCGGTCTCCGGACTGGTGGACACCTTCGCCGTTTATTCGGGCGCGCCGGGATCGGGCTCGCAGCTGACGCCGATGTCCACGACGGGAGGCGTCTACGTTTACGACCTGACGCAACCGACGACGTATTACGTACAGGTGATGTCGACGCTGCAGGCCAATTCGGTCGGCAGCTATTCGGTCCAGCTGGTCGCAGCGCCGATACCGGAACCTTCAAGCGCGGCGATGGCGCTGGTGGGTCTCGCCGGGATCGGCTTGCTGGTTTCGGGGCTTCGCCGGGCGGATCCAGCGCACCGCCTTTAGGCTTCTCTCAGACCGGGACAGCGCGCACGACGTACTGGAAAACGACCGCGTCGCGGGCACACAGCTCCGGATCCAGTCCCAGCGCCTGAGCGAAGGCGCGGATCGCCGCCAGGGCCCGATCCTGATGCTCGAAGTTGAAGATACGCGGCTGGCCTGATTCGATCCGGAAGCCGCTGTCCCCGAACATCTTGATCAACGTGATCCGCGTGAAAAACCGGATGTGGGTGCGGTCGAGCAGGCCCATGTCCTCGTACCAGAAATTGCCGCTGACCAGCCGCGTCAGAACCGACCAATGCTGCGTGTTCGGCAGGCAGGCCACCACGCAATCGCCCGCCCTCATCGTCGCCCGCAGCCTCTTCAGCAGCCGCCATGGATCGTACAAGTGCTCCAGCACGTCGGAGAACACCCAGCAGTCGACCGGCAGCAACGCCTGCAACTCGGTGTCGCTGATCTGTTCGATGTTGGCGTTCAGCACGCGGCTGCAGCGCTCCTTGCAACGTTCGGCATAGCTCGGATCGATCTCGATTCCGACGTAGTCGGTCTCGGGATTGGTGCGGCGATACGCTTGCGCCAGCGCACCGCTGCTGGCGCCGACCTCGACCACGCGGGCCAGGCCCGCCGGAATCATGCTCAGCACCTCGGCGTTGTAGCCGTCATGTGCGGGCGTCTGCGCCATCGGCGACGCACTCCCACGACTGCCCACCTCGGCTTGCGGCGCGGGCTGCGGTGGATGGCACAGGGCGATTGGGCGGCCGGAGGCGCACCAGCACGGCTCGTCCGCTTTCCACATCTGGGCGACAAGGCTGAGGCTCACCCGGTCGGATGGGTCGGTCGCCAGCCGCCTCCGCACCAGGAATTTGCCGAGCTCGCGCCGCCCCGCGTTGAAGACTCGCGCTGCCAGCTCGGCGCCTTCAATGGTCAGCGCAAGTGCCGGCGGCAGCGCTTGCGCATACGCGTCCAGCTCATCGGCGGTCATGGTCCGGTCGAAGTTGAACAGGCCATGAAAGCCGAACGTCTGCGCGTCCGGCAGTGCGCGCTCGAAGGCGAAGCGCCTGGCGGTGGCTTCATCGGCAAAGCGCACGCCGAAGCGCTGCTCCAGGTCCGCGCGGTGCTTGATGCAGATCAGCACGTCCTCGTTGTCATCGACCTCGCCGAGGGCCTCGCGGGCCGCCCGCATCAGGCGCTGCGAGCGCAGCGAGAATCCGCCGTTGCCGACCCGAGCCGGTCCTTGCATCCAATGCCAAAGCGCCCCCAGATAGTCGAAATCGAGAAATTCCGGCCGCCACGCCGCGGCGTCGAGCACGAAGCTGTCCCATTGTGTGACGAGCGCGTGATCGGTCTTCACGTACCCGGGGAGCTCCCTGATCACGAAGCGTGAGTAGTCGACCTTGGAGGCGATCTCGCCGATGCCGATCACGGTGACCGGAAACGTGAAGCGCCGGGCGAAGTCCGTCTTGGACGCCGACGTGAACAACAGCACGTCGCCGAACGTGATGCGCGCCGTCTCGATCGAGCGGTGCAACGAGTACTCCGCCAGCTCGGGAAAGCGCGTATCGATGCAGCAGATGGTGACGGACGGAAGCGAGAGAGCCATCGCGACGTGCGGTTAACCAGCCGGCTATCGCCGCAGCAACTCTGGCCGCCAGGCTATTGTGCCCGACCCGCCAGAGCGCTTGATGACAGGCAGTTCATCGAAGGCCGCGATCCTTGGGCGGCGTTCAGCCGTCCACAGGGGCGCGGAAATCCCATCGATCACCGGAATTGCGGCCAAAGGGGACCGCAACAACGAAGCTCCGGATGCCCCGCCGCCACTTCAGCACCAGGCCTGTGCGCCGATTCCTTGGGAGAGGGGTTGCGCCTCGCAGACTGCGCCGTTGACGCGCCGTTCCCCGCGTGCGCCCGCCCCAGGTCCTTCGACCCGGGGAGCCGGTGGTGCACAGGTCGTGTCGAGTCGTCCCGCAGTTGCTTGCGCTGCTGTTCAGTGTTTCTGCGGCCGGCCAGACGGCCGGCGAGGCCGTCGTTGCCGACGCGCCGGCCGGTTCCGCGCTGGCCGTCGATCCTGCCTACGCGGACGCCAGACAGGCATTCGACGCGGTCTTCATCCGCTCCGGGCTGGGCTGGCGCGGCTACGTCGAGAACCGCGAATATGCCGCCGCGATCTATCTGATGCCGGACGGCCGCTGGCACGCAACGCGCCCCGTCCGCGGCGGCCTCACGAGGAGCACCATTCCGTACGGCGAAGTACCGCCGGACGCGCTGCAAATCGTCGGCGCTCACACGCACGGTCAGCCTCATATTGCGGGCGACTCGTCGCATCTGTACGGGACCGATTTTTCCGAGGCCGACCTGCGCGCCGCGATTCACAACTACCAGGCGACGCGCGGCCGCATCTCATCGCAACTGTTGCTGACGTCGCGCCTCGAGATCCTGCAAATGGATTTAAGCCGCGGCTACGACCCCGGCTCCGGAAGCATCCAGGTCATCGCGCGGACATCGACGGTCGGTTACGCCAGCCCGTCACGAGAGGTACTTGCAACGTCGGATTTCGGTAACAACGTCATCGAGCCCACACCGGGCGACTGATCTTGTCATTTGCCGGAAATGCGGGCACCCGAAGCTGATACCTGAGCCGACCTTGTCCCGGCGACCTTGTCGAGCCGGCCTTGGCGCGCTGACCTTATCTTAGATTGCACGTGCGAACCCTCAACCTGGTGGTTGGCTTCAACTCGACCGGCGTCGGCACGTTGGCCGAGTCGTATTTCCTGGCGCTGCGCGAGGTCTGTGCCCGCGAGGGCGCGCCCTTCGTCGTCCGCCATTACAACACCGATCCGGAGTCGATTGCACGCCTCGTTCGCCACCAGCGCCCTGACGACACGACGGTGTTCTTCTGGCTGTACGATCCAAAGGTCCTGGAGCAGATCAAGACCCGACTCGTACTTTGGATGATGTTCGAGTCCACGCGTTTGCCGAGCGCCTGGATCGCGCGACTGAGTTACTTCGACCAGGTTTGGGTTTCCAGCCGTTGGGGTCACGACGTGCTGCGCGCCAACGGCTTCAGCGGGGAGGTCAACGTGCTGGCCGCCGGGATCAACCCGGCCACATTCGTACCGCGCGACCTCGAGCCGGCATGGGCCCCCGGCCTGCGCAAGCTGCGCGTGCTGATGGTGGGCAAGCTCGAGCGTCGCAAAGGGTACGACGTGGCGCTGTATGCGCTGGCGCGCCTGTCGAAAGAATTGCCGGTGACGCTGGTCGCGAAGGCCGACTACTTCATGTTTCCCGAGCGAGCGCGGCAGCTCGGCACCGTTGCGCAATCGATGGGGCTCGATTGCGAGCTGGTGTCTGGAAAGTTCTCCACGGAGGCGCTGGCCCATCTGTACCGTTCGGGCGACCTGTTTCTATTCCCGTCGCGCGCCGAAGGCTTCGGCCTGCCCTGCATCGAGGCATTGGCGAGCGGCCTGCCGACCCTCGCCACAGGTTACAGCGGGCAGACCTCGTTTCTGGACACGATACCGGGGCTGTATTGCGAAATCCGGTTCGACATGGCCCCGCTGGTCGACGACGATTACGCGGGGTTCTATCGTGGCATTTACGGTCAGGAACCGTTCGGCGAGTGGGCCGAGCCCTCGCCCGACAGCGTCGTCGAGGGCATTCGCGCGATTGCAGCGGACTACCCGGGATGGCTGCAGCGCGCGCGCGAGGCGGCTTCCGTCATCCGGGACCGGTTCAGCTGGCAGCAGGTCGCGCATAACTCCCTGCTTCTATTGTGAGCGGTCCGATCACGTGCCTGAGTCGTGGTTCTGACACATGAGTCTGACATCGGGGGTTTCTAAATTCACGGGTCAGCCGGTTGGGAGACTCCGGAGTCCGTCGGTGAGATTTCTTGTCGCACTGCTGCTGGGCATCGCGAGCAATCTGGCGCTGGCCGACCGGTGGGTTCCTCAGGACGACGTGCTGCTGGCTGCGATACGCGACGGCAACGTCGACCTGTTCCGCGCGATGCTGAAAGAGGGCGGCAGCATCCAGGCCCGCACCGCCTTGGGCGACAACGCACTGACGATGGCGCTGCTCAGCGACGACGATCGGATGATCAGTGAGGTGCTGTCGCACCGGCCAGATCTGAACGCGCGCGGCGGCACCGGGTTCACGCCGCTCGGGCTCGCGGTCGAGCGCGGCAACGAGAAGGCCTTGCGGCGCCTGATCAAGGTCGGCGCCGATGTCGACCTGGCCGATGCGTCCGGCGCGACACCGCTGCTTGACGCGATCCGCCTGGAACGGAGCACTTTCGCCAGCGCGCTGCTCGATGCCGGGGCCGATCCGAACCGCGCCGACCGGGACGGGTCGACTGCCCTGCATGCCGCTGCCGAGCACGGCCAGGAGCAGATCGCAAGACAGTTGCTCGAGCACGACGCCGAGCCGAACGCATTGGACCGCGAAAAGCGCTCGCCGTTTTTTATCGCGCTGCTGAGCGGCCACCCCGAAATCGCCGAGCTGCTGATGCGCGATCCGCGCACCGATCCATCACAGATCACGCAGGGTTATCCGGCGCGTTTCTGGGCTTCTCAATTCGACGATTCCCAACTAGTTGAGCTGATCGATCGGCGGCTCAGATAAGTCGCACCTCTAAGGACCCGCACGGGGCGAGGCCGGCGCGGCCGGTTCGAGCTGCAGGTCGAACAGCCGGTCGCGCAGGTCCTGGATGCGCTTTTCCTCCGCCACCTTGCC